>CALFYE010000551.1 GCA_937952145.1 uncultured Myxococcales bacterium
AAGCACAGCGCGTGCTGGCTAACGCGGTGAAATCAGCCGCGAATTTCCGCCCCGCCCCGTCGGTGTTCGGCGATACTTCTAACATGGCCGTAAAAGCTGCGACCGTCTTTGGGCCGTATGCCAATCGCGACAAGTGGCGTGTGATCTACGACCAGGGAGATCGGCGCACGTCCAAGTGTTTCGCGACTCGCGAGGAAGCGCTTGCCGTTATCGAGACCTTGCGTGCGTCGCTGTCGAGCGAGGCCAAGAAACCGATCGGCGTGGCCATCGACGAATTCTTGGCGCAGAAGCGGAAGCAGGGCTTGCGCGCAGTGTCGGTGCAGTCATGGAATGATCGTCTGCGCGGTCATCTCGACGACAGCGCGAGCCTATGCAGTGTCCAGCCGCACCACGCGCAAGCCATCTACGACGCGATGACCGAGGAGCTTGCCGCGGCCACTCATCGCGCCAGACTGCGCTACGTGCGCGCGTTCTTCGCGTGGTGCGTCGAGCGGGGCTATCTGGCGGCCAATCCATTCGCCAAGGTGAAGCCAGTAGGCAAGCCCAATCGCGGCAAGCCGCAGCTTCGCGTCGACGAGGCCCGCGTTCTTCTGTCGCATCTTCTGACCGAGGCGGAGCGCGGCGAAGATCGGGCCCTGGGGCTCTCGCTGCAAATCCTGCATGGTCTGCGGTCAGGCGAAGTGCTCAAACTGAAAGCACGTGACGTCGATGGCCATGGAACGCGGCTTTGTGTGGCGATGGAAGGCGGCAAGACAGCGAACGCGACCCGCACCCTACGGATCGCCGTTCCCGGGGTGCAGACGCTACTGATGCGCCAGAAGTCCGGCCGCGCTGCGGATGCGTGGCTGTTCGGCGACGGTCGCGCACTGGCGAATGACTATCTGTGGGACTACCTGACGCGCACTTGCAAGCGCTTGGGCCTGCCGCACGTCTGCCCCCATTCACTGCGCGGCATGCACGCAACCTTCGCCGTTCAAGATGGCGCTAGCGCTGAACACGTCGCCGCAGTGCTGGGCCATGGCAGCACAGAGATCACTCGCCGCCACTACATCGCCCCCGGAAGCGAGCGGGAAGCCCAATCGCGCAACGTCGCCGCCCTGCTGATGCAGCCGGCCGCAACCCCTGCCGAACCCACCCCGGAAGCCCTGCTAAAGCTCCTACGCGCAATGAGCCCCGATGAACGCGCGGCTTTGCTCGCTTCCGTCGAGAACAAGCCCTAAGTAGCTGATTTTTCCCAGCTTCCCCGGCCATTTCTCCGACTCTATAAGCTCGCGATTTCTCGACTGTTTTTGACTTCTCAATGGGCCGCGGTGCACGATCCCTTCCGCGTGCACCTGCGCCAACGCCGAGGCGACCTGGCGAATGACGGGGATCGCGAAAGCCAGCTGACCATAGCGGGCTTGTCGCCCGGCGAGGGTGCCGCCTTCTACGAGCTCCATGACTAGGTAGGCCAGGCGGCCGTCTAGCAGATCGACATCGACGATGCGCACCAGGTTGGGGTGGTTCAGGCGAGCCAAGAGCTGACCTTCGCGTGCAAAGCGCGCCAGTTCCTTGCGTCGGGTGTGCCCCGACAGCACCTTGGCCGCGAGGCGTTTTCCGTCGCTGAGGCGCCGCACTTCGTACACCACACCCATCGCCCCCTGGCCCAGGATCTGGACGATGCGATAGCGCTGATTGAGCACGCTATCGATGGCCAGGATAGGCACCGCTTCCTGCGATGAGCTGCTGCCGCCCAAGAGTGAGTCGACCAGCGACTTCGAGCGCGCTTCGATCTGATGACGTAGCTCGGAGTTTAGCTGCTCGACCTCGGCGGTGCGGGCCTGCAGCGCGCCGTACTTTTCCGACAGGTCGGCCTTGGTCGACAGCAGATCGGCGTACACCCGCTGGAAGCGAAACAAGAGGATCAGGCCCAGTGAAAGCGCAAAAGCACCGTGCCCAAAGTGAGCAAACGAGGTGCGCACGCGCGGCAACAGCCCGATCGCCGCCAGCATGTCGTAGGCAGAAAATCCCGCCGCCAGCAGAAAGCCCAGCCCAAGCACTCGCGCGTCGCGACTGCCGCGCAGCAGCGCCACGGTGGCGGCGATCAGCGTGTAGACGACGCCGATCAGCGCGAGGATCTGAAAGGGCAGCAGGGTCTTGAGCGCGGGCACGCCGCCGAGTCCAATCGCCAGCCAGGCCACGACGTCATAGCCGGCCAGCGTGAACGCCAGAGGCTGCATCAAGCGCAGCGGCCCGGGCCCCAGCACCTGATGCAGGAAGAAGACCAAGCAGGGGATGCAGGTGTAGAAGGCGAAGAGCTCGATGTAGAAACAGATCAGCGGGTGCTCGTCGACCCAGAAGCCGCTCTTCATTCGACACAGCGCGTAGAGGCCAACGAAGAAGGCGAAGCCGCCGTAGCTGAGATAGCTCAGGTCCTGACGCTGATAAAGGAACAGGGCCAGGCTGAACAAGCCCACCGCGAGCAGCAAAATGGCAGCGAAAAGGAGGCTGATGTCGCGACGGAAGATCTCTCGTTCCAAGATCAGGCGCGTGCCGATTCGCTGCTGTCCGAAAAGGCCAATGTTTAGGTGTTCGGAATAGATGCGCAGCGTGAGGATGCTGCCGCGATAGTCGCGAGCCAGGCTGCCACGGCCAAGGGGAATGTAGTGGACGGGGTAGCCAAGTGGTCGCCGCGCCCAGCGACCCGAGCCATCGAGCTGGCCGAAGCGATAGATGGGCTGCCCGTCGAGAAATACCTCGCACAGCTGATCGATGATCTCGATCTGTAGGGCCGGATCGTGCACGTCGGGACCATCGAGCTGAGTGCGCAGCCAGAGGAAGTTCTGGCCCGCTCGTAAAGGGGGATTGCCGCTGGTGGGGACATCCTGGAAGCCCTGGCTTTCGCTCGGCAGCGACCACAGCAGCGTGCCGCTCTCATCGCGCGGCGAGTCGCCCCAGCGGTACTGCCAGCGGCCGCGATACGCCTCGCTCTGGTGGGGGAGAGCGAGGGCGCCCGGTGGAGGCTCTCGGCTCACAGTGACCGCCGAGGCAGCAGGTGACGCGCCAGTCCAGCGCGGGAGCAGGCAGAGCGCCAGCCCGATGCACAGAAGCGGGAGCCAGCGCAAAAGACACGGCCACACGATGCGGTGCACGGCTCCCCGCCGAATCCCCGGGTCGGACGACCGCTGCATGAAGGATCGATTATATCGACCTGCGACCCGCGCCATGGTCGACGATTGCTAGATGCTACGTCGCCACCTCTCCAACCCCGGCTTGTAGCCTAAGGAGGTGAACGGCGTGTAGCCCGTACCGACGCCCGCTGCGCACACCTCGCTGCTTACGGCTTCGGGCGGCGGGCCTCTAGCTCGCGGATCAGCGCGCGGGCTTCGTCGCCTTCGGGAATGGCAGTGCCGCTGTCGCGCCAGGCGACGGCCGCTTTGAAGCCCTCGGCCTGAGCGTAGCGACGGAACCACAGGCCCTCGGGGTTGTGCCTTGTAATGCCATCGAACAGCGTCGCCAGCTGCTGGCTCTGTTCCAGGCCCATGTTCAGCAGCACCTGATTGACGACCATCTTGTGCATCGCCAGGTGTCCACGCGGCACGCCGGCAATGCGGCTCGCGAGGCGCAGCACGGCGGCCTCTAGCTCGTCGGTGGGCACGGCCTGGTTGGCCAGCCCCCACTCGGCAGCGGTACGGCCATCGATGGTGTCACCCGTGAACATCAGCTGCTTAGCTCGCAGCGGGCCCAGGCGATAGGTCCACATCGCCGTCGTCGGGCAGCCCCAGACCCGGGTCGGCATGTAGCCGATGCGCGCCTCGTCGGCCATGACCAGCAGGTCGCAGCACAGCGCGATGTCGCTGCCGCCCGCCACGGCATAGCCATGCACCTTGGCAATCGTCGGCTTGGGACTGCGCCACAGGCTCATGAAGTCGTCGGTGTTCTGCTTCATGTAGGCGTAATCGACCATCGGATCCCAGGGCACACTCTCCTGCTGGCAGGGGTGATCGATCTGACCGCCCCCGAACTGCGTCAGGTCGTAGCCGCCGCAGAAGCCCTTGCCCGCCCCCTCGACGACAATGACGTGGATCTCGTCTTGCCGATTGGCCCACTCGACGGCGGCCCGGAGCTCACGCGGCATCTCTTCGTTGATGGCGTTGAGGCGCTCGGGACGATTCAAAAGCAGGCGCGCCACGCGCGGATTTTCCGGGTGGGGCTCGATGCGCAGCGTCTGAAAGTTCGGCATGGGCGGACTCCTCGCTCGTCGGCGGTGTGCCGGCATCATGCCGGAGGAGTCGCGGCGACGACAAGCCGCGGACCGAAGCACGACAGATCGCCGGACGGGGCGCTGTGCGATCGGAAGTCAGAGCTGGATAGGGATTTTGGGAAGCGAACGAGGGGAGGACGGAAGAAGTTACTTAGTAACTTTCAGACGAAGGCGCTCGACCGGTCGGCCGTTGATTAGGTGTTCTTCCACAACCTCTTTGGCATCGGCCGGGGTCTTTACGGTGTACCAGACGCCCTCGGGATAGACGACGACAGTGGGACCGTGGGCGCACTGATCCAGGCAGCCGGACGAGTTGGCGCGCATCGTGCCGCGCAGGCCGCGCTCGGCGAGCTCTTTTTTGAAGATCTGGCAGATCTCTTCGGCCCCGCTATTGGCGCAAGAGCCCTTGGGGTTCTGCGGGTCGCGGCGGTTGGTGCAGACAAAGACGTGCTTCTGGTAGATGGACATGACGGGGAGGAGACCTCGGGTGCGGGTTATTTCCAGGTGCTCTGGTTGGTCGTCGAAGACGATGAGGTTAGGAAGCGGATGCCGCTTATCAGCGACCACAGATAGGCGACGATGGCGATGATCACGGCCAGCGCCCAGCGCCCCATAAACAGCGTCGGTAGCGAGGCCAGAAACAGACCTAGCTGCATCAGGCCGCGGGCGTAGTGACCGCGCACCATGGTGCCAAGACCGGGCACAAAGACGTTCATCGCCAGGTGGTTTACGGCTTTGCCATCGACGCCCTCGGACACCGCCGGCGTCACTTGGCGCCCCTGTGGCGGCTGCAGGGCCTGATCGGGACGGTTCATCAGCGCTCCACGGTTGGGGTTGCGTTCGAGGATGGCGTCCATTTCCTCGTCGATCTTGGCCAGCTCACGCTCGGCTCGCTCGCTGGGACTTAGGGCCTGCTGGGCGTTTGCGCCCCCGCTTCCCGCCTGCTTCTCGGCGTCGGTCGCTGCCCGCTGGGCACCGCGCTCGGCTAGCTTTTCGCTCATGGTGAATCTGCCTTCCTTCGTCCGTGAGTTTATCCCGATGTCGGGCCGGCCACGCCGCTATAGCTGGCGCGACGGGTGACGATGGCATCGCGCGTCGACTGCCGCACATAGACGCCGGCAAACACCACGCTGCGCTCGATGTGCACGCCGCGCTCGACGTGCGCGCCTTCGCCCAGGACGACATCGGGACCGACGACGGCGCCATCTTCGACGACGGCTCCAGCACCGATGCACACCGGCGGCCGAATCACCGCCCGCGGCGAGATCTGCGCCCGCGCACTGACCCCGACGAGCGGCCCCGGCAGGTGGGGCAGCCGCGCCACCCCGCGCAGGGCATTGATGTTGCCTTGCAGGTAACGAGCCGGCGTCGAGTGCTCAAAGAAATAGCCGGGCGTGACGTAGGCGGTCAGCACCTCGCCCTCGCGCAGCGCCGGCAGATAACCCTGACGCACGATGCACGACTGACCACTCTTGGGCAGGCGGTCAAGGATGCTCGGCTCGACGATGTGCACGCCGGTGAACATGCAGCGCAAAAGTCCCTTGGGGGGCGGCGTTGGCGATGACTCGCCGAGCATGCGGTGGATGCGCCCGTCGCCATCGACCTCGATGGCACCCCACTGATCGGCGTCGGCGGTCTCGGCCAGGACCAGCGTCGCGGCGGCGCCGGTGATGCGATGCATGGCCAGCACCGCTTCCAGATCGACATCGATAAGGATCTTGCCGTTGACGACGAAGCACGGCTCGCGCCCGCCGTGCGTCAGGAAGTCGGCCATGCGACGGATGCCGCCACCGGTGCCCAGAAGCTCGGTCTCTTGCGAGTAGCGAATATCGACGCCGTAGTCGGCGCCGCTGCCCAGTGTCTCGGCGATGAGCTCGCCCAGGTGGAACAGGTTGATGCCGATCTCGGTGATGCCAAAGCCGCGCAGAAGCGACAGCGCATAGCTGGCCAGCGGATGATTGCAGACGGGGAGCAGTGGCTTAGGCAGCTCTGCCCCGAGATCCTTTAGGCGGCTCGACATCCCGGCGCACAGCACCATGCCGCGTAGCTGCGTTCCAAAGACACCCTGCATGACTTATGGAGCCTCCTCGTAGACAACGAAGCGACGATCGGGGACGGCACCGCAGGCGCGAGCGTAGTACTCGACGGGCCCGACCCAGGCGATGACCCCGGCATCGGGGCGGGCTGCGGGCTGCGGTGCATGCGACGAACCGGCAGACGCAGCACCTGGCGCGACATCCGCCAGACAGCACAAGAGCAGCGCTTCGCCCAGGCCGCGACCGCGATGACTGGGCAGCGTCCCCGTCGGACCAAACCAGCCAAGCCCGCGGTTATTGCCATCGTGGGCAGCAAAAGCGACGACTGCGCCATCGGCTGCGACCGCGATATGCACGCTCGCTCCCTCGGGCAAGCTCGGCGTGTGCAGCGCCGCGGCCCCGCCGAGCTCAGGGCCCAGGGCGCGGCTGACCTCGTAGGCCCAGACGCGATGAAAGTCGGTCGTCACCATCTGCAAGAGCGCTGGTATGTCGGCAGCTTTGGCCCGTCGCACGACGTAGCCTTGCGCCGCGGCCTTGGCGATGCGCTCGGCGATGCGCTCGGGCGAAAGCAGCGGGTTGGTGATGACCGGGGCGCGCAGGTTGAGGTTGCGACCAATCTCGACAAAGCCACGAGCCCGCAGGAACGCCTGGCCCGCCACCTCGCGCTCATCGATGCCCGGGGACAGATAGTTGCCGGGATGATCCCCGACGCGCAGCCGCGGCCGACCCGTCAACACGACGGGGTCGGCGGGCAGCGTGGTGGCGAAGGCCTGCGCTGAAAGCAGAAGCTGCGTGCCGATACCCCGTCGTCGCGCCGCCGGGTGGACGAGCAGCAGCTTGAGCCAGCGCCCGGCTTGCGCCAAAAGCCCGACGAGCTCGTCACCGACGAAGGCTCCCAGCGTCTGTCCGCGGCGCTGGCCATTGCCGGCAAACAGCTTCTCTTCCACGACGGGCCCCGCCTGATCCCAAGGCAAAGCGGCAGCCAGCAGGGCCTTGGCCGCCGGCAGATCCAAATCAGCGACCAACTGCCTCAGCAGGGCGGGCTGCACAGCGGCAGGGGAAGGAAGAAGAACCGGTGCGACTTCCATGCGTCAGCGTCCGTGGCGACCGGAACGGCGCGGGCCTGCCGAGTCATCGTCATCGGAATCGGCGCCGCGCTCCGAGCCGGCATTGCCGCCGTCGAGAAACAGGCCGGTACGCTCGCCCGAGCGGTTGTACCCCCAGGCATAGAGCACACTCAAGAACGCCGATATCGGCAGGAACAGCAGTAAAAGAGGCGCAAAGAGCAGCGCCGGCAGCAGCTTCCAAGCCAGCAGAAAGACCACCAAGCCTACCGCGGCTTCGCGATGCGGCCCGGCGTAGAACCAGCCGAGCGGCCCAAAGAGTCCGAGGACACCGGCAACGACCACATTCTTTTCGTCGGCCACCGCCGGTTTGCCAAGATCGCGCCGGAAGCGCTCGATATCCGACAGCACGCGCGCCAGATCGAGCGGGCTGGTCCCGCCCCGCCGCGCCGACCCGCGATCCCCGGTATCACGCCGCTCGTCGGAAGAGGGCGGAGAACGACGCGAGGGACGCGTGGTGGTCAGGCCGCGCTCGCGATCGACCTCAGCCTTGAGGGCGCGCAGCCGATTGTCCAGATACTCGCCGCAGTGTCCGCAGCGACTGCCGGCCCCGGTGACCCGCTGACAGGCGGCGCAGCGGGCCAGCGCCATCGCCCCCCCTTCCGGCCGCTTGGCGCCGGTGACGTTGTAAACGATCTCGCCATCGTCGTCGGTGTCGATCTCGACAATCGCCTCACGCAGGAGCTCATCAAGCCACTTCTCAGCCTGCTTCGCCGGCACCCCGGTGTAGAACGAGATGTTGGCTCGCGATAGCGGCGCTCTCGTCGTCATCGCGAGCTCAAGAAGCGCTCGCTCGAAGTCCTTTGCGTTCACGGCATCAAGATATCACGCAGACCCGCATACGGCTTGCACTCGCAGCCAGCGCATAGGCAGGGCGGCACAAATCCGATAGATTGCGCCTCATGATGTCCCCCTCGACAACTTCCACTTGGCTGCCGTATGGCCTGTCGCTGTGGCTGGCGGGGCTGGCGTTCTTCATCATGCTGAGCGCGCTGTTCTACGGTCACCCGCCGCTGCGCCGCTCGCTGGTGACGCTGTATCAGCTGCTCATCGCGGCTGTTCGCTATCTGCGACGGTATCTGGCCGGTGACCGGCTCAGCGCGGGGCCCAGCGAGCTGCGGCAGGCGTTCGAGCGACTGGGGCCGACCTACATCAAGTTCGGACAGCTTATCGCCTCGTCGAGCGGCCTGTTTCCCGAGCGCTACGTTCGTGAGTTTCAGCACAGCCTCGACCGCGTGCCGCCCGAGCCCTGGCCGCTCGTCGAAGGCACCCTGCGACGCGCGCTGGCCGCGGCGCCAGGCACGCTGTTTAGGTGCATCGAGGGAAAGCCCCTGGCCTCAGCATCCATCGCCCAGGTCTACGGGGCGGTCGGTATCAACGATGACGGCGTCGAGAGTGACCTCGTCATCAAGGTTCAGCGGCGAGATCTGCGTAAGCTCGTCGCGGCGGACATCGGCATGCTGGGCTTCGGGGCGGACCTTTTGCAGGGGCTGCCGCGCATCGGCAACGCCAACCCGCGCGGCGTGGTGCAGCAGTTCGAACGCAACATCTACGAAGAGCTCGACTTCCTCGGCGAAGCCGCCCGCATGGACGAGTTCAACCGCATCCTCGTCGAGCTAGGTCGCACCGACGTCTGCGCCCCCCGACCCGTGCATCGCCTGAGCACGCGCGAGGTGCTGGTGATGGAGCGCCTGCGCGGCATTCGCGTCGACGACGTCGCAGCCATCACCGCCCGCGGCATCACGCCGCAAGAGGCCGAGAGCAAGCTCATCGCCGGCATGCACGCCTGGTTTCAGTGCCTGATTCGCTACGGCTTCTTCCACGGCGATGTCCACGCCGGCAACCTCTTGCTCCTCGACGACGGTCGCATTGGCTTTCTCGACTTTGGCATCATCGGTCGGCTGTCGCCGCAGCGGCGGCAGCAGGTGGCACGCTTCATCCTCGCCTTCCCCAGCCATGACTTCGTCGGCGTCGCCCACACCATGGCCGAAATGGGAGCCGTCGCCGAGAAGACCTCGGCGGGTGACTGGGAGGCCTTTGCTCGCGATCTCGAAGACGCCCTGTCGCCGTTTATGCGCGGCACCCTCGGCGATATCGACTATGCCTATGTGCTGGGCAAGATGGTGCGGGTCTCGCAGCGCCACGGGGTCAAGCTGCCCGACGACTTCATCCTGATCCTGCGCCAGCTCTTGTACTTCGACCGTTATGCCCGCCTGCTGGCCCCCTCGCTGAACCTGTTTGCCGACCCCCGGCTGCTTTTGACCATTGGCTCTGAGCTCATGGGGATGCAGCTCTGATTGCGCCGGTGGCAGTTCGGCGCATAGAATCCGCCCATGGCGTATTTCTGTTGGTCCTGTGGCAACGAGCAGATCTTCGAGGTCAAGGTCGGCATCAAGGTGGGTCGGCGCGACTCTTGCCCGCACTGCGGCACCGACCTGCACGTCTGCAAGAACTGTCAGCACTATGAACCCAGCGTCCACAACCAGTGCCGCGAGCCCGAGGCGGCGTTCATCCGCGACCGCGAAG
>CALFYE010000552.1 GCA_937952145.1 uncultured Myxococcales bacterium
GCGGGGGCGAGCCGAGCGGGGGCACGGCCGGCATGCCCAGGGGCAGGACCATCTTGCGGCCTATCGGGGTGCCCGAAGTGACACCCAGCGGCGGCGTACCGACCTGCAGCAGCATGTTTCCTTCGGCGATCTTTACGACTTGGTTATCAAACTGATTCAGGCGCTCAATTTCAAAGACGGGCCGGTTGTTTTCATACCAGTGGACCACGCTGGTGCGGTTGAGCGGCGTCTTGCCTAGAAGCAGCTGATCGCCCTGGGTATCCTGCGGCAGCTGGGCGGTTGCTCGCCACTCGCGCATCTCGCAGATCATGGCCCGGTCGAAGAACATATTCACCAGTACACGTTCGTATTTGTATAAAGGAAAATAGAACTGACCGGGCAGAGTATTCGGATTATAGGGGGTCGTGATTACTTGATTGCCAAATACTGGCATCATGACTTTGTAGCGAGGAATCTGACTTAGCGTCTCGGGATAAAACTGATACGTCTCTTCAATCAGGGTTCCAGCTTCGCTGACAACCCGACCTTCGATCGCCACCGGATAGCGCGGCAGCGTATAAGGCGGCAGCCGAAGCTGGGTATCGCTTCCAAGCTCCAGCCAGACGCGGGTCCGCAGGTCGAAGTTGGCCGGCACCAGCCCGTCGTAGACCGCGGCAACATCGATCTCCTGTCGGCGGGCTGACAGCGTCATGCGGTAGACGCGACAGATCTCCAGTGCCGCTTCGGTTGGAATTGCGATGTCCTCAGCTTCCAGGTCTTCCTTATCCACTCGAAAGTCGATACCGGCCCCAGGGTAATAGGATTTGCTGGGGAATGCCCGATAGTGCATAACAAACTCGGGCTTGGGCATCCGAAAGGCCGTTGTGCGGTCCCGGACTTCCTGGTCGAATCCCCGTGCGATCATCGTATTAAACAGATGATCCTGACGCAGTGTTGGAACCTTCTTGATATTTTCAAGAATTCGATTCTGCACATTCTCGACAAAGTCGTTGAGAACATTTTTTTGATATCTTGGATATTCAGGATAGTAAGTTGATAGGCTGGATAAATCACGAGGAATTAAGTCAAATACAGTCGGACGTGGCTTGCTGCCATGAATTTGATAAACTTTGCGATTATAATCGTAAATAAAAATCTTATCCATCTCATCGAGGCGCCACATCAATAAATCATAAAAGCTGGCGCGCTCGCTCGGGCGATGCTCGCTGTCGCAGCCCAAAAAGATCATGGGCTTCACCTGGCCGACTTCCAGGTCGGGATACTCAAGGACGATGTGCGTCGTGCGATAGCTGTCGATGACTTGGCGCAGCGACTTGTTCGTGAACAGCTCGCAGGGGAAGTGCTGCCGCCACAGCACCTGAGCAGCGTCCGCAAAGCGCACGATGTAGCGGCGATAAGACAGAGGCGCGTCGCCAAGCTTCGCGACGTGCTCGGACAGCGCGCGCTCTGACACCAGCGCGTGGATCTCAAGCGGCTGCGGCAGCGCGTTGATGTCCTGATCCAGTCGTGCCGCCTGCACCGTCAGGCGTAGCTTGATCAGGTCCGGGGCCCGAAACAGCGTCAGCAGCGCGTCCCGCTGCTCGCTCTTTAGCGCGATGTCGTCTGACACCAGGACGACAAGCTCGCCGGCAAAGCCGCTGCTGCGCAGATCCAGCGACAGGTGCTGCACATTGTGACCCGAAAGCAGGATCGGCCGCGGGCTGGTGACCGAGCTGAATTCCACGCGCAGCACCAGGCCGTCGCGATAGGCCGGTGCCTCGTCGTGCAGGGCTGCGAACAGCGGTGAGTCATCGCGCACGGTGTTACGGGGCACGACGCACCTCTTGCATGCTGCCTAGCTCGACCTCGGCCGCGCCGCTGACCAAGCTGAAGCGCACACCAAGTCGGCACGGCACATCGCCACGGGTGCCCCGCAGCAGTCCGGAAAGGACGATATGCAGCGTCAGATCGGCGTCGCGTCCCAGCGCCTTGATCTCGCGCAGGCGAAAGCGGGGCTCGTACTCTGCGATCACCTGCTGCATCTCACGCAGGATGGAAAGCTGTGTCCCCTTGCGGCTCTGCTGGCCCAAGTAATCGCCGATGCCAAAGCCGCGCAGCGGGGACGCATAGTCCGGGCGTGCGTTGAACAGCGCGTTCAGGTTCCGCACCACACTGGCCGCGGTGTCATCAACGGGCGGATCTTCTAGGAAGCGATTCAGAAAGGACATCGTTTCCTCCTACCGCCAGTACAGAAAGACGTTGGCGCGCTCCAAAATAGGATGCACGTACAGCGCCACCGAGCTCTCGCGCAGAACGTGATCCCACTCGTCGCCGGACTGCAGCTGATAGAAGTCGACCTCTGGTCCGAAGGTGTGCTGAAACGGCGGACGCTCCACGTACTTAAAGGGCACGCCGCGAAGTACCAAGCGATGCACCAAGGCCAGTCGCGATGTGCACGACACCTTGATGTCATCGATCGAAATCCGCGTGTGCAGCGTCGGCCGCTGCACCAGCAGGAAGACCTCCTGCGCGTCCTTCAGCTCGGACGGCAGCCCGCTGAGCGTGAACAGACCGTTGCTGCGGCTGAAGCGCAGGTGGGTCGATCGCGCGTACACCGGGCGCAGAGCCTGTTGCAGCAGCCGCACCACCGTTCCGAAGCAGCTGGCCAGACTGTCGTGCTGATACGGCAGCACGGGCTGGTCGGGGATCACTTCGTGAAAACAGCAGGCCTCCAGGTACAGATCGCGCAGCGCTGCATGGACATCGTAGGGATGGTGGGGGATGCGGTTTCGCAGGTCCGCAAACAGCGTCTGGGCGCGATACAGAGCAGCCAAGCAGCGCCGGATCGTCGACAGCCGATCGGGACGCAGAAACGTGTCCTGCAGTTGTGCCACAAGCTGTGGTTCCAGCGCGTTGACCTGCGCTTCCAGTGCGGCCAGCGCAGGCAGAAGATACGGCGTGCTGCCCACCTGGACGATCGGTGGAATGTACGTTCCTGCCAGCGAAAAGCTGCCGGCCACCCCTTTTTCAAAGTCTCCCAGGCGCAGGACCGCCCGTGAGTTGTCCACGTTGTCGTTGATCGAAAGGACGGCCCGCTGCAGGACCCGCTCGACCACGCGCGGGTCACTGTCATAGGTGCGGTTGCCGTGACCCGTGGCCGTATCTGAAAGGATATGCAGGTACACGCTGACCCGCGTGGCCGACGTAGCGACCAGCGACAGAGGTGCCACGCTGCAGCCGCCAGGGATGCTGATCGGCGTGCCATCGGGAAGTACCGCGCTCAGCTCGCCGATCGAAAGCACGCCGTCGCGCAGCAGCGACTCGTTGTACGAAAGCTGGGCGATGCCGTACATCGGCAGACCCTGCATGCGAGCCCGGAATTCGACCGCTGCATCGACAAGCTGCTGCAGTGCAACGAAGTGCTCGGGCAGGACCGTCTGCCCCAAGAACCAGCGCACAGGTGCGATCTTCAGCGTGCTCATTCCTTTTTACATCCCCTCTTCATACCCAGTGGCCGGCCCCAAAGGACACACCTGTGGCCATGCCTGTTGCCCCCTGCGCGGACGCCGGCAGCGTCCTTCCTGCTGCGCAGCACGGAGCCGCGTAGGGGCCGCTGCAGCGGGCAGCGGAAACGCAACAGACAGCGGTCCCTCTCGCGAAGCCCGGCCCACCATCGACGATAGATCCGGCGCTTGCGGAGTACACCCCAGACAGCAGCGAGCGTGGGACCGCCCCCGCCCAGTGCCTGCATGCGCCGGCCCCGATCAGCGGCCTGTTGCACAGGTGGCTGCGGCCTCAGTCTGCAGCATCGGTCGTCGGTCACGTCCGTTCGGACGCTCGCTTCAACCGGCGTTCATCGTGAGGCCCTCGGTCCCTTTTTCAACGCGCTGCTAGGTCGTCGGACCCGTGCGACCCCAGTTTTTGGTCACCTTGCGGGTGGACGAGGTCGCGAACAGTAGCGGCTGCACGATCGGCTTGGGCACCACTTCCAGGTCGAACTCATAGTTGATGGGCGACTGGACTGCATCATCCGCTTCTGGATTGATGGTCATCTTCAGGTCCGTACCGTCTTTCTTAATCTGCCCTTTGACCCCAGTGGATGTCGCATCGGTGTTGGCCTGGGCCGAGTTCGAGAATGCGGCATAGTACTTTTTCGCCAGCGGATCGTATTCGTAGATGACGAAGCCGATCTCGACATCGATGTCGATCATCGATGCGTACAGCAGCGCAGAAAACGCCTGCTTGCCAGCGATCGAGAGCAGTCCTTTGAACACCAGCGGATCGGTGTCACCCATGGTCCATGTGATGTTCTTCAGCACGGCCACCACGTTCAGCGCACCAGCGGTCGCGGTGGCTTGGGTCGTGATCCCGCTGGCCGCTGTGACCGCCATCGGGCTGTTGACCGTGAAGTCGGCGGCGAAGGTCTCGGTACCGATCTTGAGTGCGGTCAGAAAACCGATGGTCTTCTGATAGTCCTTTTTGAAGTTGAATCCCTGAGAGGCATCCAGTTCTCGCGTAAACTCCGGCATCGAAGACTCCTATTTGCTCGAATTAGCCCAGGCGTGACTCAAGGCGCAGCTCGACATCCATGCCCTCGAACTGCACGTGCGGCAGGATCGAGATCTTGCAGTCGTAGTACCCCAGCCGTCCCGGCTGGGGGTTGACCACGACCTGCGCGGCGCGAAATGGGAATGTGCGCATCGTCGTATCATCCGGGCGGACCTCGGTGGTCACGTACTGCTCCAGCCACGTTGACAGGACGCTCTGAACGTACCCTGCAGTCGAGATGTCTCCGATGTTGTCGCGCATGATGCTCTTGACGTAGTGAGCAATGCGCGCCACCGAGAACGTATAGGACAGGTTGCACACCAGCTGAGCGTTTTCGGAGTCTTTCGGATCCTTGAACTTCTTGGGGCGCTTGATGGACTGCGCGCTGAAGAAGGTCGCCTCGCCCGCCCCCTTGCGATAGACCAGGGGCATGATGCCGTTGCGCGAATACTCCAGCTCGCGATAGTCAGGAATGCAGATCTCGACGGGAATCCGCATCTCGTCTTGGCCACGGACGTTGTACATGTCGACCGGCAGGCCGGTCACCAGGCCGCCGCCTTTGGGTCCCCGGATGTACTGGCACCAGCCACTGGTCTCGAACGAACGGATCAAGTTGCGCGCAAACAACAGCGCGGCGTTGCCCCACAGATAGTTTTCTGACTTGCCATCTGCGATCTCGTGAAACGGCAGGCCCGAGCTGGGGTTGGTCTCGGGATTCCAGGGCAGACGGACCACGTAGCGTGGGAAGGTCAGGCCCAGGTACGCGGCCTCTTCTGTCTCGCGCAGGGCTTGCCATTGCGCATAGCGCGGCTGGCTCAGCAGGCCATCCAGGTCTTTGATCGCTTCGACCTGTTCCAGCGAGTTGCAGCCCAGAAACTGTGGTGCGATCGATCCGACAAACGGTGAATGACTGGCCGCCGCGATCTTCGACATGCTGCGCAGCCAGAACAGGTCACGGGCTGACGTCGTGAAGTCATACAGTCCCAGCAGGCAGCCGTAGGGGCGACCGCCATACTGGTCATACTCGGCAATGTAGACCTTCTCGAAAAAGGACGATCCGAAGATGTCGCTGGAGTTGTTCTCAAAGTCTTCGAACAGCTCATCCTTGCTGACATCCATCAGCTCAATAGTGACGTTCGATTGGAAGTTTGCGTGCTCGACCAGCTGATCGATACCGCGCCATGTTGCTTCGATCTGCTGGAAGGTCGGGTGATGAAAGACCGCGTTGAGCTGATCGTTTACGATCGCATCAATCGTGCGCACGGCATCCATCACGCGGCCTTTTTCGTAGCGCCCACCGTCGTGATCGGTGTTATGCAAAATCGCCGCCATTCCGGAAAGCAGCCGATCTTCCAAGCTGACTTGTTCGTTGATCACGCTGAAGTCGGACTGGATCATCGGGGTCAGGCTGATCTTCCCGGGATCCATCTCCATGCTATGTACCAAGCGCGCAAGCAGGCTGGTGCTGGGCTCGGTGGTGCTCTTGCTCTGTGCCATCGATCTCTCCTCCGATCGCGGTTCGCAGGGTGCGATACACGCTACGAACTAGGAATTGGGTTTGGCGGCCGGCAGTGCCTTCTGCTTGCTGGGCAGCTTGTAGTTCGACAGACCCTCAAGTTCCTTCTGCAGCTTCTTGATCTGCTCGGGATTGCTCCAGATCTCTTGCACCAGGCGGCGCAGATCTTTGCGGTTGTCGATATTGGCCTGCACTTCCAAAAGCAGCTTGCGCAGCAGTAGCAGCGCTCGAACCTTGGGAATGTTGTTGGCCACCACTTCCGGACTTAGGGACTTGCGGCTGGTGATCGGTAGCTGAACGTCCAGCTGCTCTTCGCTGCTCGGCTCGATGAAGTTCTTCACCTTGAAGCCCACCGACATGCGCATGTTCTCCATCAGGCTGTCGATGTTCTTGCCATCCAACGAACGCAGGCGTCGGCTGTCCAGATCGACCTCGCGATCGACGGAGGATCCGCCAGACAGGTCCGCCAGGATCATCAAGCGGAAGGGCAGTTCCAGCATCTGCGCTGAGCCATTGATCTCTGTCCGGTAGCGCAGGTTGATGCGTGAGCGCGGAATTTCATCTTGAATCGACACGCGAACACTCCTAGCAAGGGGGGAACCGCTCTCACGCCGGATCACCCCGGTCCGGCGCCTGGCGGCTGCATGCTGCAGTGACCGTTCTGTGCAAGCCCTAAGCCAGCGCGTACTTGGTGTGGCCGCGCGGCCTGGGACACCTGGACGACGGGGCTATGATCCAAGACGCGTGCTGTGGGGGCTGGAACATGCGCGCGCCAGGTCGCTATGAAAGAGCGCGCTCACGTGCGCTCTGCGCGCGCTCACAGTGCGAACACGTGCTGTCACCTTGCGCACGCAGGCGCCGCTGTGCTCGCTAGCACGCGGGGTCAGGTGCCAAGCTTCACGCTGGCACCGGGGGATGAGGCTGGCTGGCACAGAGACTGCTGGGCCAGCAGTCGAGCGCAGAAAAAGGAGTCGAGCTGTGAAGGGATTGATGTGAGCCCGCCGCGTGATCCGCTAGCCCCTTCCGCGCGGACGGTTCCAAATCGTCTGGCGGAGCAGTTCGATCGTTCGCCTGCTGAGTGCCTGGCACTGGTCATCCTGTGGTCCGCCCGCGAGCCGCAGCGAACCGGCGAGGTGGCCTTCCTTCCCGAAGACATCCCGGTCTGGATCTTCGGTCGAGATCCGCGCAACGCACTGCTTGAGCGGGAGCGTGCGACATCGCTTCGGACCAGCTCTTTTGAGCTTCATCCTGGCTCGCTGCGCACTCCGTTCCACAGCATCGAGGAAGAGGAGGTGGAGGCGGAGACCGGAAGCAGCCTGCGGAGCAGCGCCAGCCTGCCAAGTCAGGTCAGCATCGGTCGCTTGCTCCTGCCTTCCCGCGAGGGGTCTGAGGTTGTCTTCGGACGTCAGCGTCCGGAAGGACTGGAGCTCGATCCCACACCGCATTTGCCCATCTTGGGGGAGAGCATCTCTCGATTGCAGCTGACGCTGACCCATCGCGATGAGGGCCTGTTTGTTCAGAACATTGGGCGCTGTCCGCTGATGGTAAATGGCCGCACGATGCAGGCCGCACACATTCAAGTCGGGGACACTCTATACCTGCGCAACCAGCTTCTGTTGCTGTGTACTCGCCGTCCCCTGGCACTGCCGCGCCTGCGCGCCTACCCGCTGGATCGTGTACAGCCCTTTGGCGCGCCTGATGCCGACGGCATGATCGGAGAGAGCCCGGCCCTGTGGTATCTGCGCGAGCGGATGGCGGCCTGCGCTCGCAGCGATCAGAACGTCCTGATCGTTGGCGACAGCGGCAGCGGCAAAGAACTGGCAGCCCAGGCCATCCATCGCTTGTCCAGCCGACGCGAGCGACCGCTCGTAGCGGACAATATCTCGGCGATTCCTCCCAGCTTGGCTGCTGCGCTGCTGTTTGGGAACAAGCGCAACTTCCCAAACCCCGGGATGGAGGAACGTGTGGGCTTGGTTGGTGCCGCCGATGGATCGATGCTGTTTCTGGACGAGATCGGTGACATGCCAGAGGAAGTGCAGCCGATGTTCTTGCGTGTCGCGGATCGTCGGGGCGAGTACTTTCGTCTCGGGGAGGAAGGACGCATCCGCCGCTCGGACTTCCGGCTGGTGGGAGCCACCAATCGCCCCGAGCGCATTCGTTACGAGCTAAAGCGGCGCTTTCAGCGCGAGATCCGAGTACCTAGCTTGAATGATCGGAAAGAGGACATTCCGATGTTGATAGGACACCTCCTGCGGAATCAGGTGTGCCAGGGGGATCTGAATGCGCTGGCCTTCTGGGATGAGCGCGCGCAGGCGGCCCGTGTGCATCCGCTTCTGATCGATCAGCTGGTTCGGCATGCCTACATCACCAACGTGTCCGAGGTTGAGTTCCTGCTGGGTCATGCGATGTCCGAGAGCGGGGGCGAGGTCATTGCCCCGATTCGCGGTCCGTTGCCTGGGCACGGTGTGACGCGACAGACACCGGCCGGTCATCTCGCTTCCCCCGTGACGCCGCGGCGACGATCCGTGTATGTCTTGCCCGCGCCACAGGATGCCCAGCGCGCCTTGAACGAGACCGGTGGAAACGTCGCCCGCGCCGCGTCGCTTCTGGGAATGAGTCGGCACCAGCTAAACCGTATGATCCGCCGCCACTCGCTGCAGATCCGACGACCCGCAAGCACTTCGGAGTCTGAGTAGCTTGATCGTCGAGCTGCGGCGGTGCGCCACATGCCGCTGCTACTTCACGGGGTGCGCCGCCTGCTTCACCGCGGACGTGTCCATCAGAGCTTCATAGTTCTGCGATAGGTCCAGGAACAGCGTGTCGTTGGCTTTCCCGCGGCTGCCAGGTCCCAGGGCGAGCAGGCGCCACTTCATTCCAGAGGTCGGCGAGATCGGCGCGCTCAATGCGCGGGCATCGTGCTTATGGCCATACTGATCGCTCTTTCTGGCTTCTGAGCCTTCGCAGCCAATCAACAGTCCGCCTGGGGTATTGTCCTCTCCCGGTCGATAGTAAGAGCGCCTATCAAAACCTACTGCGGACCCCGGCCGCTGCGTCAGTCGTCG
>CALFYE010000553.1 GCA_937952145.1 uncultured Myxococcales bacterium
AAGCGGCTGCACTTGTCGCAGCCATGGTCCGGCTCATCTTCCAAAAGCTTCAGTGACGGGTTGTCCTGCACGTACGTCCAATCGATGTTCCGCTCGCGCAGCCACCCCGACCTGCGCCGCGACGGGGGCGGCGTCACCCCCGGACTGCCCCGAAATCCCGGCGAGGCCGGATCGTAGCTCAGTAGGCGAAGCGCCGCTGCGCGACGCTGCAGAGGAGGCCAATCGCCGCGAACGAGACGAGCAGGCTCGACCCGCCGTACGACACCAACGGCAGCGTGACGCCGACCACCGGGGCCATGCCGATGACCATCGCGATGTTGATCGCCACGTGCCAGAACAGCAGGCTGGCGCAGCCGATGCTCAGGTAGCGGCCGAAGCGATCGCGGGCATCGCGGGCGACGCGCAGCGACCACAGGATCAGCACCAGATAGCAGGCGATGAGCAGCACGCAGCCGGCCAGGCCCCACTCCTCGGCCCAGACGGCGAAGGGAAAGTCGGTCCAGTGCTCGGGCAGGAACTGCAGCTGATTCTGCGTGCCGCGCAGGTAGCCTTTGCCTAGCAGGCGGCCGCTGCCGATGGCGCAGATTGCCTGGCGCGCGTGCCAGCCGGTGCCGGTGGGGTCGCTCTCGGGATGCAGAAACGTCAGGAGCCGCTTCTTCTGATAGGCCTTGAGGCCAAACAGAAACACCGCCGCCGCCACCGACAGATCGATGGTCAGGACGGCGGCTTTCACCCGTGCGGAAAGCGGCACCAGCAGGAGCAGCGAGGCCGCGACGACGGCACAGAGCAGCGCGGTGCCTAGATCCGGCTGCTTGAGAATCAGCAGCACCGGCACCAAGAGCCCCAGGTGCCAGGCCACCGCGTAGTAGACCGGCCGCGTCCGCAGATCGAGCGGATCCGACGAGAACAGGCGGGCGTAAAAGACGATCAGCGCCAGCTTCATGAGCTCTGACGGCTGACCGCCGAGCATACCGAGGCCCAACCAGCGCTTGCTGCCGTTGACGGTGCGACCGATGACCAGCACGGCGCTGAGCAGACCCACCGTAAACAGATACGCCGGCCAGGCCAGACGCGCCCAGCGACGGTAATCGAACACCGTCAGGGCCAGGAACAGCACCACGCCAGCGGCGAAGAAGCCAAGCTGCTGCGAAAACAGACCGCGCGGCGCGACGCGGGTCGCCGAATACAGGTTCAGCAGGCTGATGACGCAGAGCGGAAGCAGCGAGGCCACAAGCGGCCAGTCCCACTCGATATGCAGCCAAGAACGGCGGAGGGTCGACATCGCGGTTCGCTTATAGCCCGCCGCCGCGCCCCAGGCGATGACGCAGGGCGTGGACCAAGCTAGGGCCCGTCCGGCTGGCTGCCCAGGTCAGCAGGAGTGGCCTGATCCGGGGCTGCCATATCGACGCTGGGCTCGGCCATATCGGGCTCGGGAGGCGGCGCACCGAAGCGCAGCGTGACGGTTTTTTTCTCGCGACCGTTGATCGGCACGTTCTCGGTCACGAAGCCGACCACGTCGTACTCGTCGTTGAGCGCGGTCAGCGAAAGCTCGACGAAGCCGCGATAGCTGTTTTCAAACTCACCGAAGCGCACGGCGTAGCGCAGCGGATAGACCAGCGCTTCCTTCGGCGGCTTGGTCGGCGTCGGCTGCATGTACTGCGTCATCCCGTCGTGGATGACGGTCTGAATGCGGCGAATGTTGGCGGGACCCTCGGGCACGGTGATGGCTAGGCAGGCCAGCTTGAAATCGACGCAGGGATCGGGAATGCGCTCGCAGCCAGCGCCCAGCAGGGCAGGCAGCGCGACGAGCAGCAGACGTCGCAGGGTAGGGCGCAGGGTCGGGGGCAGCGGGTGATGGCTCAGCACAGGGCCCTCTTTTACTTGCGGAACAGGTCGATGGGATCGAGGTCCGATCCGGGAGCGGTGTGGTCGAAGGCGCCGCCCGCAAAAGCGGCGATAAAGCCAATGCCGACGGCCGCCGTACCCCCGACGACACCCCAGAACCAGGGCTTGCGATAAAACGGCAGCGGCTCTTGCTTCAGCGCCTTGGCTGTGTTGTCAGCAAGCAAGCTGCTCTCGCTGCCTTCGCGGACGACATCGCCGGTTAGCTCGCGCGCTTCACCGGGACGCAGATCGATGCTGACGTTGTAGTCGTGCAGGCCAGGACCGGCGACGCGCACGCGATAGCTGCCAGGGCTGAGCCAGCGCGACTCGCTCATGCGTCCGGCGGCGAGCGTGGACAGCGCTTGCTCGTCGAGATACAGCGTAGCGGACTGCCCGGCGGGCACGCTGAAGCGGGCGCGCACGCGGCACAGCGATTTCTGATATTCGGCCATGCGGCGTCGCACGTCGTCGATGCGCTCGGGTAGAAAGCGGCTGGGATCGGCCACTGGCAGGAAGCGTTCAAACGCGGCCGCCGCCTGGGGATGACGGCCTAGCTCGGCGTAGGCGATGCCCAGGTTGTAGTCGATGCTGGGATCGGCGCGCAGGGCACGGGCCTGTTCCAAGAGCGCGACGGCGCTGACCCTGTCACCGGCCTGCATGCGCTCGCTGGCCTGACGCACCAGGGCACGAAGCTGCTCGCGCTTCGTAGGATCGAGATCGTTCTTGCTGGCCGCGGCGGCACCCTGCGACGCGCTCGGAGCGGACTCGGCAAGCGGTGCGGCGTGCAGCGGTGGCGCGGCCAAGGTCAGCAGCGCGGTGAAGACCCAGCGACGGGAAAGGGGCGTACGAAGAGACATGCAGGCGCGGTCTTATCAAAATCCCGCGCGCCCGCATAGGCGAAATCGAGGGCGGGGCCAGCCGAGGCCGGTAGACGTCCTGCTTGGTTTTCGAGGGGAGGGGAGAGAGGCTGCGCCCGCGAGGCGCAAAGGGGGGAAGAGGCGAGGGGGGCGTCCGGCCCTAGGCCTTAGCCAGACATCGAGGCGATGAATTCGGCGTTCTGGTCGGTCTTGGCGATCTTGTCGCGCATGAATTCCATGGCGTCGACCACGTTGAGCGGATGCAGAAGCTGACGCAGGATCCAGATGCGGCCCAGCACCTTGTCGTCGACGAGGAGCTCTTCCTTGCGGGTGCCCGACTTGTTGATGTCGAGGCAGGGGAAGATGCGCTTTTCCATCAGCTTGCGATCGAGGTGGATCTCGCTGTTGCCGGTGCCCTTGAACTCTTCGAAGATGACCTCGTCCATGCGCGAGCCGGTGTCGACGAGCGCGGTGGCGATGATGGTCAAGCTACCGCCTTCTTCGATGTTGCGGGCGGCGCCGAAGAAGCGCTTGGGCTTGTGCAGCGCGTTACTGTCAACACCACCGGACAGGATCTTGCCCGACGGCGGCACGACGGTGTTGTAAGCGCGCGCTAGGCGGGTGATCGAGTCGAGGAGGATGACGACATCCTTCTTGCTCTCGGCCAGACGCTTGGCCTTTTCAATGACCATCTCGGCGACCTGGACGTGACGGGCCGGCGGCTCGTCGAAGGTCGAAGACACCACCTCGCCGCGCACGCTGCGCTGCATATCGGTCACTTCTTCCGGCCGCTCATCGATGAGCAGCACGATCAGATAGACCTCGGGATGGTTGTGGGTGATGGCGTGGGCGATGTCCTGCAAGAGCACCGTCTTACCGGCGCGCGGCGGCGAGACGATGAGGCAGCGCTGACCCTTGCCAATCGGGCACAGCATGTCGACGATGCGCGTCGAGTAGTTGCGGGCGTCGTACTCCAGACGCAGGCGCTTGTTGGGATAAAGCGGCGTCAGGTTGTCAAAGAGGATCTTCTCGCTCTGCGCATCGGGCGGCTCGCCGTTTAAGCGCTCGACCTTGAGCAGGGCGAAGTAGCGCTCACTCTCTTTCGGGGGACGAATCTGACCTTCGACGGTGTCACCAGTGCGCAGGCCGAAGCGACGAATCTGCGAGGGCGAGACGTAGATGTCGTCGGGACCGGGCAGGTAGTTGTAGTCGGGCGAGCGCAGGAAGCCAAAGCCGTCGGGCAGAGTCTCAAGCACGCCGTCGCCGTACACCTCGCCGCGGTTGGCGGAGTGGTGACGCAGGATCTCGAAGATCAGATCCTGGCGGCGCATGCCAGAGACGTTCTCGATGCCGAGCGACATTCCCATGTGCACTAGCTCGGCCATCTTCTTGCGCTTCAGCTCGGTCAGGTTCATCGGGGTCGATCCTTGATGGTTGGGCTGGGCCGCGTCCGCGTCAGGACGGGGCCAGGGTCGGGGTTTCGCGCCTGTCAGCTTCAGGGAAGAAGACAACGAGGACCGGACAGCGCAGCGCAACGAGCGCCAGCCATCAGGGCTTCGCGAACGACTCAGTTGTTGGTGGATCTGGGTGGATTGGGTTGGTGACTACTGCGGGTGCTTCTGCTTGGACTCTGCGTGAGTGCGCAGCTAACAACACCATATTCGACTTTGCAGCGGACTGTCAACGATTCGCTGAGCGTCGCGCCGACTGGCTAGCTGCTCGCGCTTGCCTGCTCAGCGCGCAGGCACAGCTCGGTGATCTCGGCGGGGGCGTTGAGGCGCATGGGCGGTCCCCAGTAGCCGGTGCCACAGCTGACGTAAAGCAGGGTCTGACCGATGCGATGCAGCCCGGCGACAAACGGCTGCTGCAGACGGACGAAATAGCCCCACGGCCACAGCTGCCCGCCGTGTGTGTGACCAGATAGCTGCAGCGTTACGCCATGCTCAGCAGCTTCGTGAATCTGGGCCGGCTGGTGGGCCAGCAGCAAAAGCGGTCGGGCGCGATCACGACCGTTCACCGCGCGCGCGAGATCCGGACCGTGTCCCGGAAAGCTGTGGCTGTGAAAGTCATCAACGCCGGCAATGTCTAGGCTGCTCTCCGTCGGCACGGATGGGTCATGCACCAGCGAGACGCGCTCGTTGCGCAGCACCTGCAGACCCAGGCGACGCAGCTCGGAAATCCACTCGTTGGCGCCGGCGTAGTACTCGTGATTGCCGGTGACGAAGAACGTGCCATGGCGCGACTTCAGATCGCCCAGAACGGCAACGTGGGGCCGCAGCGCTGCCACCGGACCGTCGACCAGATCGCCGGTGATGGCGACAAGATCGGGGCTTAGTCCGTTGATCGTTTCGACCACGCGGCGCAGCCAGGCACCGCGCAGCGTAGGCCCGATGTGGACATCGGTGATCTGCACAATGCGCAGGCCATCTAGGCTGCGCGGCAGACCAGCGACCGGCACCTCGACGCGCTTTACGGCCACGCGCCGCAGCCCCTGGAACAGCGCATAACCCGAAAGCACGCCGCCCAAGCCCAGGCTAGCCTGCCCGACGGTGCGCGTCAGCAGCAGGCGGCGCTCGGCATCAAGCGGGGCCAGGGCCGATAGCCAGCGCACAAGGTCGCCGATGAACAGCCCCAGGCTCATCATCACCAGGCAGCCCAGCCAGATGAAGGCGGCGTAGAACAGCGGCCGTGCGCCATCCATGGTCAGCAAGCGGCCGAGCGGCATCGCCGTAAAGACCAGCGCGAACAAAAGGCCCAGCGTGATCTTCAGCAGCCGGCGCTCGCTAACGCCGAGTGCGAGATAGCGCGAGGTCCGCTCGAAGAGGTAGTAGTGCAAGCCGAACAGAATCAGCGTCGCAAGGCCTAGCAGGATAAGGAAACGCGGCAGCATGGGATGCTGATTGTAGCAGTGCTATGTTCGCCCGATGCAAAGTCGCAGAGCGTGGTTGCAGACGGCAGTGGGTTCGCTGACGGCCCTAGGGACGGCCCTGGGGACGGCCCTGGGGACGACGACGATAGCGGGGGGACGAAGAGCATGGGCCGGACCATCCGCGGCGCCGGCCCTACCGCTGGCAAGTCGAGCTGCGGACGCAGGTCGCGGAGTCCTTGAGGCTCACAGTGTGCGGCTGCAGCTTCGTCACACCTGGACCACGGTGATGTCGACCAGCACCTATCGCGATGTCTGCTACACGACCTACAGCCTGGGCGACTGGGTCGGACACGGCGAGGGGGCGCCGATTCCCCGCTATCACGAGTCAGCCCAAAGTGCGCTCGCCGCCGTCGAGGCTCTGCGGCCGATCGTCGAAGGTGCGGACCCCTTTAAGTTCGCTGCGCTGCTCGATCGTTTGGGTCGCGCACGGCCCGGCGAATACGCGGCCAAGGCCGCCATCGATCTGGCGCTTACGGACTGGGTGACGCAGCGCTTGGGCGTGCCGCTGTACCGCTACCTCGGCCTCGATCCCGAGCAGGCGCCGCCGACCAGCATGTCGATTGGTATCGACCGCCCCGAGATGACCAAGCAGAAGGTGCGCGAAGCAGCCGACTTTCCGATCCTCAAGATCAAAGTCGGGCTCGACAGCGATGAAGCGACGATCGCGGCCGTGCGACAGGTCAGCTCACAGCGCCTGCGAGTCGACGCCAACGAGGGCTGGAAGGATCGCGAGGAAGCGCTGCGCAAGCTCAAGTGGCTGGCCACCCAGAACGTCGAGTTTGTTGAGCAGCCGATGGCCGCCGAGCGCATCGACGATCAGCGCTGGCTGCACGAGCGCAGCCCGCTGCCGCTTTTCGCAGATGAGGCGTGCCTGCATGCCGAAGCCATCCCGCAGCTTGCCGGTCTTTACGATGGCGTGGTCATCAAGCTCGACAAGTGTGGCGGCATCTTCCCAGCGCTGCGGATGATCCATGTCGCGCGGGCACACCGACTCAAGATCCTCCTCGGCTGCATGGTCTCTAGCTCAGTGACGATTACTGCGGCGGCGCACCTGGCACCTCTCGTTGACTACGTTGACCTGGATGGCAACCTGCTCATCGGGAACGATCCATTTCAGGGAGTCACCGTCGAAAAAGGGCGGCTTGTCCTTCCGACTCGTCATGGGCTGGGGCTGATCCCGCGTCCGGGTGCACAAGGTTCGGCGGTGCACTAGCGCCATGTCCGGCTTGCATCCCTTGCGCTGCCGAGCGCTAAGCGTGCTCTGGCTGTTCGTCTTTTGCGCGGTCGCAAACGCTGAGCGTCCGCCGTCTGCCGCGTCTGCACCAAGCGCCCCCAGCGATCCCAACCAGCGCCTGCTGTTCCAACGGATGAGCGCCAGCATCGAAGCGCTCGCGGCTCGCACCGACGGTGTGCTTTCGGTGGCCATCACCGATCTGCGCGACGGCACGCGCTACGCCCTGCACGCCGATCACGTGTTCGCAGTCGCGAGCACGATCAAGCTGGCCATCCTCTTTGAGCTCTTCCGGCAGGCGGATTCGGGCCTGCTCTCGCTCTCGGACCTGCAGCCGGTGCCGACCACGGCGCTCATCGAGGGCAGTCCGATCCTCGGTGGGCTGCTGCCGGTGGGCAGCGGATCAGCGACGACTGCACCGCGCCCCTTCAGCCTGCGCGAGCTTGCGGTCTACATGATCGTGACCAGCGACAACACCGCCACCAATGCGCTGATTGATCGGCTGGGGTTGGCTGCTATCAACGATCTGTGTCAGCGACTGGGCCTGGGGAAGACGCGCCTGCGCCGACGGATGCTCGACACCGCCGCGGTCCGTCGGGGGGACGAGAACACCGCGACGGCTAGCGAGCTAGCGAGCCTCATCGCTCAGATCAGCCGCTTCCCGTGGCGTCGCAACACCAGTCAGCGCGAGCTTATGGCCATCCTCGCTCTCCCTAAAGAGAGCTTCTTCGCACGCGGCCTTCCCAGCGAGCAGGCGATGGCGAGCAAGCTGGGGAGTCTTGACGGTGTGCGCGCCGAGGTGGCGCTGATTCCGCTGCCCGAGCGACCGTTTGTGATCAGCGCCATTGTCGCCTATGCCCGCGACGGGGCCGCCGCCGAGCGAACCTTGGCCGAGGTAGCCACCGCTGCCCACAGCTATTTCAGCGCCCTCGCGGAGCACACGACGCACGGCCGCAAGCGCCCCGCGCCCTAGCTTGTCGGCCACCGTTGGTCCGATGGCCCTGCGTGGCGTCGGAGCCCGGGCTACTTCAGCTCGCCGGCGGCAAGCCCATAGGCCACCGACAGGGCAATTGCCGTCGGCTGCACCTTGTTCATCTGCGTCATCACCGCCACGTCAGGCTGAACATCTCCGTCGAGGAAGCCAACCGAAAGACCGCTGGGTTGGATGCCGACGTAGTACGAGCGCGTCTTCCCCGCCGCGTCCTGCCCAAAGCTCGTCAGCGACATGATCCCCGTCGCTGGATCGAGCATCAGCACTTCCGAAAGCCCATCCAGGTTGAGGTCGCGCAGGACCAGTGTCGGACCGCGCACCAAGGTGTTCACCGTCGTCTGGGTCTGCACCAGCGAGCGGCCATCGGCGCCCAGCGCCACCGCATACAGCTGACTGTTGCCCGCCGGCGGCGTCATGCTGATCAGAAGCTCGGGCGTGCCCTTCTGCCGCGCTTCGCCAATCATCATCTGACCGGGCGTCAGCTCAATCGGCAGGGACTTCTCGGCTACCAGCTCGAACACCCCAAGCGCTTTCCCTCCGCCATCGAGCTGATTCCGAAATACCCGCACCGTCCCACCATCCCCCAGCAGGACCAGATCGGCTGCGCCGTCGCGGTTCATATCCCCCACGGCCATCTCGATCGGGAGCGGAACAGTGGGGGGGATGAGGTCGGTGAGAGGACCCAGGGTGCAGGTCTGGGACTGAGCGAGGGCAGCTTGGACTTTGCCGTCGACGCGCAGGGAGATCAGGTCAGCGAGGCCATCGCCGTTGATGTCGGCCCCCAGGGTCTTGATGCTGCCGACCTGGCTCGTGAGGGCTTGTGGCTGGGCAGAGGCGCCGCCAAATCGGTAGACCGAGGGCCGCTTGTCGTTGCGGTACGCGATGACGAGGGCGTCGAGTCCATCGCCGCAGGGCAGGCGGCTGGCGTTGTCGACGGTGTCAGGCAAAGCGATCTGCTCTTCGACGCCAGGCTGCGTGATGACGCCATTGGCATCACGCGAATACAAAGTCAGGCCCGATCCGCCGCGCGGCAGCAGCGCAAGCTGTTGCGGCATGCTGCGTTGAAAGCTGCCGACCAACAGCACGAAGTCGGGTGGTGTGAAGTTGTTGGTGTTGTTGAACGCGGTGCGGGTAAGCAAGCCACGGGCGGACTGCCCAGCGCTGCGCAGGAGCGAGATCAGACCGACGCCCGTCTGATCGGCGTTGCTGTAGACCAGTAGGTCGTGGCGCCCCGCGCTGCGCAGACCAAACGGCGCCGACAGCAGGTGCGATCCAGGGATGGGGGTGCTGGGTATGCGCAAGAGCTGGGTCGTGACACCGCCGGGCGAGCCGGAGAAGAAGGCGAGCTGACCCGTTTCGAGCTGGCAGGCGATGTCATCGGCGAGCGGGCCCCCCACGCCATCAAACTGTCCCACGGCGCAGGCCCGCGCTTGCGTCGGATCGCCGAACAGAGTGCCGGGCTGCGCCATGACACTGGTGCTGGCGATGGGCACTGGGCCAGTCAGGTCGGTAAACGGCTGGGCGACTAGGCTGCCGCCGCCGGCGTTGCTGCCCACTGCCACCAGACCGAGCTTGCCGGTCTGGTTGAAGTTGCCAGCCAGCAGCACGGGGAACCCGAGTGTGAGCGGGGCCGCCTCCGAGAGCGTCGGCTTGCTGCCGCCCGCCGTGCGGAGCACGCGCACACCGGAGGTGCTGGTCGTCGTATGTAAGAGCACGCCCAGGTCGGGGCGGCCATCGCCGCTGATATCGTCGAGAAGAGCCAGCTGCGCATACGAGACCGGCTCGCTGTTCGCAGCCGGCAGGATGATGTCGCAGGCTCCCTCCATGCTGCTGATGCTGAGCACGCGGCAGACCTTGATTTCGCCTTTGTCGTCGATGGCCGCGAGATCGGGTGTGCTGTCATCGATCAGGTCGGCAATCAGCACCGCCTTGGGGGGAAAGCGCAGATCACCCGGCGGCAAGCAGGCAAAAGGCTGCAGCATGTCGGGGCCGCGCGCAGCGCAGAACTCGATGGTGCCGAAGGTGCCGCTGGTGTCGCCCCGCTCGCTGATGATCGCCAGGTCGTCGAGCCCGTCCGAGTCGATCTTGGTGACCACGGCGTAGAACGGACTGCTGGCGGTCTTAGTGGTGATGACTTTCTGCTTGCCCATGCTCGTGCCGGGGTCGTACAGCACCAGCGCCTGACCAGCCCCGACCAGCACGACGTCCGGCAGGCTGTTGCCGTCGAAGTTACCGGCGAGTACATGCTGAGCCTTGAAGTTCAACGGCACGCTCACCGGAGCAAAGACATCGGCATCGGGACCGATGGCGACACAGCGCTCGGCGACGACATCGCAGACCTCGCCCGCGCCACAGCTATCGGGGCTGCGGACACAGTTTTTCGGATTGGCGCGCGCAAACGATCCGAAGAGCGAGTCGCAGCCCGCGCAGAGCAGCAGCCCAATAAACAACCAGGAACGTAGGCTCATCGGTCCCCCCGTAAGGCTAAGCGAGATCGGATTCTGCGGCGGTGCCGCACAAGCTATGGTGCTGCTTCGACGAGACGCATGCGGCCAGGAAGGGCCATGAGGACCACCCCTCCGCCGGTGACCAGCAGGCCGGTGGTGATCAGGCCGGCAGCCAGGCCGCCTGTCGAATACAGCTCACGACACTCTCCACCTGGGCTAACGGCGGTCTGCGTACAGGCGCCGTTTATCGACGCTGCCCCGATTCCAAAGCCAGCGCTAACCAGGCCAGCGGCCATCATCAGCGAGCCCACCGCGATGCGCCAAGCTGGCCGTGGCATGCGGCGCAGCACCGGTGGTTTCGGCAAGGCCGCTGGGGCGGGTTCAGGCTGAGTCAACTGGACTTCGACCTGCCGCTGCTCACCATCTGCGAGCGTGACGTCACGCACCTCCGGTTGGTAGGTGTCTTTTTTCAGGGTCAGCTGATGCCGGCCGGTGAAGACGACGTGCTGGTAGGGCGTGCGACCAACGGTTTTTCCATCGAGCAAGATCTCCACATCACTGGGCTCGCTCTTCACCTGCAGCGTGGCGCGGGTACGGCCCTGACCGCTCTCGTACACGCGGCTGACCAGGGCAACCAAGGCGCTTGAGAGCTGCTCTGGTGTGCAGCTTTTACACGTCTGCTCGTCGGCGCTGGCTTCTTCGCCGACTTCCAAGTCCAGCAAGCCCACGCGCAGCTGAGCCCCGGCGGGGTTCTGCCGCACGCGGATGTCGAGCACCGCGCCCGCATCGACTTTGCGCGCCAGATCGATCTGACAGCGCGCTTCGCCCAAGCAGCCTGAGATCTGCGGTGTGCCCGATAGCTGCAGCGCAAAGTCACGCGACAGCGGCGAGAGACGATGACTGAGCAGGCCCTTTTCGACCGCCTGCAACAAGCGCGGGCGCACTCCTTCGGGGAGCTCGCGCCAGTCTTCGATCAGCAGGACTCCGGGCAGGATGCTCAGCACCAGAGCACCACTTGTCACATCGGTGCGAAGCTCGCCCGAGCGACCGGCCAAGATCTGCACTTGATCCTCGATGCGCTGCGTGCCACGCGACAGCGCCAGCTTGTGCTCAGCCGGCGAGACCAGGATCGGCAGCGGCAGCGGCAAGCTACCAACGACGCGGCCGTCGACAAAAACCAGCGTGCCGCGCTCACCGCGGATGCTCAGGCTGCCCGACGGCGGGACCGCGCTTGCAAGCACGCGCTCGGCTTCGCGGATAGCCAGCGTGAGCTCAGACTCAGGCTTGGGTGGGGCATCGCCGGAAGCGGGACCGGTGGGGTTTGCGGTCGCCGCGGCCGCACCAACATCAAGCTCGGGATCGGCGAGGAAGCGTCGCATCAGATCATAGGCGTCCAGCACTCGCCCCTCGGCCTGGGCGAGCCGTCCTAGCTGATACAGCGAAAGCGGGCTGGGCTGCGTGCGGTAGGCCGTGCTGAGCGCGGTCTGCGCCGTCGGTAAATCGCCGGCTTGCAGCGCCGCTTGCCCCCGCTGCAGAGCTTCCCGGGCCACCTCTTCGCTATCGGCAGGAGCGCGGCGCAGCGGGCGAGCCGCGACCGGACTTACAAGCCCCAGCAAAAGAGGGAGGACGCAGAGTCCCACCTGCGCGAGCCGGACGAGGTACGACTTGACCGGGGCGCTCAGCCACCGGCGAGACGCTGTCGAGAATCGACTAGGCATCTCAGCCGCCGAGGCCGCCGCGACCGCCGCTGTGATACCCGCCGCGATGGCTGCCATGGCTGCCGCGGGAGGGCGGAGCCGAGTGATGGAAGATTCCGTGGAAGTGCGGTCGGGCGCGTGGGCCCCCGAATCCGCCATGCGCGCGCTGATAGAAGTATGGACTGGTGATCACGGTATGCCGATGCCGCGGAATGTAGTGGCGGCAGTAGTGGAAATAGCGATAGGTGCTCCCGCCGACATAGGTGCGCACGACGGGCTGTGGTGCGACGCGCTCGCCCAGCAGATCATCTAGACCCAAGAGCCCAATCTGGATTCCCGCCTGGCTGTAGCGGAGGAAGGAATCGTTGAGATCATCCTCTTCGCTGATGGGGGCCGAGTCGGTGCCCAGGGTCTCCGTTAGGTAAACGACTTGGCGGATGCCGTGGCGGGCCAGGGTCTCGGGATCAGGAAGATCAGAAGCCGTCAGGTAGTAGCGATTATCGACGGACTCTTCATCAGGGGCTTCGTCGCGGAAAGCCAGACGCCAGGCATCCAGCAGGAAGACCGGGCGCGTGCCAGAGATCCCGGGCTCGGGCAGGCGTGGGCGCAGCGACACCAGGGCGGACAGCGTCTCTTCGGCCGGAATGATCTCTTGCTGCGCGGGCCAGTTGTTGAAGGTCAGGACCAGCGAGACCGGATGGCTTGCGTTGTGGCTGATCGCGTTGCCAAAGGCGGCTGATGCGGCGCCGCGCAGATCGACGATCCACAGAGTGTCAGGGGCCAGGCCGGCGGCTGCGACCATGGCTCCGGCTTGCTCGGCGCGGCGGACGATCTGCAGACTGCGCACATCGGGCAGCTGCCCAGGCGCAGCGTCTTCCCCCAGCGAGGCAAGAAGAGTCCATTTGCTGTAGCGGGCCCACGGATCTTCGGCGGGTAGCTGCCATGCTGCGAAGGCCCGCGCGGCGGAAGGCAACAGCAGCTGATGCGGTGCCGGAATCTCTTCGGCTCGCACGAAGAACTCCGCCGATGGCGGGCGAGCCGTGGCGCAGGAACCAGCGAGCAGTGCGAGCGGAGCGAAGACCTTGGGTCGCATGGCCAGCCTCTAGTCCTGCGCGCCGTGGTGGCGGCGGAGAGTGGAAGTGTCAGGAGTCTGCACGAACACCGGCAGACACAGCGCGCTGTGCGAGGCGTGGCTCTCGGCGGTGAGCCGTGCGAAGTAGCCCGCGAAGCTGCCGTTTAGCACATAGACACCCAAGGTGACGAGTAGCGGACCGTACGGGCTGTCGATGCGCTGCTGCGGCACGAACTCCTGGACGACCCAGACCTCGCCGCGGGCTAGATCTGCGGTGGCCAGGGCCAGCGCGCGCTCCCAGTCAACAGGGCTGAGCAGCGAGCCGACGAACACCTCCTCACCGACGCGGCCAAGCGCACGTTTGAGGACCCAGCGGGCCGGCGTGGCCAGCAGATCGGCTGGGTTGAGCTCAGACAGGGCATACGTGCGCGGCAGGTAGCGGAGGTCCTCGCGTGGGAAGTTTTCATCGTCGGACTGCAGGGCATGCGCGCGGGCGAAGGCCTGCTTCGACTGGCTGTAGATGGCCGCGAAGCTCGACAGGCAGCGCACGCCACCGTCGGCGACGACCGAGGCAATCTCAGCCAGGTTGCGCTGGCCCTCCATGAACTCTGTGGGGAAGTAGCGATACAGCACCGAGACTTCCTGCTGACCGACAAACAGCCGACGCCCACGACGGCGCAGCGAGGTGGGCGAGGCCAAGATTGCCTGTGCCCCCAGTCGCTTGAGTTCGCGCTGCACGAGCGCGCAGACCTGCAGATCTTCGGCGTAGGCCGTGGCGTAGATCAGCGCAATCGCCCCGCGTCCGCCGGTCATCGCGATCAGCTCACGGGCCAGATCCTCGACGACGGTAGTTGGATTGTGGCCGTGTGCGTAGCCGGCCGCCTGCGCCAGTCGCGGCAACCCCAGGGCTTCGTTGTGGCCACCGGGGCAGTCGGCGTTGATCTCGCAGGCCTGCCAGCCGGCTTCACCAAGCAGCAGATCGACGCGCACCAAGCGCGCCTGATCCCCTGCGGCATAGGCGGCTTGCGCTAGACGCACCACCTCGGGCGAAAAGCCATAGCGACTGGCTTCGTCGGGATCTTTGAGCGCTCGCTCGGCCACGCGATCGATCAGGCGAGCCGCCGTTGTCGCGGCGGTGACCGCTTGGCGGTGTAGTTCCTGACTGAGGACCAGCGGGTGCAGGTTGACGCGGCGGCTGCCTTCGACCCAGGCATCAAACAGGAAGTAGCGCTGGGCAAGCTCGCGCTCAAACAGCGGATGCGACAGCGGATCGCGCAGAGCCAAGCTCTCGACGCAGATGCGATCAGATCCGCTGGATGTGGGCGCCAGCGCGGCGTTCATTTCATGAGTCCCTGCAGCGTGCTCCACAGCGCCGGATCTTCGCCGCCCAGGCTGTAGTAAAGAACGCCGACCCCTGGACTGACCAGGCTGTCGAGATCGTGCAGGCGGCGCGCGGTGGTGTGCGCGTCATCGAACCACACCTCGTTTCGTGCCGCTTTGTCGTCGGTAAATGAGTAGTGCAGGCTGCCTTCGTCAGACCGCAGAATCTGCAAGTGGCGCGCTCCCGCCAGGCCGGCCGCCGCCAGGAACGTAAGCGGCTGCGGGCGACTGCCGACAAACTGCACGCCGTAGAGCGGCAGCGCCAGATGGACCGTGCTCGCGCCGCTCTGTCGGCTGACCAGGTTGACGACACTCGCCGCCCAGCCCGCGTCGGTGCTTGGGCCCGGCGTGCCATCGCAGCAGCTGTAGTCCAGGGTCAGCGAGTAGATGTCGCGCACACTGCTGCTAAGTGCGCTGAGGTTGACCGCGCTGCCCATCGGCAGATCACTGGGCTCGGTGCTTGATGGAGGCACGAAGATCGACGGCTTGCGGCCGGGAAGCTGGGCGGACAACGCCTTCACCCAGGCGGTGACATCCGGCTCACTCTGCCCGGGGAGCGCGGGTAGAGCGACGACCAAGCCATCAGCCTGGTTGGCGAAGCTGGCGGCCCCCGCCACCGTCAGATCACGCTGCGCCGGATCGCGGAGCAGCGCGGCCAGGCGGGTGGGCGATAGGTCCTGACCCAGCTCATCGCGGGCTGTGATGCCTAGCTCGACCCGCCCCACGCGCGAGCGCAGAAACGAAATGGTGCTGCTCATCGCTTGCTGGGCATCGGCATCGCGAGGCGTCACCACGCCTTCGCGGATCGCCGGGCAGATCAAAATTGCCGTCGAGACCACGCCCCGTAGCGCGTCCTGCATCAGCGCCGCGCGCTGACCTGCATCCAGCGTGCACTGTTCGATGACCAGCGTGCCTGGGCGCTTGTGCAGCGGCTGATCGGTCTGCCCACCATCACAGCCAAGGATCTGGCCGGTCAAAAGGAACGATCCCAGTGCGCCCACAAGCGGCGAGCAACCAGCGCGGCGGGTAAGGCGGGGAGGGCTGTTGTGCATCGGACTTCCCATCTCGCTCTCTCAGCCTCCGATCGAAAATAGCGTCGTTAGGGTAAACAGCAGACGGAACTGCGAGGCCATGGCGATGGCGGGCTCTGCCCCGTCGCGTGGGATGCGCAGCGGCGGATTGCCATCGACACGCCCGGTGCCGCCAAGTCGCATATCCAGCAGCATGCGTCCCCAGCTCCGCTCGCGCCCCCCCAGGGGCAGGCTAATGCCAAGGCCACCGTGGCCACCCATCATCCAGGCTTCTTCTGCCGTCAGGCCAGGCACGCTGCCGGCGATGTCGCGACGGGCGTAGATGACGTCAAACGTGGCGGTCAGATAAAGCGGCGAAGGGCTGCGGGTCAGGTTCCAGATGTACCCAAGCGACATTGGTACATCGAGTCGACGCAGCAGGCCGGTGCTGTCGAGCGTCGTCGCAATACCGACGGCAAACTCCGGCAGGATGCCGGCTTGGTAGGGCGAAAAGACGACCTGCGCTCCGGTATAGGCGGTGCTGGCGACATCGCTGGTTACCATGCCGACCAAGGCACGCAGCCCTAGACCAAACAGCGGGCCTCCTGGCGGGCGCGGTGCCGGCACATCGGCGGCGACGGCCATCGGGGCAGGCGGTACAGCGGGCGCGGTGGGCGCGTTTTCCGGCGGTGGGGCGTCGCCGCTGCTAACCATCGGCGGCAGCGGCAGGCTGGTCTCGCCGGGCGCTTGCACCGAGGTTGGTCCGCTGGGCATCGGCTGCGGCGCACCGCCGCGGTACAGCGTGCGATCCACCAGATGCCCACCGGCGTCATAGGCCTCGATAAGACCGTCCAGCCAGCCGTCGCGAAACTGCAGCACCTCGGCGACGCTGCCTGAGGCGTGATAGGTCAGCACCAGCCCGCTCGCCGAACCGAAGCGACAGCGCTGTTCGCGCAGCGGGACGCCCAGGCAAAGGATCGCGGCCAGCCGACCGTTTTCGTGTAGCTGCGGCTGGGCTTCCGGAGCAGGCGCCTCGACCGCTGGCGCCGCCGGCACCGTCGCTGAATTCGGTGTGGCCGGGGTAACCGGGGCAGCCAAGGGGGCCGGAGGCGACGCGGCAGAGCCATCGGGCAGCTGGGCGGCGGAGACAAGCGGCCAGGCAACGCAGGCGGTGACCAGCGTGCATGCGGCAGGAAGGCAACTGCGGCTCCCCATGGACATGCAATTGTACGCGGCTCTGTCGAGCTTCGCAGTATGCTCGCGCACTCACTGCCGCGTCGCCGCCCCTGGTGAACGCCCCAAAGAGGAGCCGACTGTGAAGCTCGCCAAACTGCTGCTGTTTTCCGCTCTGGGCATAGCCGCCTGTGCCGATGTGGGCGCATCGATGGGCCAGCCCGATCCCACCGTCTACAGCCCGGACTGCGATCCGATCTTGGGTCAGGGACCAAACCTGCCCTGTGCCATGCCCTGGCCTTCGAACCTGTATCTGCAGCCGGATGGCTCGACGCAGACGGGATACGCGCTGCGCTTTCGCCCGGGGGCGCTGCCGGCCAACAACCAAGGTCGGCAGGGACTTCCGGAAAACTACAAGCACCTCGACGGCTACGGACCTAGCACGCAGATCCTGGCGATGTTTCCCAACATCGATCTGCGCGACCTTCCGACCGAGGACCATGTCGAGCGCTCGCTGGCCCCCGACGCCGCCATCGTGTTGCTGGAAGACCAGCGCGGCACGCTGCGGCGAGTGCCGTACTTCGTCGAGCTAGACGGCTATGAGTCCGATCCCGCGCTGCAGACCTTGTTCGTTCGCCCGGGCGAGATCCTCAAGGAGGCGACACGCTACATCGTGGCGTTCCGCGGCCTGCGCAACACCGCCGGCCAGACGATCGCGCCGGCTCGCCCATTTGTGCGGCTGCGCGACGGGGACACCGCCGACGTTCCGGTCCTGGCGGCGCGGCAGGCCCGCTTTGATCGAGTCTTCGAGACGCTGGCCAGCCAGGGCATCGACAAGCAATCGCTGGTTGTCGCCTGGGACTTTGTGACCGCCAGTAACACGGCGCTGCACGGCGATCTGCTGTCGATGCGCGATCAGGCCCTGACCACCGTCGGATCCGCCGGTGCCCCGCTGGTTATCGATGGAGTCACCGAGTACGTGCCGATGGCCGATGGCAGTGGTCGGCCGGTCGATGGCGATATCGCCGTCGAGGTGCGCGGCCACTTCACGGTGCCTGACTTTTTGACCGATTGGTCAATTCCCGGCTTTGGCGGCACGCATATTCGCCGCGATGCCGCCGGCAAGCCGCAGGCGCAGGGCAGCCGCAACCCCAGCTTCTGGGTCCGCATTCCCTACTCAGCCACCGACGGTAAGAGCACGCCTCACGGGCTGGTGCTGTATGGCCATGGCCTGCTCGGTTCAGGGACGCAGGTGCGCGGTGGCTTCAATGGCCGCATCGCTAACCGCAAGAACCTGATCTTCTTTGCCGCCGACCTCACCGGCATGGCCGAAGACGATCAAGCCAGCGTGATCCAGATCCTCGCCGAGATCGGCCGCTTCCCGCACCTCGCCGACCGCCTGCAGCAGGGCCTGGTCGAGTGGGTGCTGCTGGCGCGCGGCATGCGCGAGCAGCTTTCGGGCCTGCCGGCGCTCGCCAAGTACAAGCTGCAGATCAACCGCAACGAGCTCTACTACTCGGGCATCTCGCAGGGCGGCATCTTCGGCGGCTCGTTTGTCGCGCTCAGCCCCGATGTTGAGCGTGGCCATCTCGGTGTGCCGGGGAGCAACTACTCGCTGCTCTTGCAGCGCTCGACCGACTTCAGCAGCTTCTCGCTGGTCCTGGGCGGCGCCTATCCCAGTACGCGTGACCAAGCGGTGGTGCTGTCGGCGATTCAGCTCCTGTGGGATGCCACTGACCCGGTCACCCACTATCGGCACCTCAGCGTCGAGCCATACCCCGGCAACCGCCCGCACTATGTGCTGATGGGACCGGCCCGCGGCGACTATCAGGTCGCGGTGCTCAGCAACGAAGTCCTCTCGCGCAGCGGGCTGGATGTCGCAACCATGGCGCACTACGACGACGATCGCGCGGTGCCGCTGGTCAAAGAGCAGGCCTACCCGCACAGCGGATCGGGCATCGTGCTGTGGCACTTCGGCAACCCGTGGCCGGCGCTTGGCAATCACCCGCCGACCGACAACGACGACGATCCGCATGAGCTTCCGCGCCGTCGCGATCCCCACAACGACCAGATGGTCCACTTCTTCCGCACCGGCCAGATCATCGACGTCTGCAACGCCATGCCCTGCTGGCCGGATCGCAAGCCCTAGGCAAGGAGCCGCGGACGAGGCAGCGAGCTCTCCCCCGCCCGGCCTAGGGGTTTGTTGCAGTAATCAAACAATCCTCAAAAATAAATAAAATATTTATATTTTTTAA
>CALFYE010000554.1 GCA_937952145.1 uncultured Myxococcales bacterium
CCCCTGCCGCAGCCAGTCGACCAAACCCCGCCGATTGAGAGGACGCGCGCTCAAGTCTCCCCTTCTACCACGGGCGCGGCGGCCTCCGGCGGAATCGCAAACTCGGCACGGACTTCGGTGCCTTCGCCGGGCTGGCTCTTGATCTGCAGCTCCACACCCAGCGCCAGGGCGCGCTCGCGCATGCCGATCAGGCCGACCCCCGCCTGGCCGGAGCGCGTGCTATCGACATCGAATCCCACCCCATCGTCGCGGATGCGCAGCTGCAGGTGCGCGGCTTGCCGAGTCAGCTCGACCTCGACGGATCGGGCCTGGGCATGGCGCATCACGTTAGTCAGTGACTCTTGCACGATGCGAAACACGGTGTTCGATAGCTCGGCGGGTAGCGCGGTGTCATCGGCTGAGAGCTTGGCCCGCACCTGCAGACCACTGCGCTCAGAGGCGCGCGAAAGCAGCCACTCGACCGCGGCGCTGAGCCCGAGATCGTCGAGGATCATCGGCCGCAGCTGACCCACCAGGCTGCGCACGGTGCGGTTGGTGCGCCCCAGCAAGTGATCCAGCTCGCTGAGGTTGCGGGCGATGCCGGCGGGATCGCGGCGGAAGCGCTCGCTCGTCAACCCCAGCGCATAGCGCAGCGCCGTGAGCTCCTGCCCTAGCTCGTCGTGAAGATCGCGGGCGATGCGAGCTCGCTCGGCTTCGCGGGCCTGCTCTAGCTGGCTTAGGAGCTGACGCAGGGCCGCCGTTTTTTCCGCCACCTTTCCTTCCAGCGCCTCGGCGTTGTCGGCGATCTGCAGCGACTGGCGAAAGTTATCGCGCAGCAGCGCCGTCAGGTAGTGCCCCATGAGCAGGCTGTACAGCGACACCAAGACCACCATGCTCAGCGTCGCGCCAAGATAGGGCGAGTGAAGGTTCTGCGGCCGGGTTAGAAAGACGCAGCCCAGCCAGAACAGCGCCTGCAGCGCCACCATCAGCACACGACGATGCAGCCGCATGGGAAAGATCATCGTCGCGCACAGCACCGGCAGCGCCATGTAGAACCAGGGCCGATCCAAACCCCCTAGCCACGCCCCGGTGTACCCCATGCTGGCCATGATTGCGCACAGCAAGGAAACCAGCGTGAAGAAGCTGTACCGCCGCACCATGGGATGCCGATGCGGCAAGGCCAAGAACACCAGGCAGCTGATCGATATGACGATGCGGTAGGCCACCGGCAGCGAAGGCGCCTCGCGGACACCGCGATAGATGATCAAGTCGAGCGGCCAGAACAGCAGGTTCGCCGCCAGCGCCAGCCCGGCCCCAATGCGACCGCTGCGGACCAGGCGGGCCTGACAGTGCGCGTCAAAGGCGGCCTCTTCGGCGGGCTCGACTGGCCCATGGTAGCCCGAGGTTGGCCACAGCTCTTTGGCTGGCGCTCCGTCGGAGACTGCGGACTTGTTTGGCTGTAATCTCATGATCGACAATGCCATTACTTACGCGGTAAAAAGAGAGCGTCGCAAGAGGAGTCTGGCGTCTGCGCAGCTGCACCCCATCCTTTTATTGCTGCACAGCGTCCACCAACCGGGAGCCCATCGCTTGATTCGCATCTTCATCGCCGATGATCACGCCATCGTGCGCCATGGTCTGCGTCAGCTGATCGATGCTCAGATCGATATGCGCGTGGTGGGCGAAGCGCAGGATGGCCGGCAGGTGCTGCTGGCCGAGGGCAAAGAGAGCTGGGATCTGCTGCTGCTGGACCTGTCACTGCCGCGCGTCAATGGCTTGGAAGTCCTGCGGCGACTGCACGCCGAGCACCCCGCCCTGCGCATCGTCGCGCTATCGATGTACCCGGAAGAACAGTACGGCAGCCGCGTGCTACACGAGGGCGCCGCCGCCTATGTCTCAAAGCAGCAGCCCCCCGAAGAGCTCTTGCACGCGCTGCGGCTAGTCATGCGCGGTGGCACCTACGTCAGCCCAGGGCTCGCTGAGGGCGCGAGCAGCGGCGATACGCCCCCCGGCATCGCAGCGCACGAGAAGCTTAGCGCGCGCGAGTATCAGATCTTCACGCTGATCCTGCAGAACCGCACCCCCAGCGAGATCGCCGCCGAGCTGAACCTTTCGATCAGCACGGTCAGCAATCACCTGGCACACGTGAAGGAGAAGCTGGGGGTACGCACGCTAGGCGAGATCATCAGCTACGGCCATCGCTCCGGCCTGATCGAAGTTCTGTAGCGGCCGGCCGGGCGCTGCGGCTACTCGACGAGGTAGTACTCGAACTGGTTGGTATCGGCGGAGCAGGCCAGGTCCTCCCAGTAGAGGCGCTGCTGCGACGACAGGAAGTAGGGACGCAGGCAGCGCTCACCGTAGGGATAGCCTTTGGTGGTGATGCGCGTGTACCACTCTTGGGCGTACTTGAAACGGTTGTCGATGTAGTAGTCCGATGACACATGGCCGTTGGTGACCCGGATGCGCTGCAGGCTGCCCTCGTAGGTCGCGGTCAGGCCGCGCGTCAGCATCCAGCCATCGTCCTGCGGCGTGCCGGCACCGCTAAATAGGGTGTCGCCGCTCGCGCTCAAGTAGACATAGCCCCCGCTGTCGGCCTGCAGCGTGTACCAGGGCAGACCATTGCCGCTGGCACCGCTCGGCTTGAAGCTGCGTACGGTGAAGAGGTCACGGCTGCGCAGGTCGCCATCCACAGAGTTGATGCGCCCACCGTCATTCCCCAGCCAGCGATCGACGGGCTGCAGCGTCCAGTCGATGAGCAGCTTCTTCTGCTTGATGGCGATGCGACGGCCGTCGAGCGGCGTGGTGTCCCCCCAGCTAAATCGGCGCAGCGTGACGCAGGTCGTGCCGTCGAGCAGCGTCTGACCATAGGGACACACGGTAGTCGGTGCCAGGACCTTGAACTCGGCCATGTGCAGATCGTTACCAGCCGGGATGTCGATGCGGATCGACTGGGCGAAGCCATTCCACGCCGTGTACGAACCGAGGTCAGACGCGCGGAAGGCGTGCGCCGGCAGCAGCGTATTTTCGCGCGAGTTAAACGGCACCGAAGTGTCAAAGCGCGAAACGAAGATCCGGTAGTTGCTCAGCCGGTCGATGCAGCAGTCGCTGCGGTTGTAGACCACGACGCCCGAGATCGCGCGCAGGCTGTCCAGGTTCACTTCCCACCACGCGGGCACGGTGTAGTCGATCTGGCGCGTGTGGCTAAGCGAGCCGTTGGCCCACACGGCATCGGTGTTGCCATCGACGGCGTGCCACGCGTCACCGCCAGTCAGCGTGCTCGACTGCGCGGCAGGGCGGCGCAGCGCTAGGTTCTGTGGCGTGATGTTCACCTCGACCTCGGCCAGGCTCAGCGCATTGGTACCGCGAAGCTGCACGCGGACATAGCGGCCGCGCTTGTTGATCGGCACGGTCAGCGGGAAGCTCGGCGTGCCGCTGTACGAGAGGCTGAACCAGACCACCTGATCTTCCGAGACCTTGACATCGAAGTCGCTCAGACGATCACCGCAGCAGTCAGTGCGGTTGTGCAGCACGACCTCACCGATGCTGCGTGACTTGCCGAGGTCGACCTGCCACCACGGCTGCGCTTCCACAAGCGTGTGCGTGACCGAGCCGTTACCGAACACGCCGTTCTTGTTGCCATCGATGGCGCGGATTGGATCGCCGCCCCAGCCGGTACTGCTTTGACTGGCGGTGCCAAGCTGCGCGACGTTGGGACCTTTCTCGGTCTGCAGCACCTGCACTTCGTCGAGCTCTAGCGTGCCCGTGCCCAAGAGCCTCACTTGCACGTAGCGCGCGGCGACGTTGGCCTCGATGCGCAGGCCGAGCGGTGGCTGCGTTGCCGAGTAATAGATCTGCGTCCAGTTCACCTCATCGGAAGAGACGCGGACTTCAAACGGCTTCAGGCGATCCTGACAGCAGTCGCGGCGGCCGTAGATCACGATCTCGTTGATCCACAGCACATCCAGCGTATCGACCTGCCACCAGGGATTCGTCTCGGATGCGGTGTGCGCGATCATCGGCACGCTCGTAAACGGGTAGTTCATGCCAACTGCCCCGTCGTTGGCGTTGCGCGCTGGAAAGTTCGGTTGGTACTGGCTGGACATCTTGGAGGGGTTATTGAGCGCGACGTTGCGCGCAAACGGCGTGCCCAGGCCCTGCTGAATGGCCACCGGCGCAGCTTCGGTTGAATCCGTGGGTGGCTGCATGCAGGCGGCCAAAGCAGAGACCAGACCGAAGAGCACAGGCAGTGCCCAGACCAAGCGTGACGAGCCTGCCGCAGGCTGCGGCAAGCCGGCGCGCATGCGAAGTGGAGCCGAGCGAGAGAGCGAGAGTTGGCGATGACGGGACATCAGGTTCCTCCTTCAAAAAGGGACAGGAGCAGCCTACGGAGGTCGTCGCGGCTCGCCTATGGAACTACTTTTGGTGGGATAGGGTAGGACAAGCGAGGGGACGCATGCGAGCGACGACAGCGACGGTGCGAAGCGGTATCAAGCCGGGGTGCGCGCTGGATATAGTGAAGGGATGAAGCCCTCGACCCCGCTCTCGATCCCCGTCCAGGCCTCGGCCCAGACCGACATCGGACGCGTCCGCAAGAACAACGAAGACGCCCTGCTCTGCCAGCCCGAGCTGGGTCTATTTGCCGTCGCCGATGGCATGGGAGGACACGCCGGGGGCGAGGTCGCTTCGGCCATGGCCATCGCCGAACTACAGAAGGCGATGCGGCACCTCCCCGAGGGTCCCTTCCTGGCCGATCCATCGCTTGCGAATCGCCGCACGATCCTGCAGTTCCTGCGGCAGACGGTCAGCGCGATCAATGCCGCGATCTTTGCTCGCGGCCAGGAAGAGTCGTCGCTGCGCGGCATGGGCTGCACGATGGATGTCGTGCTGCTGCGCGGGCGCAGCCTGTTTTTGGCCCACGTCGGCGACAGCCGCGTCTATGGCCTGCTGGGTGGGACGCTGTTTCAGCTGACGGAAGATCACACGCTGGGTCAGACGCTGCTCAGCAGTGGCGCGATGAGCGAGGCGGAAGTGGCGCAGCATCCACAGCGCAACCTGCTGATGCGCGCGATGGGGGTGTATCCCCAGGTCGAAGTCGACACCGCGTATCTGGATGTCGCGCCGGACGATATTTTCATGCTGTGCTCCGATGGTGTGTACGGCATGGTGGGGCGGGATCAGCTGCAGCGGACGCTGACCTTGCCTAACCCGCAGGCGGCGCAGGCGCTGATCGATGCGGCGCTGGCGGGTGGAGGCCGCGACAATGCCTCGGCGGTGGTCCTGCAGGTGATGGCCTGCAGCGACGCGCTGTCGATTCGCGTTGGCTCGGAAGAAGTGCGCGCGGCGATGGCCAAGGCCAGCTTGTTTGCCGGCTTCAGCACCGCTGAGCTCTTGCGGGTGCAGCAGATCGCCGTCGGTCAGGTGGTGACGACCGGGGACGTGATCTTTCAGAGCGGCCAGCGGGTCAGTGAGATCTATCTCGTGCTCGACGGCATGCTCTCGATCTGGCGCGATGAGCTCAAGGTGGGTTGGCTGGGCACGGGCGATCCCTTCGGCGAGCTCTCGCTGTATCCCGGTGAGAGCGCGGTCACGGTGAAGGCGGATCAGCCGACGCGGATCCTGCGCTTCCCGCTGGAGTCGGTGCAGAGCCTGATGCGCAGCGACAGCGCGCTCGGAGTCAAGCTGGCGCTCAACGCCCTGCAGCGGGTGTGGCAGCGCTTCTTGGGCGTCGGTGAGCACGCCGCACGCTTGGCCCGCAGGGAGAGCTAGCCGGGGCTAAAGGAAGGAAAGCAGCGACTGCGCGGTGTCGCGCACCGTCTGATCCAGCGGACGAAACTGCAGCCCCAGCTCACGCTGGGCTCGCGTGCTGTCGTACTGCGGACGCAGACCAACGCTGTCGCGCACGCCGCGCAGCGACAGCCGCGGATGAAACAGCGCCGCCGCGTACAGAAGCGGGGTCGGCAGCGTTGCGGTCGCGATGCGTCGGCTGGGGAAGTCAGTCTGAAGCTGCGCAGCGATCTCGGTCAGCCACCGGCCTCCGCTGCACAGCAGGTAGCGCCCGCGGGCAGCAGGCTGCAGCGCCGCGACATGAGCAGCGGCGACATCGCGGACATCGACCAGGCCAAAGTACCAGCGCGGAATCGCGGGATAAGTCCGCCGCAGAAGATCTGCGATCAGCCGCGGGCTAGCCTGGGCATGCGCACGACACAGCACCGGGCCAAGCACCAGCGTCGGGTGCAGGCAGACCAGATCCCAGGCGCCGTAGGCTTGCGTCTGCTCGATGGCGAGGCGCTCTTGCTGTGTCTTGGCAAAGTCGTAGGGGGTGCGATCGGGGCTAGCCTCGTCGTTCCAGTCGGACTCGCCGAGCGGCCGCACCGACGCATGACGATAGGTTCCCATCGCGACCACGGATGAGGTCAGCACGACGCGCCGCACCGTCCCCGCCCGCGCGGCGGCAGAAAGGACGTTGCGCAGACCATCGAGGGCTGGCCGGATCACCTCCTGCGGATCGGACGTCGTCGGAGAGGCGACACTGGCGACATGCAGCAGGGCCTGACAGCCGCGCAGGGCTTCATCAAAGCTACCCGGCAGGAGCAGGTCTGCGGTCACGATCGCAAGCGGCCCTCGCGAGGCAAGCGCGTCGAGGTGCGCCGTCTTCTGCTGATCGCGGGCAGCTCGCACGGTCGCGACGACCTCGTGCCCGGCGTCCAGGCAAGCCGCTACGACCTGCGACCCGACGAAGCCAGAGCCGCCGGTGACACAGACACGCATTGGGGGACGGAGCGGAGAGAGACGGGAGACCGGGAGAAGAGAGGCGAGGCGAGCCGACAGCTAGTGCGGAGCGGGAGCAGCGGGGGCGGCAGCGGGAGCAGCTGGGGCAGCAGCGGGAGCAGCCGGGGCGGCAGCGGGAGCAGCTGGGGCAGCAGCGGGAGCAGCCGGGGCGGCATGCGCGGCCGGAGCAGCAGCGGCCGGCGGTGGCGCCATCGGGGCGGTGGCCGCAGCCGACAGCGGCTCGGGCTTCTCTTTCGACAGCTTGTACACGGCGCGCCCCTTGATGGGATCGAGCGCGTCGCGGGTGTGCAGGTCGATGAGCGTGGGCGTGAAGAAGATGCTCACGAACAGCAAGCTGGCCAGGAGGATGATCGTGTACAGCCTGTTGTCGTAGCGCAGGTGCATGAAGAAGCCCACCACCAGCGAGCCCTTGATCGTCGCGACGATCAGCGCCACGAAGGTGTTGGCCGAGCCAAAGTCGAAGCGCGAGACCGCCACCGTCAGGATGGTCAGCACCATCAGCGCACCCCAGACCCCCAGGTAGACCTGGAGAGGCAGGACGTGCGGCTCATCGCCGTGGCCGTGATCGTCAGAGGAATGAGAGTGTGTCGCGTGTGCCTGCGTCATCGCTATGCCCTCGCTCTAGCCCACCAAGTACAGGAGCGGGAAGAGATAGATCCAGATCAAGTCGACCAAGTGCCAGTAGAGGCCCACCAGCTCGACCGGCGTGTAGTACTTCGAGCTGAAGTCGCCGCGCGTCGTGCGGAGGAGGATCCACGTGATGGCGATCATGCCGAACAAGACGTGGAAGCCGTGCAGACCGGTCAGCAGGAAGTAGATGCCGAAGAAGATGTGTGGCGAATCGACGTGCGCTAGCTCAGGACCGCTAAACGTGTAGTAGGCACCAGGCAGCAGACCGAGGTGGATCTTGTGCGTGTACTCGAAGTACTTGACCACCAAGAAGGCGCCGGCGCAGAGCAGCGTCAGGACCAGGAAGAATGCGCTCTGCTCTCGCTTGTTCTGCTGCGCCGAGCGCACGCCCAGCGCCATGGTCAGCGACGAGAAGATCAGCACCATGGTGTTCAACCCGCCGAGCTTCCAGTCGAGCATCTGGTGCGCCGCTTTGAACATCTCGGCATGCGTGCTGCGATACGCGGTGTAGGCCATAAACAGGCCACTGAACATCAGGATTTCAGTGGCCAGGAAGGTCCACATTCCCAGCTTGGCAGCGTCCGCTTCGGCGCGCGCCGTCGGGAAGTGGTGAGCGTGGTGATACTCGCGACCCATAATCGCCATGGTGAAGCCTTCTCCTCGCGCTGCTAGCGGTCGTACGGGCCAGCGGTGATGACCGGCTGGTCCTGGAAGTTTTCCAGTGGGGGTGGCGACGGCGTCTGCCACTCAAGCGTTGTCGCATCCCACGGGTTGTCCGGCGCATCCGGCTTCTTGAACAGCGCGCCGAGGAGGCAGACCGCCGACAGCAAGAAGCCAAAGCCCAGGACATAGGAACCAACCGAAGAGAACGCATGCAGCGGCTGGAACTGATCGAGATAGTTGTAGTAGCGACGCGGCATGCCCTGCGCACCGAGGACAAACTGCGTCAAGAAGGTCATGTTGAAGCCGATGAAGGCGATGAGGCAGGCGATGCTGCCCAGCGTCTCGTTGTAGGTGCGGCCGGTGATCTTGGGCCACCAGTAGTGCAGGCCGCCCAGGAAGGCGAACATCGTCCCGCCCATCATGACGAAGTGGAAGTGCGCGACGACGAAGTAGGTGTCATGCAGGTGGACATCGACGCCGGCCGTCGCCAGGTAAAGACCCGTCAGGCCGCCGACGGTGAACAGGTACAGGAAGCCAATCGCGTACCACATCGGCGTGCGCAGCACGATCGAGCCGCGGTACATCGTGGCCGTCCAGTTCAGCACCTTGATGGCGGTGGGAATGGCAACGAGGAAGGTGAGGAACGAGAAGATCATTCCGGCGATCTCGGACTGACCGGCGGTAAACATGTGGTGACCCCAGACCAGGAAGCCGATGATGGCGATGCCAATCGACGACATGGCGATGGCGCGGTAGCCGAAAATTGGCTTGCGCGAGAACGTCGTGATCAGCTCGCTGACCACGCCGAAGCCGGGGACGATCATGATGTAGACGGCGGGGTGGCTGTAGAACCAGAAGAAGTGCTGGAACAGCACCGCGTCACCGCCCATCGCCGGATCGAAGATGCCGATCTTGAGCACGCGCTCAGCAATCAGCAGGAGGAGCGTGATCGCCAGCACCGGCGTTGCCAGGATCTGGATGACGCTGGTGGCGTAGAGCGCCCACACGAACAGCGGCATGCGGAAGAAGGTCATGCCCGGCGCACGCAGCGAGTGGGTGGTGGCGATGAAGTTCAGCCCCGTAAAGATCGACGAGAAGCCGAGAATAAACGCCGCGAGCACCATCGAGATGACACTGGTGTCGGTGGTGTTGGAGTACGGAGTGTAGAACGTCCAGCCGGTATCGACCGCGCCATTCACCAGGGAGTAGAGCGCGAACGAAGCACCGATCAGGTAGATGTAAAAGCTCGCTAGGTTCAGCCGGGGAAACGCGACATCTTTGGCCCCTAGCTGCAGCGGCAGGATCAGGTTGCCAAGGCTCGCTGGGATCGAGGGGATGATGACCAAGAACACCATCACCACGCCGTGCAGCGTGAACAAGCGGTTGTAGGTGTTGGCGTCGACGATGGTCTTGCCAGGCGTCAGAAGCTCGGTGCGCACCAGCAGAGCGAAGACACCGCCCAGCAGGAACGCCGCCAGCACGAACACCAAGTACATGATGCCGATGCGCTTGTGATCGAGCGTGTAAAGCCAGGAGCCGATGCCACGCGCTGCCTTGTAGAAGGACGGCGACTGGGGCCGCTGGCCTTGGGCAGATGAAGGACTGTACTGGGTCATGTTCCGGCCTCGGTTACTTCAAACTCTTGAGGTAGGCGATAAGGTCGCTGATCTCCTGATCGGAGAGCACGCCCTTGAACGTCGGCATGGCCCCTGCTGCGAAGCCGGCGACGGTCTGCTTGTTGGGATACTCGATCGACTCACGGACGTAGTTTTCGTCCACGGTAACCTGCGAGCCGTCGGCCAGCTTTTCGACGCGGCCAAACACCTGCCACAGCTTCGGACCGATGTTGGGCATGGCCTGATCCGCGGCCACGGCGTGACAGGCGACACAGCCACCCTTGCCGTTGAAGATCTTCTTGCCCTTGTCGGCCGGCGTGGCGTTGGGATCGTCGCGATGCTTCTCGACCCAGGCCTCGTATTCCTTTTCCGGTAGGACGTGGACCTTGGCCAGCATGTCGCTGTGGCTGGTGCCGCAGTACTCGGTGCAGAACACCTGCTGCGGGCCCTGCTGCGTCGCCTGGAACCACAGCGTGGTGTAACGGCCTGGCACCACGTCCATCTTGGTGCGGAACGCCGGTACGAAGAAGCTGTGCAGCACGTCTCGCGACGTCATGATCAGCTTCACCGGCTTGTTGAGCGGCACAGCAAACTCCTTGCTGCTCAAGGCGCCGTTGTCGTACTCGAAGTTCCACACCCACTTCTGGCCGGTCACGCGGATCTCGATCGCATCCTTGGGTGGGATGGCGAAGTCGAGGTAGAGCTTGAAGCCCCAGCCGAAGAGGATGATGCACAAGAACAGCGGGAGCACACTCCAGGTGATCTCCAGCATGGTGTTGTGCGTGTGGTTGGTGTCGACCTTGTGCTCACCGCCGCGGTAGCGGTACTTGAACACGAAGTAAGTGCCGGCACCGATGATCAGCACGAAGAAGAACACGCACAGATAGGTGATGACCCAGAACAAGAGGTCATACCCCGGCGCGATCGTCGAGGCCTGCGTCGGTAACATCGTCAAGGTAGAGGTGCTCTGGTCCATCATCCACTCACCGAGGCGCGACGCTCACGACGCCACGCCGACAGAAGATACATGCCCAGAACCACGACCGTGAGCACTCCGCCGATGCGCATGAGCGCCATCGGGGTCAGACCGTAGCGACGGGTCTGCGGGTCGTAGTGATAACAAAGCAGGAGGAGGCGGTCGACTGGGCTGCCGATCCCCCCCTGGGATGCCTCAACCAGCGCCAGACGCAGGTCACGAGGCGGGAACTGAATGCCGTAGAGCACGCGCGAGATGCGACCGTCCGGCGTCAGCACGAAGATGCCAGCGGCGTGCGCGTACTGGTTGGTGGCGGCGTCGTAGCGGTAGTGAAACCCGACAGCGCGAGCAATGGCGCTGACGTTTTCTTCCGTGCCGGTCAGGAACGGCCAGTCACGATCCATCATCTTCCCAGTGCGCTCGGGCCCGAGCGCGGTCAGATAGGCGGCGCGCTTGCTCTTGGCGAGCTCAGGCTTCTCTCGCGGGTCGATCGAAACGGAGACCAGCTGGTATTCCTGTCCGACGAGAAACTCTAGCCCACGCATGCCTTCCAGTAGGCCGTTGAGCACCAGCGAGCACAGCGTCGGACAGCTGTAGTAGTTCAGCACGACGATCACGGGCCGCTTAGCCGTGAAATAGTCGGCGAGCTTGACCTGCGCTCCGGTGTGATCGACGAGGGGAACCGACAGCGCAACCGACTGACCCAGGCGCTCCTCGATCGCAATGCCGCGCAGCTCGGGCGGCAAAGGCTGATCGGCGCTGGCAACGCCGGGCACTGTATAGAACAGCGCCAGCGTCGTCAGACCGCAGAGGAGTGCGAGGACCGTCAGGTTCATCGCTTGGCTTCCTCGATGACTTTCTGCATCGCCACATCGATCGGGATGTGAACGATCTGCTTTTCCTTGTCGACAAAGCCGTAGCCACCCAGGCGCTTGTCTTCTTCGCTGCGCAGCTTGCTGAGCTCGGGCGAGGGACCAGCGACAGTCATCTCGCGTCGAACGCTATCAGTGTAGCGATAGAACAAGCCGGGCAGCGCCGCCGCCGAGCCGAAGAACACGGCCGCCGTTAGCACACAGAACGTCAGGATGCCAGTGTTCGAGAGCGTCGACGCTTCCACGGCGACGTCGCCATGACCATGCGCATCCCCATGGCCGGCATTGCTGCTGTGATCAGCCATTGTCGTACTCCAGCGACGAGTGAACGTAGGGATCCTTGACCGGGATCAGCGCCGCCGAGCCCATGCGGTTGAAGATGCCGGCCAGGCACACACCGACGACGCCAAACAGCGCCGCGATGTCACGCGCCGTCACTTCCAGGTTGTGCCGACGGACCGGCATGATGACCCAGAACAGATCAACGTAGTGCATGACCAAAATCAGCACGCCCACCGTCATCATCGCCGCGGCGTTGCGCTTGGCGGTGCGGGACAGCATGCCGAAGAAGGGGACGCCGAAGTGCAGGATGCACAATGCGATGGCCAGCGTCGACCAGCCGTTCTCCCAGCGGAGACGGAACCAGGCCGTCTCTTCCGGCAAGTTCGCGTACCAGATCAGCATGAACTGCGAGAACGCGATGTAGGCCCAAAAGACGATGAAGCCGAACTGCAGCTTGCCCAGGTCGTGGTAGTTTTCGACGGTGATGACACCCTTTAGGTAGCCGGCCCGCTGCAGCAGGTGAGCGGCTAGGCCAATGGTGCACAGCGCACTGATCATGCTGCCGGCGAAGGCATACACACCGAACATCGTCGACGCCCAGGTCGGGTCGAGCGACATCACCCAGTCAAAGCCTGCGAACGAGATGGTCAGGCCGTAGAGGATGACGGCGATGGTGCTGGCCGTGCGCATCGACTTGGTGATCTGCGGATCACCACTCTTGTCCTGCGCGACGGACTGACGGTGGAACCAGGTGCCCACCGCGGCCCAGACCGCCAAGTAGACAACGGCGCGGATGATGAAGAACTGCGGGTTGAGGTAGCCGGACTTGGCCATGACATCGGCCGGCTGCGGCTGTCCGTTGGCCCAGGAATACAGCGTGCTCATGCCCCACAGGAGCGGCAGGAACAGCACCGCCAGAATCGGCGTCACCGCGCCGACGTTCTCGGCTATGCGACGCAGCGTCGTGCTCCAGCGAGCGCCGACCACGTGCTGCAGGGTCGCGAAGAACATGCAGCCGGCCAGGATGGTAACGCCGTAGAAGTAGGCGACCAGATACGACATCAGCGCGTCGGCCTTGTCGGCTTCGTTGAAGAAGCCGAGCGCCGTGTAGCCAAGACCCGCAAGACCAATCACCCCAAAGATGGTGGCGTAGCGGTTGGCGTCCGACGGCAGAAGCTGCAGCCGCGCGTCAGCGATAATGCGTTCGGTGGCGCTCATTTCAAACCCGTCCTCTGGCTCTCAGGTACGTCGGCCAGCGTGGCGCGCTGGCTCTTCTGCAGGGCCCGCACGTAGGCGACGATGGCCCAGCGGTCGCTTACCGGCACCTGATAGGCGTAGCCCGGCATGGTTCGCACGCCGTTGGTGATGGTCTCGAACAGCTGTCCGACGGGCATGGTCATGATGCGCTCGTCGAAGTACGAGGTCGGCTGCCAGCGACCCACCTTGTTGGCGCGCTGAACGACGATGCCGTTCCCGCTGCCGGTGCGATCGTGGCAGGGTGCACAGTAGATGTTGTAGCGATCCTGGCCGCGGGCCAGGAGGTCAGCGTTGACGCTGACTTCGCCAGGCCACTTGGCGGCGTAGTTGCCACCTTCATCTTTGCCCGTCTCGTACACCCCGGGCTCAAGCGGCGCGTGCGTCGGAATCGTGCCTTCCACCAGCGGACGCATCGAGCGACCGTCGTTGAAGAAGGTGTTTTCACGCTGCGCCTTGCCCTTGTCCTGCGTGAACATCTGGCGCTGCCAGTGCACGGGCGGTTCCTCGCTGGGATTGCCGCGGCAAGCAGCCATAGAGGGCAGCGCGGCGCACAGCGCAAGGATCAGAGCCGGCTGTTTCATCGTGGTTAGGAAGTGGCGGACGGTCATGGGCCTTAGGGCTCCAAATCCCGGATGAGCGTGATCTCCTTGCCACCCGCCTTGGCCAGCACTTCACGCGCCTTGGATTCGTCCCAGGCAGGATCGCTGGCATCGATCGACAGCAGGAAGCCGTCGTCGGTGGCCCGGACGAAGCGCGGATGCGTGAACAGCGGATGATAAGGCTGCGGCAACCGGCACAGAGCCAGCAAGCCGAACACGGTCGTAAAAGCCGACAGGAGCACCGTCAGCTCAAAGCAGATTGGCACGTAGGCCTGGTAGGAGAGGAACGGCTTGCCGCCGATGCGGAAGGCGTAGTCAAACGCGTTCATCCACCACTGCAGGGCGAAGGCACTCGCCGTACCGGTCAAGCCTCCGCCGAGCACCAGGAACGGCAGGATGCTGGGACGCAGGCCCATCGCGGCATCCATGCCATGGATGGGAAACGGCGTGTGCGTGTCCATGCGGCTATAGCCAGCGGCGCGCACTGCCTTGACGGCTTCGAGCAGGTCGTGCGGCGTGTCGTACTCGGCGACGAAGCCAAAGACCTTGCCCCCCGGCGCCAGATCAGCGCTGCCCGCGGCACCACTTGCTGCATGCGTATGGGCCGACATCAGTGGCTCTCCTTGTCGTGGTCGTGATCCCCGTGACCCGAGCCATGGTTGTGCTTGGCGTGCGGATCAGCGTAGGGCGACACACCCTTGATCTCTGAGATGGCGATCATCGGCAGGAAGCGCAGGAACAGCAGGAAGGCCGTGAAGAACAGGCCAATCGTTCCCAGGTAAGTGCCGATGTCGAACAGCGTCGGGCGGAAGTAGCCCCAGGCGCTGGGCGTAAAGTCGCGGTGCAGCGAGGTCACGATGATGACGAAGCGCTCGAACCACATGCCGATGTTCACGAAGATCGAGATCACGAACATCGCTGGGATAGAGCGTCGAATCGAGCGGAACCAGAACAGCTGCGGCGAGATGACGTTGCAGCTCACCATCGACCAGTAGGCCCACCAGTAGGGACCAAACATGCGGTTCTTGAACGTGAAGCCTTCGTAGGGGTTGCCGCCGTAGTAGGAGATGAAGAACTCCATTCCGTAGGCGTAGCCGACCATGGTGCCGGTCACGAGCATGATCTTGTTCATGTTCTCAAGGACGCGCAGGGTCACCAGGTGCTTGAGGCCGTAGAACTCGCGAGCCAGCACCATCAGCGTCATCACCAGACCGAAGCCCGAGAACACGGCGCCGGCCACGAAGTACGGCGGGAAGATCGTCGCGTGCCAGCCCGGCAGAACCGAGGTTGCGAAGTCGAAGGACACCACTGAGTGCACCGACAAAACCAGCGGCGTCGAGAGGCCAGCGAGGATGAGGTAGGCCTTTTCGTAGTGCTGCCAGTGGCGGTTCGAGCCGCGCCAGCCCATGGCCAGGATGCCGTACACCACCTGGCGAATCTTGTTACCCGCGCGGTCGCGCAGCGTCGCCAGGTCGGGAATCAGACCGACGTACCAGAACAGCAGCGAGACGGTGAAGTAGGTCGAGACTGCGAACACGTCCCACATCAGCGGCGAGCGGAAGTTCGGCCACATCGACATCTGGTTCGGCAGCGGCAGGAGCCAGTAGACGGCCAGCCATGGACGACCGGTGTGGATGATGGGGAACTGCAAAGCGCAGATAACGGCGAAGATCGTCATCGCTTCGGCGAAGCGGTTAATCGACGTACGCCACTTCTGCTTGAAGAGGAACAAGATGGCCGAGATCAGCGTGCCGGCGTGGCCGATGCCGATCCACCACACGAAGTTGGTGATGTCCCAGGCCCACCCGACCGGCTGGTTGTTGCCCCAGATGCCGACGCCCTTGTAGAACAGCGTCCCGACGCAGAGCCCAAAGCAGCCCAGCAGGCCGAGGGCGATCACGAAGGAGATGATCCAGCCGATCGGCGTCTTTTCGACGGGCAGCTCGACGGGGGCGCAGATCGCCTCGGTGATCGAGTGCAGCGACGGATTGTTTTCGAGTAGCGGCTCTGGCTCCAGGATGGCCGAGCCTGCGCGGCTGTCAGCACTCATTAGTGGCTGCCTCCAGCATGGGTCGGGGTTTGCTCAGCGCCTCCGTGAGCGGGGGCGGCGGGCGCGGCCGGGTGTTCGGCGGCACCGTGACCGGCGGGCGCTTCGGGAGCGCCGTGGTGACCGGCGGACCCGTGCGACTCTTCCGGCTTCTCGGCTTCCAGCGCCGGGTTGGGATTGCGAATGCGCGCCAGATACGACGTGCGCGGACGAGCGTTGAGCTCAGCCAGCATCTCGTAGGTGCGCGGACTCGCCTTCTCCTTGGCGACGCGGCTGTTCTTGTCGAGGATGTCACCGAAGGTGATGGCCTGAGCCGGGCAGGCCTGCTGGCAAGCGGTCACAATGCCGCCGTCAGCCACCTGACGATTGCCATTCTTCAGTTGTGAATCGCGCTGGGCACCGCGGATGCGCTGCACGCAGTAGGTGCACTTCTCGATGACACCGCGAGAACGCACGGTGACATCGGGATTGAAGCGCAGCTTGGCGACTTCTGGCGTCTCGCCCCCGAAGGCAGCGAACTCAACGTCGCGACGGAAGTCGAGGAAGTTGAAGCGACGCACCTTCCACGGACAGTTGTTCAAGCAGTAGCGAGTGCCGACACAGCGGTTGTAGACCATGTCGTTCAAGCCGTCGGTGCTGTGCATCGTCGCGGCGACCGGGCAGACGTTCTCGCAGGGGGCGTGTTCGCAGTGCTGGCAGCCGACAGGCTGGTGCACGACCTCGGTGTTGCTGTCATTCAGCTCGTCGAAGCCGAGCGTCGTCCGGCCGAAGCTGAAGTAGCGGTCGATGCGGATCCAGTGCATCTCGCGGCCCTTGCGGACCTGCGCCTTGCCGACGATGGCGATGTTGTTTTCCGCCTGGCAGGCAACGGTGCAGGTACCGCAGCCGGTGCAGGCCGACAGATCGATCGTCATGCCCCACTGCTGACCCTGCTTTAGCTCTTCCGGGTCATCCCACAGCGCGACGAGCGGCTTGTGGTGGACGGCATGCTTGGCGAACTCAGGATGGTGACGGAAACGGGTGAGCGAAGCCTCGCGCACCAGCGGCCGACCTTCGAGCGAGAAGTGATCCTGCGTCGAGACCAGGCCAGTAATCTTCGTCACATCCCCGAACCACTCATCGCGGGGATCAGTGTACTTGCTGCCGACCTTGCTGACCTGCGCCTCGTCGTAGCCCAGGGCCTCGCCGTGGCGGATAGCGTAGGCATTGAAGCCGGCGCCCTGGCCGATGTGCCCAACCTGGCTGCGGCCGTAGCCGAGCGAGAGGACGACGGTATCGCTGGCCATACCGGGCTGGATGTAGACCGCCGCATCGACGGTCTTACCCCGCACGGTGATGCGCACCATGTCGTCTTTTTCGACGCCGAGCTTCTTGGCCGTCTCCATCGAGAGGAGCGCCGCGTTGTCCCAGACCAGCTTAGTCACGGGATCGGGCAGCTCTTGCAGCCAGCCGTTGTTGCTGAAGCGGCCGTCGAACATCTTGTTGTCGACGACAAACTGAATCTCAAAGGGCTTGCTGGCGATAGCCGACAGGGCGGGCAGCGCAGCAGCTAGCTCGGTCGCCTTCAGTTCGGGAGTGACCGGCACGAAGGCGGTCTTTTCGATCACGCCCTCACGCAGGGCCTTGCGCCAGAAACGCTCGAAGAACAGCACCGGATTCTGCGGCACACCCGGGGGCGGGGTCGTCGCAACCGGGGCCGCCGGAGCCGCAGCAACTGCCGGAGCAGCCGCGGCCGGAGCAGCCACTGCGGCCTCGGCCTCAACCGGTACCGGAGCTGGGGCCGGGGGCTGCCACAGGGTCGAGCCGCGCCAGGTATCGCGCACCAGCTCATAGCCCTTCTGGCGCCGGCCAGTCAGCAGGAACGACAGCAGCTCAATCTCAGACCAGCCCTGGAAGAGCGGCGCAATCAGTGGCTGGACGATGCTGGCTACACCGTCGCGGCCCCGCACGTCGCCCCAGGCTTCCAGGAAGTGGGCGCCGTTGATGTGCAGCGCGGCCAGGTGGGCCGTCTCGTTGCGGTGGACGCCGAGATGAATCAGGACGGCCTTGCTGTTCTGCAGCCGCTCGCTGAAGCGGAAATCGACGGGCGTGTCGTAGGCCGGGTTGCCGCCCAGGACGACCAGCGTCTTGACCTCGCCCTTGTCGAGCGCAGCCCCGAGAGCCGCGAGCGAGTCGCGATCCAGCTCACGGCCGGCATCAAGCGACGGCGTGTAGGTCACCGTCGTGCCGACGGCTCCCGTCGCAGCGTGGATAGCGTGGACGAGCGCATGGACCTCGCGAGGTAGCTCACGACCAACGGCAATCGCGACCTTGGCTCCGCGAGCCTTAATGTCATCAGCGAGGGCGGCGATGAACTTGGCGTCGATCGAAGCGGGGGCATTCTTCGGCAGCGCAGCGGCCACCGGCGCGGCCAACGGCAGCCCACGCTTCACGAGCTCGGCGGCGAGCGCCCCAGCGAACCCCGCGACCTCGCTGGGCTTGAGCCGCAGGCGATGGTCGCTGTTGGTGCCGGTGATCGACCAGCCCGATTCGACGACGTAGAGGCGGTTCATGTCGTCGCTGGCCTTCTCGGGCCGACGACGCGAGGCAAAGTCCCGGCTCATGCGCACGGCATCTGCATCGTGCCCAAGCGGGTCGGCTCCCAGCGACAGCACGACATCGGCCTTGCCGAGGTGCAGGTGCGTCGTCAAGTGAGTGCCAAACGCCAGCTGACTGCCAGCGTAGATATTGTCTTCGCAGATCGGCTCCCAGGTCAGCCAGCGCGCCTTAGGAAGCTCGGTCTTCACGCGCTCGCGCATGGCGAGCAGCGTCGGTGAGGCCAGCGCTCCTGAGAGGATGTAGAGCCCGGCCCCGCCCTGCGGCCCATACTCGCCGCGGCGCATGGTCAGGAAGGACTCGATGTCGACTTCCGAGAACATGCGCGCAGCCGGAGCCGCCGCTGCGCCGTGGCCGCCATGGCCTTCACCATGCTCAGCCACAGGGGCTGCCGCGGGGGCATCCTCGCGATCCTTGCCGCCGCGCATCGGACCGGCCGAGCGCTCGGGATCGTACATGTCAAGCAGCGACGCCTGAACGAACGAGGTGCTTGCCCCAGCGGTCATCGGATGCTTGGGATTGCCCTCGATCTTGGTCGGGCGGCCCTCGTTGCTCTCCACCAGCAGGCCATAGACCGTCGGGCCCAGGTTCATCGCCGTCGCGTAGTACGTCGGCAGACCGATGACCATCTCTTCCGGCGAGGGAGCCTTGGTGTAGGGCAGAATCCGTTCTTCCGGTCGACGGCAGCCGGCGAGTCCAGCGAGGCCCACCGAGGCGCCCATCAGCGTCATGAACGAGCGCCGCGACAGCGGGCTCTTTAGCTCAGACGCGCCGTCTGGAAACTCGCGCTGGAGAAACTCGCGAAACTCAGGCGTATCAGCTAACTGTTCGAGGCTGCGCACGCCCGCCTTGTCATAGGCGTCGGTGGCAGACCACTGAGTCGGTGTTCGCTTCATCGGTGGCACCTGGAACATTCAGTCGGCGGAGCGATGTGATCGCGCTCGACAAGCGCCTTGCCATACTCGGCACGCTTCTGGGCAATCGCCGTCTCGCCGTCTTCGTATTTGACACCTGGGGGCAGCCAGTTCATGTCGGTGACGCGATCTTTCTTCGCATCACGCAGGTGCGAGCCGGGGTCACGGTGGCACTCCAAGCACCAACCCATCGACAGCGGCTCGACCTGACGGACGATGATCATCTCATCGACCCGACCGTGGCACTCAACACAGCCCACCCCGCGCGTGACGTGGCGGCTGTGATCGAAGTAGACGTAGTCGCCCAGCTTGTGCACTCGCTTCCAGCGCACCGGCGTGCCGTCGGTCCAGCTCTTGCGGACGGCGTTAAGGAGCGGCGACTCCTTCTTCACCTGGGTATGGCAGTTCATGCACACCTGGGTCGGCGGCACAGACGCCACGGGCGAACGCTCGACGCCGACGTGACAGTAGCGACAGTCGATACCCAGGTCGCCGGCGTGCAGCTTGTGGCTGTACGGTACCGGCTGTTCCGGTTGATAGCCGACGTCGGTGTGCTTGGGCGAAAAGTAGTACCAGACGCCGGTGATGGCCCCGACGAGGCCACCGACGACCGCGACCAGCGACACAGCGGGTAGCAGGTTCGTCCACGGTGGGAACACAAATCTCGGTTCAGGAGCGGGGTGCGTCGTCATTTTGAGAACGCCTCATTTGCAACATCAGTGCCGTAGCCGGGGAGCATCCCGTTCGATGGACCTGCTCCTCTCGGCGTGCTCGCAGGATTCCACGCAAAGACTGCCGGAAGCGTGGGGTTCTGCGGCAAGTTGCCGCGGCAATTTGCCGCACTTGTCATTGTTTCTTCTTCACCTTGGCCGGGTTGGGCGATCTGCCCTGGCTGCCTGCGCGGCGGAAAATGCAGGGGTGCGCCTGCGGTCATCCCTCGTCCCGCCAGTCAATACCCAGGCTCCGCAGCTTGCGCTGGAGCGTCCGTCGATCGATTTCAAGCAGTTTGGCCACGGTGGTGATGTTCTTGTGCTCTCGCAGGAGCCGCTCGATGTGCTGGATTTCCAGCTCACGCAATGACAGCGGTGCCTGCGCGGCGGCAGAGCCTATCAAAGCCGGCCGATCGCTTTCAAGTTCTGTTTCTTCGCGCTCGCCATCGGGTCGCGATCGCATTCGGAAAAGCGGCGATGAGGCCGGCAGCCCAGGGGGCGGGGGACGCTCAGGACGCAGGGTGCGAAAGGGATCCTCGGCGAGCATGCGCCGCACCAGGGCGGCATCGGCCACGCCGCCGCGCGCAAACAGCGCGATCCGGCGAACGACATTGACGAGTTCGCGCACATTGCCGGGGTAGTCATGCTCACGCAGCGCCACGCGGGCTTCGGACGAAAGCTGTACGACGGCGGCCACCCCGCTCCTGCCGCCCTCCGCAGCCGTCGGCGCGCCCCCCGGAGCCGGAGCCGACGCGCTGCTGGCCGCGATCCGCGAGAGCCAGTACTCGGCAATCGGCACGATGTCGTCGATTCGGTTGCGCAGCGGCGGAAGCTCGACCGGCAGCACCGCCAGGCGATAGTAGAGGTCTTCGCGAAACAGCCCGCGCTTGGCCATGCCGCGCAGGTCGCGGTTGGTGGCGCAGACCAAGCGTGCCTGCATCGGCTGCTCGCGCGTCTCACCGACGGGTCGAAAGGTACGCGTCTCCAGCGCGCGCAGGAGCTTGGGCTGTAGCTCCAGCGGCAGCTCGCTGATCTCGTCGAGGAACAGCGTGCCTTGCCCAGCCTCGGCAAACAGGCCGCGCTTTTTGCGATCGGCACCGGTAAACGCCCCGCGTGCGTGCCCGAACAGCTCGCTCTCGACGAGCTCGCGCGGTAGGCAGGCCAGGTTGATGGCGACCAGCGGCTGACTGGCCCGCCGCGAGCGCTGATGCAGGTAGCGCGCCGCCACTTCCTTGCCCGTGCCGGTCTCGCCATAGAGCAGCACCGGATCGGCGACCTGAGCACAGCTCTCAAGGACATCGCGCAGCTGACAAAGAGCCGCGCTCTCGCCAATCAGTGCGTGCTCTTGCGATAGCGGGGCACCGCCCATGGCTTGCAGCAGCACAGGGACGAGCTCATCGGCATCGATCGGCTTGAGCAGGAACGAAAACGCGCCCAGCCGCATTGCCTCGACGGCATCGGGCACCGTGCCATGACCAGTCAGCACGATGATGGGACAGGACCGCCGCGGAGTCCGCTGCAGCACCCCCATCCCCGAGACATCGGGCATCTGCAGATCCAGGACCACGACGTCGCAAGCGAGGGTTGGCTCCGACAAGGCAGCGATTGCCTCGCGACCGCTGCGTAGCTCGCGCACCGTGAAGCCCTTGCGCGACAGCGCCTTGCCCATGGCGCGACAGAAGATGGGATCGTCGTCGACCAGCAGCACGCGGCGCCCCAGATCGGCGGCCGGCTCGGGGCGGGGCTCGTCGCTCCCGGTCTCGGGGTCGTTTGCGGCGGGGACTTGGCGCTCAGTCGATCGGTCAGTCGATCGGTCAGTCGATCGATCAGCTGCCCGATCAGTCGAGCGACCGGCGACGCCCTCGTCGGGTCCAGGTCGGGATCCGTTTTGTGCGGGAGCCGTCATGGGGTCGTCACACTCGTCGGCTGCGACAGGGCTGCGGGCTCACTGTCCGAGCTAGTCTCGGGAGAGGCGTCCGGGCCGTCAAGAGGCAGCTCAAGGCGGGCTCGCACTCCGACGGCCGGTCCCGCGGCATCCCCCTCGCGGACATTTTCGATCAGCAGGTGGCCATGGAGCTGCTGGGCCAGGCGAGCGCAGGTATAGAGCCCAAGCCCCGTACCCTGACCCGGCGGCTTGGTGCTGACAAAGGGCACAAACAGGCGGGCCGCGACCGGCGCGGGCAGCCCAGGCCCGTAGTCGCGGACCTCGATCACCGCCTGCGCCTGCCCGTCGCGCTGGCCGCTTTGCAGGAGGACATCGACCGGTTGGTCGGAGGCATCGCTGGCGTTCTGCAGCAGGTTGACCAGGATCTGCAGTAGGCGGTCTCCATCGGTGACACAGGCCAGGTCGAGATCGCCGTGCAGCCGCAGCAGGCCCCGCCTTTTGCCATAGGTCAGCCGCGTCGCGCGCCGCACGACATCGGCCAAGAGCGTCCGCACTGGACTTGGCGAGCCCAGTCGGGCCGTCGACAAGAGCTCACGCGAGATCTGCTGACAGCGACGCGCTTCATCGACGATCAGCGCCACCGATTCGGCGACATCAGGGCTGGCGGCGACGGTAGCCAGCGACTCGGCCTCGGCCAGGGTATGCGATAGGTCGACGGCCAGCGTCTGAATACTGGCCAGCGGGGTGTTGAGCTCATGCGCTACGTCCTGCATGGCGCGGCCCAGGCTGGCCAGCCGCTCCAGCATGATGGCGCGCTGTTCATCGACGGTGGCTTCGGTGCGATCGGCGTATAGATAGGCGCGCAGCTGCGGCCCCCGCCCGCCGCCGCCGCTCAACATCAAGAGCTCGATGATGCGTGTCTCGCCGCCCTCGGTGTGGGCAAAGCGAGCGCTGTCGCCCGGCTGCTTGGGCACCGCTGCCGTCAGGCCGGAAGGAGGCAGCCAGCGACCGGTGGCCGTCGGGCTGGGCCGTAGCGCCGCCGCCCGCTGGTTGGCCAAAAGCACGCGCCCATCGGCCGAGACCAGCTCTAGCCCGACCTGCAGGCGATCGAGCGCGCTCAGCAAGAGCTCATAGTTGTGGCCGGCGCGTCCCTGCTCCCGCTCGACGTAGCGCAGCGCCGAGACCGCGAAGTAGGCCAGGCAGATCACCGACAACAGAGCCGTGCCCGCGGTCAGCCACAGCGGCGGTGAGCCGAGCGGCCGTGACAGCAGGTGCCCACCGCGCTGCGCCAGCGCCAGCACCGCGATGCCCAAGCCGGCCATGCTCGCCGCCAAGAGCGCCCCGCGCCGATCGCCGAGCATCGCCCCGAGCACGACGTGGAACCCATAGAAGATGCAGATTGGATTCTGCAGCCCACCGCTGGCCGATAGCAGCACAGTCAGCGCTCCGACGTCTGCCAGGGCCTGCAGCTCAAGCTCGCGATCGACAGGACCGCCGCCGGCCGACTCGTCGCTGGTCGCTGGACGCGGCGGCTGATCTTCCAGGCGTCGCACCCGCCACAGGAAGGCCAGGTTGTACAGCAGCCCCCCGACGAGAGCGACCGCGATGGGCCGCGGCGACACCCAGTCCAGCCCCGCCACCTGCGACACCGCCAAGCCGATGGCCACTGCCGAAAGCGCCAGCCAGCGCAGATACACCAGCCAGCGCAGGCGCGAGGCCTTCGGCACGACAAAGAAGCTGGAGGAGGACTCGCGGGGGGCCTGCATCAAGGAATCGCCACCTCGCCGAGTCTACGAGACCGGCGGTGCAAATAGCGATAGCGATCCGCGGGCTTAGGTCACGCGGTCATCGATGCTGGTCGGGGTCAGCAGATCGATGGCCAGAGCCCCATCGCTGGCTCGCCGGCACATCGTCGGGTGGACGAGCGGCTTCACGGTCGGCCCATTTTTCACTTTGCCATCGAGGAAGTACTTCGAGCCGTGGCAGCCGCAGACGAAGCCGACATAGCTGCCGTCGGTGCCTTTTTCCGGCACGGTCGGGCAGCCGGCGTGCTGGCAGCGGCTGTCGATGGCCATATAGCCCTTCTCGTCTTTGGTGATGTAGACGATGGTGTCGCCGATGCGGCTGATTTTGTCTTTGTCCGCGGCCTGCTGCTCGGCGGTGCTGACGATGATGGCGGTCGACGGTGGATCGCCCATGCACTGGCCGGTCGACATCGTGCCGCCGCAGCCGGCTGCTAGCGATCCCGCGGTCGCGGTGCCGATCACCACAAGCGCCTCGCGCCGGGTGGGCTTGGCGGCGGTCTCGATCGCGGCCCCCGGTACTCCAGCGCCTACCGACGTTCCCAAGAACGGACTGCTGTGCTCAGACACAGGAACCTCCTATGAAAAGGAAAATGGGAAGCAAGAGAAAGATGCCGCGGCCTGTGCAGGCGGCAGCGCCTTCAGCGTATCCGATTTGTCGCGCAAAAATCGCGGTGCGCCGCCGGAAATAGGAAAGTCGCGGTCGCTCCCCGAGCGGGATATCTTGCCCTCCCTCCATGGCTCTCTTTTCCGCTATCGCTTCGTGGTCTATCGCGGCGTCCGTCACGGTGCCCATCGCGGCGAATCCTCCGCCCCTCGAACCCAGCCAGGCCCTGCTTTTGGGCGTCATCGAAGGGCTCACCGAGTTTCTCCCGGTGTCCTCGACCGGGCACCTGATCCTGGCCGAGCACGTCCTTGGGCTGCGCGGTGAGGCCGTCGAGAGCTACTCCGTGGTCATCCAGCTCGGCGCCTTGCTGGCCGCCCTCGTGCACTATCGCCGCCGCTTTGCCAGCACCTTGCTGGGCATCCTGGCCCAGAAGCCCCCGGCGCTGCAGCTGCTGCGCAACCTGATCCTCGCGTCGCTGCCGCTCTTGGTCCTGGGCTACCTGTTCGGCAAGCACATCAAAGCGCAGCTCTTTCGTCCGCTGCCGATTGCCCTGGCCCTTGCGGTGGGCGGCGGCCTCATGCTGCTCGTCGAGCTCTATCAGCGGCGGCATCCCCCGACCGAGCGCGATGCCGAAAGCCTGCCGATACGCGGCGCCCTGATCACCGGGCTCCTGCAGGCCCTGGCGCTGTGGCCGGGCACCTCGCGCTCGATGGCTTGCATCGTCGGGGCTCAGCTGGCCGGTCTGCCCCGCGCCGCCGCTGCCGACTACGCCTTTCTGCTCGCCCTGCCAACGCTCGGCGCTGCCACCCTCTACGAGCTCCTCAAGCACGGCTCCCAGCTAAGCCACAGCCTCGGTGCCGGCCCCGTCCTCCTCGGCCTCCTGACCTCGTTCCTCACCGGCTGGGCCGTCATCGCCGCCTTCATCCGCTACCTCGGACGCTTCGGCCTCTGGCCCTTCGCCCTCTACCGCATCGCCCTCGGCACCGCCCTCCTCTGGCTCTTGACCCCCTAAGCAAGCCGTCTACATATTCATTCCCCTTCCCCCTTCTTCCCCACAAAAGAAGCCCAAAGGCTGGGGCCGCAGCGGATCTCCCTTTTTCGACGCCCCGGCGAAAAAGGGAGTCCGCGTCCGCGGGGGCCCCAGCCGTGCAGCCCGTTCACGTCGAGGGCATTCGCAGCTGAATATGTAAACACCCCCTGCGCAGAGGGAGCCCACGAGGCGATGTACACCCACAAGCAGCCCCCGTCTCGCCCCCAAATCCGCCCCCCCTCCCGAACGCAGCCCACGCCGTTTAAGGGCATCCTGCGGCATCCCGTCTGACTCCTCCGGAGCGGAGCTTCCCTCGGGGGGCAACCGACGACAGCCGACGCGCCGCGGCCCCTCTTGCCGCCACAACGTCGCGCCGAATTCGGCGAAAATGTCTCTATGGGTCTGGGACCGCTCCGACTGGCGCAACCGCCGGGGCCAACATCCGCAAGACCTGCCTAGCCAGGGCGCAGAGGGGGTAGTCATGGCCGAGTGGACGGAGCGTAGAGAGGGCCTTCCCAACCTGTTTACCGGTCAGCCCGGGACCGGGACGCTTCCTCCCGCCGCCGGCGGTCTGTCGGGCCTGACGCTGGAGAGCCCGCTGCAGCGCATGCTGCACTCGCCGACCGAGCAGCTCTTGGGTCCCCCGGGGCTGCGTCCGCCGGCGTCGTTTCTGGCCCCCGATCCCTGCGCGCTGCCGGGGACTCAGCCGGCCCGTCCACAAGCCGAGCTTCGCGCCTGGAACCCGCCCGAGACGCGCCGTGCCGAGCCGCCGCCCCCGCCGCCCCAGGCACCCGGTCCCGCCCCCGGTGGCCAGAACGATCCCAACGCCCAGGCTTACCACCTGCCCAGCCGCGAAGAGATCATGGCCAATCCCGATCGGTTCGGTCGGCCGTTTGGCTCGTCGATGAGTCCCGAGCAGTTCGCCTCGCAGTACTTCCGCGAGTTCGTCGCCCATAACGTTGCTTACATGCGGCCGTTTCAGACCGACGCCCAGGGCGGCATCCGTCGAGACGAGCACGGGCAGCCCATCTCGGCCTATCGCCCCGAAGTTCAGGCCTTCCTGCGCGACTTCGGCTACCAGAGCCAGCCCGCCGAGTCGGACGTCGTCAACAACCCCTCAAGCGGCCTTTACGCCATGCGGCTAAACCCGCTTTCCCCGCAGCCCGGGCAGAGCACGCCGACCCCGCCGCCGCTCGTCGCTTTCCGCGGTACCGAAGGCCCCGATGCGCCGGACTGGGCCGCCAACATGGGTGGCCAGGTCGGGCGAAGGCAGATGGACGACAACGCCGACGACATCGCCCGCCTGATGCGCGTCGAGGATGGCCAGCGCCTCGCGCTCACCGGACACAGCCTGGGCGGTGCCGACGCGCAGATCGCCACCTCGCGCTTCCCTGATCGCGTCGAGTCGCTGACCACCTTCCAGTCGCCCGGCATCTATGGCTCGGAAGCGCGCCGCGTCGATCGCGCCAATCGCGATGGCCACATCGACGTCAACCACTACCGCGCCAACGGCGACATCGTGCCCTTTGCCGGCGAGCAGATGGTGGGCGGCAACATCTTCCAGTTCAACGCCCCGCCCCGCGACGGTGGCTGGGCCAACGCTGTCGTGCCTCAGCTCAACACCGGCACCGAGCACGTCTCGCACCTGCTGATGGCCGACCAGCCGAGCTACATCGGCCACCAGACCGACGGCCCCGTGCAAGTCACGCAGCATGAGAGCGATCCCTACTGGGGCCGCCGCGGCACCGAGTCCGTCCGCCAGACCCTCGGCGTACCCGGCCGCATGGCGCTCGACGCCTACAACGGCCGCCTGCCCAACTGGGGCGATGTCGCCGACGTCCCCAATAGCCTCCTGCGCGGCGCCGGCAACGCCGCCCGCTATACCCTCATCGACACGCCCTGGGCCGCCCTCAGCGGCGCCGGCTCCCTGATCAACAACGCCATCTATGGCCGCCCACCTGCACCGCACATCCCCGTCCCCCCGCCGCCCGCCGTCCTCATGAACCCACCGCAGGCCGCGCACTAGGTTCGCAGCGCTCTGCGTTCACGTCGCAGACAGGGCGTCCCAACGTCTGACTTCATTCCCCAATGGACTGAATGGCAATCTGCCGACCAACTGCGAACCCTGATTTACTCAACCACTTGACCACTGAGTTTTCACCTTTAGTTGCGATCGAGCAGCCAGACCGATTAGCAAAAACCGCCACATAGGCAGAGTTATTTGTTCGATAATTAATATAAATCCCCTCGCGTCGACCGACTGTTTCTTTAGAGTAATTTTTGGAAAAGAAAGTATCTTTGATGCGATGGCGCTGACCTCCATTAACAAGAATTCTCTCAAGATCATTCAGTTGATATGCCTTCCGAGTTACTTTTGTGTGCTCGATCTTATCTGTGAGGCGGAGCTCTCTGGTCACAAGGCCTGACAGATCTGCACAGTGGTTAGACTGCGGAGCAACAATTGTCAGGCCATTTCTGGCTTCGCGTACAATCTTCTCACGCGGAATATCCGAATTGTAAGGAGACAGCAATATACCCTGCATTTTTACCCTCATCCGCTTCGGGAGATGAGCAGTCATCTCAGACCTTAAGCGGTCGCGGAATGCCTTAATTTGGTCAATTCCATGGCTAAGATTTTTTTCGGATTTCCCTTTCATTTCAATGATCGTGCAAATCAAGATGTCTGGGGTGGCGTAAAACACTACATAATCAGGTCGTGGCCCTTCTTGACTAGAAAGCAATGGATCATCAATTCTATCTACATGAAAAAGCAAGCATACGGATGCTGAATTATTGATGGAGTTGAGATGAAATTTTACGCCACTTTCTGGAGGTACAGTGCAAGTCTTACAGACACAGAAGATGAGCAAATTCTCCAGAAAATTATACGTTATCCAATCAAGTCTTTCTTGACTTCGGCTATTCTTCATCGCGAATCTCTGCAATATTGAAGTAGATGTTTTGTATCTCAGAGGATACATCACTCAGGGTATCCCAGCGTATCCCATAATCAGGATCTTTCAAGGTTTGAAGAATGCCATCTCGCAGCTCATAGGCACCAACATCGTCTATATCGAGAAACGCACGAGGATCTTTACAGCAGAGCAGCTGTGCCATTTTCCGACGTACTTTCATACTTCCGCTCTGCCGTTGCACCAAGTTGTTCAAATGGGACATAAAATACGGACTATGAGTTGTAACAAACACCTTAATCCCAAGATTTACTAAGATTGCTAACACTTCCAGGAAAAGCATCTGCGATTGTGGGTGCAAATTCATCTCAGGTTCATCTATGATCAACAAGTCTCCAGCATTTGCCCGATAACGCAGATATAATAACAGTGGTGTAATTTGCTTTATCGCGGACGAAGCATTATGGAGATCAATTGTAAGGTCTTGATTTACTTTCACCTTCAACTCTGGACCACCCACCTGAGCCGCGGGCTGGTATGTTATTCAGATCGGAAGAGCACACG
>CALFYE010000555.1 GCA_937952145.1 uncultured Myxococcales bacterium
AAGTTCGGATAATCTGACTGATGCAACGCCGGTTGTCGCCGTCAGGCTGCAAACCAGCGATGGGCGCATCATTGAACGCGAGCTGCAAGCCGGGCGTGATACCGCTGAATGGGCGTATGACCGCGAAGATGTGAAAGCACATGCCAAACACAAACGCGCGAATGTCATCGAAACCTGGGACGCCGAAACGTTTCAAGGGCATCGTTATCTGGCGCGGCTGTCGTTTGATCGCGCGGAAATCGCCAGCGTCGAACTGCGGTATTTGGCAGCCGAAGCCGACATCACAATTGCACGCGCGTCGCTTTACGATGCTGAAACCAAAACTTCACAGCCGTTGGATTCGCTGAATCTGCCATTGGATCGTTGGCGCGAAGTCGCGCATTTTGGCGAAGTCAGGTTGTATGAAAACCTGCGAGTGATGCCGCGCGCGTGGTTCGTCAATCGCGCTGCCATTACTCCCAGCGTCGAAGTGTTGCAGGCGATCAAAACCGGCAAGTTAAAAGATGGCACCTTGTTTAACCCGGCGAATGTCGTTTTGCTGGAAAGCGAATTGTTCGGCGCTCGCCAACTGAAAACGCCGCTGGCAAGCGGCGGCGTTGCGGAAGCGCCGAAAAGCGAGGTGACGGTCACGCGCTACGAACCGAATCGCATTGAAGTCGAAACCAAAAATCCAGGTGCTGGTTTTCTGGTGCTGAGCGAAATCTATTATCGCGGCTGGGAGGTTTGGGTGGATGGCCAGCGGTCTTCTGTGGATCGCGTCAATTTCACCTTGCGCGGAGTTGAGCTTCCGCCAGGCAATCATCGCGTCGAATTTGTTTTCCGCGCGCACAGCTTCCGCAACGGCGCGGGGCAGCTGCGCATGGACGCCCCCTACAGCCACCGCGACTTCCGCCGCCCGACGGAGCTGCCGGGCCCCCCCGGCGCCGACTTCCAGCCCGGCCGCTACCCCATCGTCGTGAAGCGCGGCGGCGTCTACCACGAGATCGTCCGCGACCAGCACCCGCTGGATGTCGTCGGCTGGGACGGCGCGGTCTACCCGGTGGCGCTGTCGATCTTCGACTACCAGGCCAAGGTCGGGCGCGTCCACCTGCCGCCGACCGTCTTCGCGACCTTCGCCGGGATATGGCAGCCATAACCTGCATCCGTTTCGCTATCCCGGATTCAAGCTGGCGTTAGCCCACAATGGTGACTTGGCGCATTTTGAACGCATGAAGCTGGATTTGCTCCCTTACATGGACAGCCGCATTGCGGCGCAAATCGCAGGAACGACGGATTCTGAATGGGTGTATGCCCTGCTTATGTCGCAGCTGCGGGATCCGACGGTACACGTCGCGGCCGACGAATTGACCGCAGCATTGCGCAAAACGTTGAGTATCTTACGTGATGTTCGCCAAAAACACGGCATCCATCAAAGCAGTTCGCTTAATTTGTTTCTGTCGGATGGGCGATCGGTCGTTGGATTGCGATTTACCTTCGATTTTGGCTGTTACGCCACGGAAAACGCCGCTCGATTGCATGAAGCCAATACGCGGTTTTTAAGCATGTGGTGCACGGTCGGCAGTCACTACACGCACATAAATGGCGAATGGTCCATGGTTGGTGAGGCGTTCTCTGCCGATTCGATGATTCTTTCGTCCGAGCCGCTGACCCGGAACATGTCGTCGTGGCTGGAAGTCCCCGAGTACACCGGAATCGTCGTCGAGCGCGCGGACAAGCTGCGCGTGTCCTACGAAGCCATGGACGTCTGAGCAGGAACGGAGATCGGCGATGGAGCAACCACCTTTTTCTACCGGCTTACTGCAGCATCTATCACCCACTGAACGGGGGGCGGTCGAGCGCTTCTTCTCCGCTGTTTCCTTCGCGGAAGGCAGTTACCTTTATCGACGAGGCGCCCCGGCCGACGGGTGTTTTCTCATTGCAGCCGGCCACGTAGCGCTGGAAGCGATGCTGCCCAGCGTCGGAGACATCACGACGGAAACGCTCGGTCCAGGGGATATCGCCGGGGAGTCGATTCTCCTGCGGCCATCGCCGCGTACCGAGTCAGCCAAAGCGATATCGGCAGTGCGCGCGTATTTCGTCGATGCGCAGAGTGTATCGACTTTGAAATCGCTGCTGGGACCTCCGCATACGCAGCTTTTGCAACCCTTTGCCGCCGGGCTGGCGCGACGATTACAAGAATTCGCGCGTCTTACGCCCATTGCCGCATTGGCGGGAGATTCCACGATTCCGGCCCCCGCCCTGGGAGCTGCAGAATCCCCCGGATGTCACTTCGATATCGCCCCGTTCTTGCCGATATTGCCCTGCTTCAAGGAATTTTCACGGCTGGACTTGCAGCAATTGCTGGAGGGTTCGTTGCTGTGGGAGCTTCCGCGGGGAAGAAAGCTGTTTTCGCTCGGGGAAGACTCCCGGACGGTCCATTTCATTTTGCGTGGAGCCGCGGAGACACGAATGCCGCAGCAGCCGGAAGGACGACGACTGCAGCTTTTGGGTCCGGGACGAATCCTCGATCCGGCGGAGCTGGTTCTGGGCGTCCCGCATAATGTGGATTGCCGCATTCGCGAAGCCGCGGTCGTGCTGACATTCGAACGGACTCGCTTTGAGCGTTTATTCGACGATAAGCACTCTTTGGCCACAAAAATTCTGCAGTCCGCCACGACGGAGCTCTTACTACGTCTCGATCGGGTTCGCCGGATGGTGGCGACGCGGGGAATCACCTTGCAGCTCAACCTGGCCATGTAGGAAACCTGGCCGCTCGATTCGACCCGATTCCGGCTTGCGGCACGCCGGCGCGATGGCTCTCCCTCTCTCACAAACCCTCTCTCGCAGACCCTCGGCCACCGTCGCGCAGACTGGCATGGTACGGTCAGACAGCCCATGCGCGAGCGATACTCTGGCATTGCCCTGGACCTGCTGCTCATCCTCTGGGCAGCTCTGATTCCTTTTCACCCGGTGGAAGACTTCCTGCTCAGCCACACCGGCTTGGTCTACTGGGCGATGGGCGGTACCCACCTGCTGATCATCCCCTGGCTGGTGGTGTGGTACGTGCTGACAGCGGATACCGGTTCGAGCCGAGCCAGCGATGGCGTGTTTGGTCAGGAGGATGGCCCCCTCGGCAAGCTCTTTATCTATTCCTTTGTCCTATTTTTTGTCGGCAGCTGGATGATTCCGATCTTCCTGGGGTTCACGCTCAACGCCGGGAATACCGCTTCCTATTTCGGATTCCTTTTTGGTCCCTATGCCCTCTTGGGAATCGGCGGCACGCTGGCCTTCTATTGGGATAGGTGGCGCAGCGCGGGGCGATCACCGACGAGTCAGCCGCCCCCCGCCTGGGCGGCGCCGGCGACTTTGCTGCTGATTGCCGGCTACCTGTGCCTGACCGAGACCAGCCTGTTTCTGCTGCTCGGGGGCAAGCGCGTGCTCAGCGATACGGCGAACAACGCCGGCCTGTGCATGGCGCTGACCTTCGTGTCGTACGTCCCCACGCGCCTGGCTCTGTTCCGCTTCCAGGCCCGACGCCAGCTAGAGTTCGCGACGCTGGGCCTGGCCTTTGCCCACCTGCTCTATCGACTGTCGCAGGCGGCACCGGGGTCGTAAGCCCGGGGGCCCGCCCGCAGCGGGCGCTACTTGGCGCGATAGGTGGTGATCAGCCCCTGCAGCTTGGTGCGCCGCGCGTCGTAGCCTGACAGGATCGCGTCGGCGCGCGAGCCGATGACCGTGCGAGCCACCGCGCAGTCCGCAGCACCGGCGTTGATCTTCTGTAGCTCGGTCATGGCGGCGCAGATCTCGGGCCGGGTCAGCCAGCCCTGCAGCGTGGTCCGCACCTGATCGAGCGCCGTGACCATGCGGGTCCGGATTAGCTGATTGGCCAGCGACTCTTCCAGCTTGGTGACGAAGTCTTTGTAGACCAGCGCATCGGGCAGGATCTTGAAGTCCAGCCGAGCCTCGGCGCAGTAGGCCATGCCGTTGGGGTCGACATAGGCATTGGCTCCACCGGCGTGGCAGGCGGTATAGCCCTCGGGGTCCCAGGCCATATAGCGATAAGTCTCGGTAGTGGCGCCCATCCCATTGGCCTGTTCGCTGCCAATTAGGTACAGCTCGTCGATATAGTCTCCCGACTGCAGAACCGACTGATTCGCCAGGTATCGCAGATATTGGTCATAATCTAGCTGTTCGCGCAGTGCGCTAATCAGCGGAGAACCACTTAGCGGCGCAATCTTGGTCATAAAGTCTTTGTAACGGTTAACCGGAGCCACCAAGTCATCATTGATAGAGTATAGGACTTCAAACCCTTCGTTGGTGCCCACTGGATACTGTCGCCGCATCACGCTGCTTACGCGGGCGAAGTCGCGGACCAGCTCTTCGCGGGTCTTTTCCATCAGGATGTAGATGCCGCGGGTGCGGCCGTCGAGGATCAGCTCGACGAAGCGCCACTTCGAGTTGAACAAATCGTCGGATAGCAGCGTGTAGACGGTTGGGGCGTAGACGTACGCCGGATCGTCGCACATCGAGACCAGGGTGTATTCGTCGCTGGCCGAGTCCGGCAAGAGGTAGCGCGAGGGGCCATCGAGCTGGAAGGTATAGCTGTGACGGTCGCAGGACAGCGAGCTTTGGCCGTGCAGGTGCGCGGTGGCGAGGATCGTCGGCTGCCCCGGTGCCAGGCGGATGCCGGCCTGGAAGTCGCTCTTGGCCAGCACCAGATCGTAGTTGGCTCCCGCCTGCGTCGCGCGGGTGCGGGCATCGTGGGCGGCGCGCTGGGCGGCATCAAAGACGAACTCGATGACCGGCGTGAACGTCCGACTGGCCGAGTCGATGTTGTCGACGTTGCAGGCGGCGCCGGATTCTTCGGGTAGCGTCGCGGGTAGGCTGGTCTCTAGCTCGCCCTGCAAGCGGCTGACCGCCAGCTTGGCGCTTAGCTTGGCCTCGGCGCCACAGGCCGCGACCTTGTAGAAGGCGAAAGTACGCGCGGCATCAATCGCCGTCGAGGCGGCCGCGAGCCCGCTGGCATCGGGGGTCACCGCAACGACAAAGGTCTGGGGGTATTCGACATAAAGCGGCTGCGGATCGCGGGTCAGTACCACCACGCTGCGCATCACATCGGGGCCTGCTCCGCCCACCGTTTCCGTGTCGCTGACCACCGGCCCGACGGCCTGCAGCGGCGGCAGGGGATCGGGGTCGCCATCATTGCCGGCTTGATATCGCTGTAGAGCTTCGTTTAGTTCCGCGCGATCCGGCAGGAAATTGGCAAATAGCTGAACAGAGCTACCGTAGCGATACAGGGCAATCCGCTCGCTGGCCGGCCGGCTGGCGATAAAACCGCTGAGCGCTTGCACCTGCGCTGCGCGCTCGGCGGCGGTGGCCTGCGGCGGCAGGAGCACAGCGGTATAGCCGGGCTTGAGGTTTACCTTCTTCACCTTCACCGAAAGCGGGCTGCCGTCGGCGGCGCGCAGGCTGATGCGGCTCGCGAGATCACCGACAAACGGCGCCCGCGTCTTTTGGTCCAGGACGCCGACCGTTAGCTCGCGCCCGCCCCCCGGCCAGCGCGCCGAGCGCAGCAGCAGATAGCGAGCCGTCGGATCCGGCGGCGGCGGTGGCGGCGGCGGCGGCGGCACCATCTCAAGATTGGGGTTTTCAGCCGTGCAGCCCGTAAGGCCCAGCAGCAGGGACAGGTGCACCAGCGAAAACACGGTCAGGGTCTGCAGAATATTCAGAGTCAAACGGCGATGATGGTTAAGCATTATTTCTATCCTGTTAGCAAATCCCCGGGCAGGTACGCCGGGCGGCGCGATGCAGCCAGGACAGCTCTCCCCCTGGGGCGGATCAATTATGGAACAGGGGGGGCGCGACACAACCGTTTCTTTCCAGGCTTTGAGGTTGGGAAGCGTTCCACCAAATTATCAATTTTCAACACGACATAATTCCCCAGCAAATATCGGGACATAGTCGCCGTGGCACGCTTGCGGCGATGTCGACCATTGCCCTACCCGCACCCATCGGGGATCCTAGGCTTGGCTGCGTCTGGTTGACGCGTTAAGGAGCCCCCTATGAGTCGAGACTACGCCTACGGTCCAAGGCGGCTTTTGCTCTGGTTCGCCGCGCTGAGCCTGAGTGCATCCTGCCAAGCCGGCAATCCCGAGTTCGTGCTGCCCCTGCCCCCCGGCGACCCGTCGATGCCCACCGATCCCTGCAGCCTGACCGCCTGCCAGAACGGCGGTATCTGCCACGCCGACGGCATCGCCGCCACCTGCGAGTGCCCCGCCGGCTTTAGCGGCGCACTCTGCGAGACCAACATCAACGACTGCCCAGCCGACGCCTGCGAAAACGACGGCACCTGCGTCGATGGCGTGGGCAGCTATTCCTGCGCCTGTCCGGCGGGAACCGCGGGCGAGCGCTGCGAGATCGACCTCGATCTGCGGCTGACCGTGCCCCGCCGCATGCCCAACGACAAGTCGCTGACCGTGCGCGCCGAGATGCTAGACCCCGCCACCGGCAGCATCGTCACCGAGGGCTGCTTCGACACCCTCGGCAACGTCACCATCACCCGGGCCAGCGACGGTACCGTCATTCCCTCGACCGTCACCGTCTTCGACGACCACCTGCCGGTCCCCGACGACTCGATCCGCTTCTACCACGGCGTCGGCAGCACCTCGCTGACCTTAGACGGCGGCACCGCCGTCCCCGCCGGTGAATACTGGGTCACCGTCACCGTCGGCCAGCGCACCGCCCGCCGCCACCTAAGCATCGAGTCCAACCCCACCTTCCGCGTCATGCCCGCCACCCTAAGCGGCACGGATTTGGTGTGGGGACCCAACGAAAACATCCGCCTGTCCGCGCATCAGACGACGGTGCCGGTGGGGGAGACGTTGGTGATTCATCCGGGGACTTCGGTGATGGTGGATACGACGGGGGGGCTGGAGGATGGGACGCTCCTTGTCGTGAATGGGAAGATGGTGGCGACGGGGACGATTGAGCGGCCGGTGCACTTCTTCTCGACGCGCGGGGCAGCGGCGATGACGCATACGATCAGTGGATCGTCGCTGTCGAACCCGAATGCCTGGCGTGGGATTTTCTTTTATGGCGACCAGACCTCGACGATGGACTGGGTGGTGCTGACCGGGGCGGGCAATGGCTCCATCGTCAGTCACCCGCGGCCGCCGATCCTGAACCTGTTTGGCACGCATAGCCTGACGGTGCAGGACTGCGTGCTGACCGATGCCACGGGCATGATGTTCCAGAGCCCGGGCACCGGCACGACGACGATTCGCCGCAGCCTGGTGTCGCGGGTTGGCATTGGCGCCGAGTTCTTGTCGAGCGGCAACACGGTGCTCATCGAAGACAGCTACTGGACCTCGATTGGTCGCGGTCCGACGACGCCGCTGCGCTACGACGGCGACGGCATCCACGTCGATGGGGCGGCCTCGAAGCAGACGATCCGGCGCTCGTATGTTGTCGATATCGGCGACGACGCGATCGACCACTCGAACTCGACGTTCACGCTGGAAGACACGGTCATCCATGACGCGAACGACAAAGCGATCAGCATGACCAACGGCCTGGCGACGATCAGAAACTCGCTGATCTATCGCACGGGGTCGGGCGTACGCGGCACGGCGCGGGTCTACAACAGCACCATCGCCTCGCCCTCGCCGATTGCGACGCCGCAGGTGCTGCTCGACAGCATCATCTGGCCGTACAGCCTCTCAAGCTGCGCCGGTGATGTCCGCAATTCGCTGCTCGGCAGTGGATCGGACCTTAGCTGCGGCAGCGGCAACCTGTCTGGCGACCCGATGTTCGTGGACGCCAACCGCTGCGACTATCGCCTGGCCGCTGGCTCACCCGCCCTCACCGCCTCCTCGACGGGCGGACGCCTCGGCTGGAGCCGCTAGCGGAAGCCCTCCCCGCCTTGCCCCCCGCGTCACTCCCCCCTCTCACCCTGTAAGGTTTTGACGGGATCTCACCCCTGAGACGCCATCAGGCACATACCGACCTTTGAGGGCGGGGTGTCGGCGGCTCGGCTGGGAGGGCGAGCCACCGTGCGGTGTGGCGGAGGCGGCGGAGTCCCGTGGCTCAAGGGGCGGCAACAGGCGACTTCGTACCCGCGCATTAGGAAGTCTTAAGGGCGCGCGGCGAAGCGGTATCGAGACAAGGAGAAGCGCGCAATGCAGCAACCATTCACCTTACGCCTTGCCCTCTGGCTCTCGCCTTTGTTCATCGGCGTCCTTACCCCCGGCTGTTCGACAGCGCCAAGCGGCGAGCCCTGCCCCTACGGCATCTGCGCTGGCAGCAACGATATGGGGAGCGGGGTCTGCCAAGAAAACTGGGTGTGCACGCCGTGGACGACAAGCGGCGCGGGCAGCAACGCCGGCACGCGCACCTGCACCGATCAGAAGGCCTGCGGCACCACCCAGAACAAGCCGGCCGAGACGGCCACCTTGCCAGCGCTCGACCTCGACTTCTTCAAGTGCCGCGTCGAGCCGATCCTCGACCTCAAGTGCTCGCAGCTTGCCTGCCATGGCAGCGAGACGGCGCGGGCCCTGCGCGTCTACGCCCGCGGCCGGCTGCGCAACATGGAGACGGTGACCGAGACCGGCTGCCTCAAGGCGGGCACGCAGGTGTCACTGGTTCCGACCTGCGTCGGCAGCATCGAGTGCATCTGCTGGACTGGCTCGCACACCGCCACCGAGTGGCAGCGCAACTTCGACAGCGCTCGCGCCTTTGGGCTGGATGCCAATAACCAGCCGATTCCCGTCGGGATGGAGGACACCTCAGAGCTCATCGCGCAGCCCATCGTCGGCGGCAAAGCGCACGCCAGCGTGCACCTGTTCCGCAGCGGCGATGCCGACCACACGACGCTGAAGCAGTGGCTGGGCGGCAGCAAGCTGGGCATGACCTGCAACACCATCAACTAGGCAAAGCGAGGGCACCTATGAAGCGACTTATTCAAGCACTGCTTGTGACCTGCGTCGTCCTGACGGCCCACGCGGTCATCGCCTTTCCCTTCCTGAACTCGTGGCACACCCCCGCCGCAACGCCAAGCGGCACCGGGACGCAGCAGCGGGCCGGCGCTGGCGGGATCTACGGCACCGGATCGAGCCGCGACTTCGGCATCACCTGCGCCCACTGTCACATCAACGCGCCCGGTCAGATTGGCGTCACCGTGACCCCGAACCCGGCCTGGATCAACAAGGGCGGCTCGTCGGCGTACCAGCCAGGCCAAAAGTACGACATCACCGTCACCATGACCCCCGGCCCCTCCGGCGATCTGCAGAAGGGAACCGGCAACCTCAACGGCTTCGCCGCGACGGTGGAAGACCAGCTGGGCAACCCCGCCGGTAGCTTCACCACCGACACCACGCCGACGATTACCTCGGCCAGCTGCACGGCGACCGCACCGGGCACGAACCCCACGGCGGGCACCACCTATCTCTATGGCACCGCCGGAGCCTGCTACAACATCGTCTACATCCCGCGCAGCGGTGCGGTACAGACCTGGAAGTTCTCGTGGACCGCTCCCGCCGCCGGCAAAGGTCAGGTCACGCTTTACTACGGCGTGGTCGACGGCGATCAAGACGGCGGATCGTCGCTCGGTGACGACGTGAAGATGGGCACCGTCAAGCTGGTCGAAGGTCCATAGATCGGCCCAGAGCCAGTGCCGAGATGGGCAGACATGTCGTAGGCAACCGGCTCTGTCGTGGCTCTTCCACCCTGCAGTTCGGCGGCAACCGCAGGCGCTTCTCGGTAGATAATTCCTAGCGAGCGCGAAGGCGCAGGGGGAAGAGATGGCCGGTAACGATCCGACGACGACCGCAGGCACGGCGACCACGCTGGGGCTACAGACGCAAGCCAAGACCAGTGTCCTGCCGGCCGTCCCGACGGCACCGCCGCTGCCGATCCCCTACCCGTCCTTCCCCGGGCCGTATCTGCCACCAAGCCCGCTGGAACCGGCGAGTGTGCCGGCCTCGCCGCTTTTTTCCCCGCTGCCGTTTTGGATGGATGGGCCGCTGCCACTCATGCCCGCTGTCCCCTCGCTGGTACCCGCTGTCCCCTCGCCGCTGCCGATTCCGTATCCCGGCATCGGTGCTGGACCCGCTACCCAGCCGGCGACGCCGACGCAGACCCCGACGCAGCAGCCGACGGTTCCGGCGACCATGCAGGGCCCGCCGACGCCTGATGGATTAGCCCCAGGAAATCCACAGCCCGTCGAGCCCGAGCCCGATCCCAAGAAGATCTCGTCCGCCGCCAACGCGCTCTTTAAGGCCATGGACGGCTGGGGTACCGACGAGACCGCCGTGCACAACGCGATGCGCGGCATGAGCGCCAAAGAGATCGCGGCGCTCAAAGCCGAGTACGCCGATCACTATGGTCGCGATCTGTCGGACGACCTGCACGACGAGATGAGCGGCAAGGACCTCGCCGAAGCCGAGGCGATGTTGAGCGGCGATCCGGTGAAGTCAGCCGTCGCGCAGCTTGACAATGCCGCCAACGGCGGCCTGCTCGGCATCGGCACCGACGAGGGCAAGATCAAGGACGTGCTCGGCAAGCTGCCCGATGCGGCAACGCGGCAGAAGGTCGCGGCAGAGTACGAAAAGCAGACCGGCGTCAAGCTCGACGCCATGCTGCAGGACGAGATGTCGAGCTACGACCTCGCCGAGTCCAAGGCGCTGCTCGACGGAGATACGACGAAAGCCTCGGCCATTAAGCTCGACCAGGCGATGAATGGCGGCCTGTTCGGCTGGGGCACCAACGAAAAAGGCATCTACGACACGCTGGCCGGCTGCAAGACTCAAAAAGAGCGCGACGCCGTCGCTGCCGCCTACAAAGAACGCACCGGCGAAGAGCTAAACGCCGCGCTCGGGAACGAGCTATCGGGCGCCGAAAAAGACGTCGCCACCGCGCTGATGAGCGGCGATGAAGCGGCCGCCGCCGCCGCCAAGATCAAAGTCGCCGCGGGGGGCTGGGGCACTGACGAGCAAGCGATCTACAAAGAGTTCGAGAGCATCACTGCGAACGAAAAAGATCCCGTCAAGGCCAAGGCCAAGCGCGACGCGCTGATCGCCGCCTACAACGCCAAGTACGGCGATGAAAAGAACGGCGGTGAGTCGTTTAACTCGATGCTGAACAGCGAGTTCGGCGGCATGGATCGCGACAAGGCGCAGATGCTGGCGCAAGACGGCAAGCTCAGCGACACCTTCGCGCTGAAGTACGCCATGCACTCGGGTCCCTTCGGTGGCCTGGGCACGGACGAAGCGCTCCTGCGCACGACGCTGGAAGGCAAGACCAAGGCCGAGATCGACAAGATCAAAGCCGACTACCAGACCGCCTATGGCAAGCCGCTTATGGACGACATCGGCGGCGAGGTCGATGGTCGCGACGGCTTCGAGATCGGCCAGATGTTAAAGGGCAAGCCGACGACACCGCAGGAGATGGCCGACCGCGCCAACGAGGCCTGGGAGTTCGAGCGCGGCAGCGGATCGAACGCGTTCTCGAACGGCGTGATGGATCTGTTTTCCAACAAGGGCGCGATGCTCGATCGTCAGCACCTGCGCATGCAGGAGACCTTCGAGAAGGCCAAGAACGACGGCGCCATCGACCCGGCCGAGGCCAAGCGCATCGAGAAGCTCTTCGGCTGGCAGGGCCAGGACGTCAAAAACTATCAGGAGGCCAAGGACACCGTCGCCAACACCACCGCGACGGTCGCCACCATCGCTGCCGCCGCGGCCCTGACCGCGGCCACCGGTGGGGCTGGCTCACCGGCCCTAGTCGCCGCGCTAACCCAGATGGGCGTCGGAGCGGGTGTAGCAAGTGGCCTGGCGGTCGGCGGCGTCACCCTCGCGAGTGGCCTGGTCGGTCAAGGCGCCAAGTGGGCGATGCTCGGCGACTCGTACGGGGCGCAGGACGCGCAGATCGACCTGGCGCGCAACGCGCTCAACGCCATCACGGCCGGCGTCGGCAAGGGGCTAGAGCCCGGCATCAGCGGCGTCCTCGGCATCGCCGCCAAAGAAAAAGACAAGATCCCGCTCACCTTCCTGGAGGGCTTCCAGAAGAGCCTGCTCACCGACGGCTTCGCCAACATGAGCGGCGCCGTGATCAACACCGCCTTCGATGAGAAGGCCTACCAGGGCGACGACTTCCTGGGCGTCCTGGGCAAGAACCTCGCCCTGGCCGGTGTGACGACGGGCGTGAGTGCCGTCGGCAAGGGCCTGTCGACGCCGGTGTCGGATCTGGTCGGCATTCCGCACGCGCAGCCCGGCCAGACGGTGGCCGGCCCGACGGTGCTGCAGAACATGGCCAAAGAAGGAATCATCGGCGGGGTCACGGGCCTGGGCACTGGCATGACGCAGGCTCTGTTCGACCCGACAAGCTGGGACACCGGCGGCAACTTCTTCGGCAACATGCTGGAAAAAGGCGGCCTGGGCATGCTGTCCGGCGGCTTAAGCAAGGCGGCGGGCGGCGCCGTCGATCCGCTGATGGGCAGCAGCCAGAGCAATCCCTACCTATGGAGCCTGCTCAAGGGCGGCGCGCGCACCGGTATCGAGGTCGGGGTCAGTAACCCCTTTAACCCGTCGCACTGGGACGGCACGCAGGCCAAGCTGTGGCTCACCACGCTCTTGCCTGGCGTGCTCAAGGCCGGCATGGGCGAGGTCAACAAGACCTACGGCAAGAACGTCAGCACCTCGATTGCCGCCCAGCAGGCCGCGGCGCAGACTCCGGCCCCCGCCCCCGCCCCCGTGGCCGCCACCCCGACGCCCGTTCCGACTCCGTCGGCGCCGGTCAGCGTCCCCGACCGCGCTGTCTTCCCCAGCTCGCCCCTGGTCGACGACCAAGCGGTGTTCGAGCGGCTGGCAAAATAGAGCGGCAGGCTGCCTAACCTTCTGTGATAAGCTCAAAAAATGCTCTTTAAGCTTGCGCTTGGCATAGCAATCCTGCTCTCGGTTGCGTTTGTAGGATTTATTGTCTACGCGAATATCAATTTTAAGAAGATGAAGCAGGAACTACAGGAAACTCATAAAAAAATGGGTTTGGTTCCTGTATCCGACTACCCCCTAAAAAACGACCTGGAGGGCGGGGGTGGCGCAGCAGCTTATTGGCACTCAAATGCCTACCAGTTCCCAAATGGCGACCTAGCCGGGGGATATCTAATTTATTCGTCGCTATTTCCGCGCCGTCCCGAAGACGTTCCGAATCAGGTCGAGGCCGAACGCGCGATAAGTGGCGTACGCCGCTTCATCACCGTGCATATCCCCGCCACGGTGACGCTGGAGGATGCCTGGCTGGAGCGATGGAAGGCCCAGCTTGGGCAGAAGACGGCGCATCCGCGGCGGACGCTCGACGAGGTGCGGCGCGTGCCCAGCGGCGGCGTGGCCATTCGCTGGGAGGTGGAGAACGTCTCGAAGCTGTGGCTGATGACGATCCTAAAAGAGCTGCTGCCGACCCTCCCTCGCCGCGCCGGAGGGCCAGCCTGAGGCGATGATGACCGACGAGCACCTTGTCATCTATCAGCGCGCCCACGCGCTCCTGTCACAGTTCCTGATCCCGGGGCACGAGGCCGAGCACCTGACGCGGCTCTTGTCGCTGCGCCCGCAGCCCGCCGACTATGCCCTGGTCTTTGTGCCCAGCGTCGTCGAGCTAGCCCAGGCCACCTATTCGGCGCTGTGGGCCTCGCCGCAGCCGCTAAGGCCTGCGCCCGATCAGACGCTGGTCGAGCTGCAGGTAGCGACCGCGCAAGAACTACTCGACGGCACCGGCGCCGCCAGCGAGTTTCCCGGAGGCTACGGCGGCATCGCCCACCTGCTGCGTCCCGAGCGCTACTGGCTGTGCTTTCGCTTCGGCGCCCCCGGTGAGCGCGGCTCCATCTTCTACGACGGCCTGGTGGCCCTCGACGAGCGCCTCATCTGGCTCCCCAAGCCCTGGCGCTGCCTCCGCCCCCAGACTCCGCCCGCCTTCTCCATCGCCAGCCACTTTGACGACTGACAAGGTGTTTACATATTATCTCCCCCGTCGAGAGAACCGTAAGAGCGCCTATCAAAACCTGTTGTGGACCCCATCGGCCGCGTCGGTCGTCGGTCACGGCCAGGAGGCCGCTCGCTCCTTCCTCCTTGCCGCTGGGGTTCCTCTCGACGGTTTTGATAGGCGCTCTAAGGCTGGGGCCGCAGCGGAGCTCACTTTTTCGACGCCCCGGCATCCAGCTCATACGGCCCCCTCTCTGCAGCGGATCGCAGCAATCGCTGTAGCAGTTTGCCCGCAGACGGTGAGCGGTCGCCGAGCCGACCGCGAGCCGACAGCTCTGCGCCCTGCCGCGCGGCCTACGAAGACAGCGAGGCCGGCCACCGCGCTTCGCGCCAGCCGACCCCGGTACCGATCTGGTTGTCGCGTCGCTAGCGATCGCTGGGTGGTTCGAAGAGCTGGCGACGAGCCTGGGCCAGGATCTTCTGGGCGTCGGCGCGCTGCATGCGTCGCTCGGGCGCTAGCAGGTAGAAGCGCCCGCTTAAGCCGGCAAGCTCGCCCAAGGAAAACAGCGGCAGGCCGGAGAGGAGATCGGCCGCCAAGCGCGTGGGAAGTGCAAGCAGCCCATGGCCGGCTGCGGCGAAGGCGCGCAGGGTCTCGTGATCGTCGAGTTCAGCGACGACGCGCACCGTGATCTCGTGCAGCGTCAGCCACTCGTCCAAGCGCTCGCGCAGGGCAGTGCCGCGACCGGGAAGTAACATCTTCGCCCCGTGCAAAGACTGCGGGAAGCCGGCCTGATGCTGGGCGAGGAGCTCGGCCGAGCCGTAGATCGAAAGGCCACTCTCACCGACGGTGTGGCTGTAGACATGCAGCGATAGACCGGAAGGCGGGGGCTGCTCCGACAGGATGAGGTGTAGCGCACCCGCCGCCATGTGATCCAAGAGCTCATCTAGGCTGCCGCTCTGCACCGCGATCGGCCCGGCCTCCGCCGAGCGCAGCACCGGCTCGACGAGGCGCTGCACCAAAAGCCGCGGCACACTGCGAACTACACCGATGTGCAGCACGGCACGCGGCCTGACTTCCTTCCCCTGCACAAGATCCGAGAGCTCACTCCCGACGCGAAAGATCTCGTCTGCGTATTGCAAGATATCGCGCCCCAGGGCGGTGAGCGACAGTGCACGACCACTGCGCAAGAACAGCTCGCCCTGCAGCTGTTCTTCGAGAGAGCGGATCTGTGTGCTCAGCGTCGAATGCGACAAACGGAGCTGCTCGGCTGCTCGCGATAAGCTGCCTTCGCGAGCAACGCGCCAAAAATAGTAAAGATGATGATAATTTAGCCAATTAAGACCGTTTTGTGACATGGTTTCCCCCCGGTTGTTCCGTGACCAATCCAGAATCGCTATGTTGGCGAATTCCGTGACAAGAATCGCCAATAGGTCCCGGGGTTAGACCCGCAGCTCAGGGGGGCTGGGGCAGTCGGGGTAAGTGCCCATCTGCAAGAATATTTGCCGTTATGATTCCAGTGTAAGTGTGCATATTTACAATCAAAAATAGGCAGACGAGCGCAGCCGCCCGCCCCGTGGCCGACGGGATTGCGGGCGAGCACAGACGAACAAGGAGCGGGACGCTGTCCCGAAATTCCAGAGGGGAACTACGGGCTAGAAGCGCCCGCGCAGGCGTTCTTTGGCCGGCAAGATCTCTAGGCAGGTGGTCCAGTAGCCGGTGGCGATGGTCTCGATGAACTCTTCCGGCAGGGCTTCGGCGCGCATCTCGTGGCAGAGCCGCTCGTGATCGTAGGCGACGAGCCGCAGCGTGACCGAGATCGCGCGACTAGCCGGCGGACGCAGCAGCGAGCCGGTGGCATCTGCCGTTGGATCGGGCTGCGGCACGTCGAGGAGTGCGTACCAGACGCCGGTGTGGCCATCATTGGCCGGACGACCGATCGCCCCCACGTTGACCACCAGCCCCCCGCCTTGTTCGGCCGGCAGCTTGCGCACCCAGGGGATCCCGGTGTGCGTGACCAGAAGCACGTCGGCAGCGTGGGCGGTAAGTAGGCGGCGCAGGAACGCGTCCGAGCTTGTCGTCTCCCACAGAAATTCGTTCACCTGTCGGGGCGAGCCGTGCGCCATGTGTACGCGATAGCCTCCCCAGTCGCGACGCAGCGCCGCCGGCAGATCGCGCAGGTAGGGCAGCCAGCGTCCCGAGGTCTTGCCCTGGGTATAGGCATAGGAGATCCGCGCGTAGTGATTGTCGCGCGGGTCGCTGTAGCCACAGGCGCAGTCGGCAAGCTGGTGTCCGATCGAGTGATCGTAGTTGCCTTGCATCACCTGCACACCGCGCTCGATGAGGATGGGAAACACGCGGTCGGGCAGCGGACCAAAGCCGCCGAGATCGCCGAGACAGTAGGTCTCGACGGCACCGCAGGCCGCCGCATCGTCGAGTACGGCCGACAGCGAATGCGCGTTGTTGTAGACCCCACCAAAGACGGCGTAGCGACGCTGCCCAGCAGCCGGTGGAGGAGCGAGCGCAGGACTTAGGTGCGACATGACAGGCCCTCTTGCACGCAGGTGTGACAGGCTGACCAGCGCAGATGGATGGGCCGCAGCGAGTCGGCCAGCCGACGCCCCAGCTGAGCATCCGGCGCATCGAGCAAGAGTGGGCAGGTGAGCACGTGGTCCTGCGTGGCGAGCCGCGAGTTGTTGCACTGCAGGCTGCGCACGATGTCATCGGGCAGAGCGTCACGGACGACGTCATCGTTGCCGTAGCCACGGGTCCTTCGCGGCTCGCGACCAATGCGCAAGAGCGGCAGAAACTTCACGCGCGGCTGCGGCAGCCCGAGCGAGCGTGCAAAGTCCAAAAACTCGCTGCGCGCCGAGGCTACGCGTAGCGCATCGGCGTGCTCGACCACGGTGAGGACCGGCGACAGGCCCACCTCAGCCAGCCGGCGAATGCCATCGGTAATCGCTGCGAAGGTCCCGCGACCGCGCACCGGATCGTTTTCTGCCTCCGTCATGCCGTCGAGAGAGACGCGCATATCCAGCGAGTAGCGCGCGGCATCAAACAGCTTTCGCAGCGCCTGCGCCCGGTCGCGATCGATCAGCATGCCGTTGGTCAGCACGTGGGTCGGGCCGACCTGCAGCGTGCGCTCGACAATGGCCAGGAAGTCGGGGTGCAGCATCGGCTCACCGCCGGTGAAGTAGAACTCTTTGACGCCCAGCTCCGCGGCTTCCAGCAAGAGCTCCTCGATGCGCTCGCGCGTCATCATCGGCACGCGATCTTCCTTGGGGCCGCAGGTGATAAAGCAGTGGCGGCAGGCGATGTTGCACAGGGTGCCGGTCAGCTGCATCCACAGCGTATCCAGGCCAAAGAAGGGCAGAAGAGGCGCGTCTCCCTCGGGCAGGATGGGTAACAGGCGGCGCTCGTACATCTGGGCATGGTATCACGCCGCTGTCGTCAGCCGCCGACCACGACTGCGGCGCACAAGGACGCTAGCCCGTTGCCACTTGCACAGACGTAGGCGAAAGCACGCGCAGCAGCTCAGCGGGGGTCAGCGAGACAAGAAAGCCGCGCTTGCCGCCATTTATGTAGACGAGGGGGAGCTGCAAGACGGACTCTTCGACGTAAATTGGCAGCGGGCTGCGCAGACCGAACGGCGATGTGCCACCGACCAGATAGCCGGTGTGCTTGGTCGCGATCTCGGGGCGGCAGGGGACGATGGACCGGCGACCTAGCTGACGCGCCAGGCTCTGCGTCGAGACCTCGCGATCGCCATGCATAAGGACGACGAGCGGCTGTCCGGCATCGTCTTGCATGACCAGCGTCTTGATGACGCTGTGCTCGGGCACGCCGAGCGCCTCGCTGCTCTTGTGCGTGCCGCCGCGTTCCTCGTACTCGTAGAGGTGCTCACCGTAGCGCACGCCGTGCTGACGCAGCACTCGCACCGCAGCCGTCACAGGGAATTTTTCTTTCGCCATGGGCGCCTGCCTTTTTGCCAGATCGCAGGGGCCGCGGGCTGAAAAATTGCGAGTAGTCTGAAGAAGACGATGCGCGACGATCGGACGATCGATCTAGGCCGCGGGGAGCACGCTAGACGATGAGCTTGGGCGTCGATGCGCTGTTCTTGGTGGCGCTCTGTGGCACGGCGGGTTGGCTGCTACAGCGACGACAGCAGCGCACCGCCCGGCCGCCGGCCCGCCCCATGGAGGACCCGCTCTCAGAGCAGATCGCGGCGCTGCGCACCGGCGCGGTGATCTCGCAGGGGCCAGGAGGAGAAGACTACGTCGTCACGGGGGTCGAGCGGCTGTCGAGCGAGGCGCCGCTCGCGCTGCTTGTGCACCTAGATGCTGGAGGGACGGGAGGCCGCAGCCTGCTCGTCTTGCCGCGGAGCCAGCCGCTGACCCCACACGACGCGCGACGTGGCTGGCTGCTGCGCAAGCTGCCGCAGTCGACGTTTTGGACCCACAGCGCAGCCGAGCCCCCGCTGCACTGCGATCACGAGGGCATCCGCTACACCCTGGATCTGCGGATGAGCGATTCGTCCAATGCCAGTGCCCAAGCCCGGGCAGCTCCCATCGCGGTCGAAGATCAGCGACGGTTAGCTGCCTATCGTGGGCCTGGCGAAAGGCGGCTCCTGCTTTTCTGGCTAGGCCGCGGCGAGCATGCCTACCTGGGTCGCGAGCTAGCCCTGGCCAGCCTCGATATCCTGCCCAGCGCGGGGGATTGAGTAGCGCCCAGCCAGGCTGCCGTATAGTGGCGCGGTGACGATCATCGATGTCGATCAGGCGGTAGCTCCGGCGTTCGGTCTGGCCGATGACTTGGCGCCCTTTCAGTCGGAATGGCACGCCCATACGCGTCACCAGATCCTTTACTCGGTGCGCGGCGCACTGCAGCTGCAAGTGGAAGATGGAAGCTGGCTTTTGCCCCCGCATCGCGCGGCCTTTCTGCGCGGAAATACCGCCCATCGCGTAGTGGCAGAGCGGCCAATCGCGCTGCGCACGGTATACGTCGCACCGACGCTGTTGCCGCCCCCCGCGTGGGACTGCCGAGTGTTCACGGTGACGCCGCTCCTGCGCGAGCTTCTGCTCTACGCCACTCGCTTTGGTCATGACAGCCCAGCCGACGATCCGCTGCTCCTCCTTTACTTTCGTACGCTGTCGCTGTTGACGCTGGAGTGGGCCGAGCGAGGACGGCTGCCCTATCGCCTGCCTGCCCCGCAGTCTGAGCCGCTGCAGCGGGCCACGCTGCACATTCGCCGTCACCTAGGCAGCCCGCTTTCGGTCAGCGATATCGCGCGTCGGGCCGCTATGTCGGAGCGCACCCTGCGACGACACTTTCTGGCTGAGCTAGGAATGACGCCGCACGCCTATCTGCACAGTGCACGCATGCTGGCCGCGCTCGATCAGCTCGCCGATACCGAGGTGCCAATCACCACGGTGGCCCTGGAAGTCGGCTTTCAGACGCCGAGCGCTTTCAGCCATGCATTTCTCGACTTCACGGGCGAGACTCCGCGCGACTATCGGCGTCGTGTCACAACCTACGACAGTGCTGGCGACGACGCTGCTGGCGACTAGGTCGTGCGCTTTTTCGGGCCGTAGACGATGGAGCGAACCAGGTTGTACTTGGACACATCGCCCAAGGTCAGCGCATAGAGCAGCTTCCGCTCTGGCCCCAGCACCTGCCGCGCGATGCGGGATAGCGGCCAGCCCCGCGCATGCAGCGCGCGGACCTGTCCTTCGATCTCCAAGAGCTGGGACAGCTTGCGCTGCAGGGCGGCTCGCCCACCACGCACGACCGGCTTATGAGCGCAGAACAAGGCCTCGAAATCGAGCTGCCCCAAGCGCGAAAGCGAGTCGCGCATGCGAGCAAAGTCTTCGTCACGGCGGAAATTTTTCACATGCTCGCCAAGGAACGCGTCGCCGGTAAACAGCCATCCGTTCTCGGCCTCATAAAGCGCGATCTGATCGTCGCAGTGTCCAGGGGCTGCCAGCACGGCAAAGCGATGCCGCGGGGTAACGATCGTGGCCTCATCCGGCAGCGGTGACAGCGAAGCCCGCGGCGCCTGTCCCCACAGTAGGCGCTGGTAGGGCAGAATGCCGAAGCCGCGCACCAGCCGCTCGCAGGTCGCGGCCGAGGCGCTGACCCTCACCTGCTGATCCTGTAGCGCCCGGGCGTTGCCGCTATGGTCTTCGTGGTGGTGGGTCAGGACGGCCTGCTGCACGCCCTGCGCTGCACTGAAGGTAAGGACCTGCGCCGCCAGGCTATGCAGTCCGCTGTCGATAAGCAGACCGTCGACGGCATAGCAGCGCACCTCAAGCAGCGGGGGCAAGAGACCAAGGACCCGACGCCCCTGCCGCAGCGCGACGACTGCGCCATAGTCTTCGATGGTCATCCCAGCTGTGGTATCACACGCAGCGTCGTGTTGTGGCTGCCGATTAACTCATCGCTGGATTCGATTCCGCTGTTCACTGCTGCGGTGTGCATGGTGGTGTTCACCACCATCGCGGCGCTCGATGGGCTTTACTACCACCTCTACAAGTATCGACTGTACGAGCGGCCGGCCTCGCGCTTGGAACATCAGCTGCACACCGCGAACGTGACGATCTTCGTGCCACAGGTATTTCTGCTGTTCTGGATGCAGCCGCATGGGCTGTGGCTGTGGCTGGCCTTGCTGACCTTCATCGCCAGCCTAGTGGTTGAATTCTTTGATGTTCTCTGCGAGCCAGCGAGCCGGCGAGATCTGGGGGGCCTGTCCGGGCTGGAGTACCTGCTGCACTTCATGATGGCGGGGCTGCGGTTCGGAGCGGTGCTGCCGCTCTTTGTCACCTCGCTCCCGGCCGACTGGACGCTGTCGGCGACTGCGATGACCCCGCGGCCCCTGTGGTTTCTCCTCGTGGGCGTCTACATCGGCGTACCAGCGATTGGGATCTCGGCCCTGCATATCGCGCTGCTCGCTAGAGGAAGAGCCGCTCGCATATAATTAAGCGAGCGGAATGCGGCAACAGCTGGTCAGTGGGCGTTATCGGCTCGATCACTTGGTAGGCAAGGGCGGGATGGGCACCGTCTGGGTGGCGTTTGACACCATGCTCCACCGCCAGATCGCCATCAAGTTCATGCGCATCGAGCACTCGGAATCGGCGCTGGTGCGTACGCGCTTCGCGCAGGAAGCGCGAGCCGCTGCCCAGCTGCAGCACCCGAACGTCGTCCAGGTGCACGACTACGGCATCGATCGCGATAACGGCCAAGCGGTGCCGTTCATCGTCATGGAGCTCTTGAGCGGCGAAGATCTCGATCAGCGGCTCACACGCGAGCGGCGCTTGACGCTGCCCGTCGTTGCCAACCTGGTGGCGCAAGTCGCACGGGCCCTAAGTGCCGCCCATACCGCTGGCCTGGTCCACCGCGATCTCAAGCCCGCCAACTTGTTTCTAGCACGCAGCGACGGGCGGGAAGTGGTGAAGGTGCTCGACTTCGGGGTTGCGTCGATCCGCAGACCCTACGCCGGCAAGAGCCCGGCCCGGCCCGCTTCCCGTAGCCTGCCCGGCGATTCCGTCGAGCAGACGGCCGGCGCAGAGCAGGGCTTCGACCGCAGTCTGGTGCCGCTCCTCGATGGGCTCGCCGATGGCAAAGGGGCTGGCACGATGGCTCTCCGCCTGCCCTCGACTCAGTCAGACGACGGCGAGCGGGCCGGCACACCGCTCTACATGAGCCCGGAGCAGGCTCACACGCCCAGCCTCGTCGATCACCGCAGCGACCTGTACTCGCTGGCCGTGGTGGCCTATCGCTCGCTGACCGGACAGCACCCCGTGATTGGCGGCAACGTCAACGAGATCATGGTGCGCCTGGGCAATCCTGGGTACCCCATCCTGCCCCCCTCGCGACACGTGCCCGAGCTGGGCCCGGCCGTCGATGCCTTCTTCGAAAAGGCCCTGGCCGCCGACCCCGCAGCCCGCTATCAGTCGGCGCGAGAGATGGCCAGCGCCTTCTCGGCGCTAGGCGATGTCGGACAGCGCTGCGTCAAGGTGCTGGTTGTGGATGACGAGCCCGATGTACCGGTGCTGATCCGCCAGCGCTTTCGCCTGCAGATTCGCCGCAGACAATACGAGTTCCTGTTCGCGGAAAACGGGCTGGTGGCCATTGAGCAGCTGACCCGCAATCCCGATGTCGATGTCGTGCTGTCGGATATCAACATGCCGGCGATGGATGGCCTGACGCTGCTCCGCCATATCGCCGAGATCAACCCGCTGGTCCGCGTGGTCATCGTGTCGGCGTATGGCGATATGGGAAACATCCGCGAAGCGATGAACCGCGGCGCCTTCGACTTTCTGACCAAGCCCATCGACCTCAAGGATCTAGAGCGCACCATCGACAAGACCGCCAAGCACGTGGGCGCGACGCGGCGGGCCGTGGCCTGGGCAGAGGAGAACTCGCTCCTGCGCACCTTCGCCAGCCACTCGCTGCTGGAGCGGTTGCAGCCGATGCTGAGCGCGCCCGAGGCGGAGCTTCTTTCGACGGAGCGTCACGACGCGACGGTACTAGTCGTCGATCTGCGCGCCATGCCGAACGTAGCCGCCGGCCAGAGCGGCGAGACCGTGCTCGTAGACGCCGAGAGCGTTGCGCCATCCCTAGCTGACGTAGCCGGACAGAGCGGCAGCGTCCCAGCCATCGCCGGCAAGAACCCCAGCGAAGTGACGCGCTCCCTTAACGAGACGTTCGATCGCTTGGTGCCCATCCTCCACGAGCGCGGCGGGGTCGTCGAGAAGTTCATCGCCAACGCCGCCCTTGTCGTATTCCGCGGCAATGACCACTCAGAGCGCGCCCTCTCAGCCGGCTTCGCCATCCGCGAGCGACTGCGCAGCGCCGAGAACACAGCCGGTCTGCTCAACGCCGGACCATATCAATTTCGCGCCGCCATCGGTGCGGCCCTGGGTGACGTGTATACAGCCAGCGTCGGAGCCCCCAGCCAGCGACGCATGGACTTTACCGTCCTGGGTGGACCGGTGATGACGGCGCTAGTGCTCAGCACCACCGCGCTGCCCGATCAGATCCTGGTCAGTGAGGATCTCGCGCGCTGCGCCGCGGATGCGTTTGAGACGCGCAGCATTGTCCGTTCTGACGGCTCAGCGGCCCCGCACCCCCGCGCGTTTGCCGAGCTCACCGCTCCGCGTGGCGCCTTGCATGGCCTGGCTGCGTCGCTGCCCCCGGAGAGGGTTCCCAGCGAGCTGCAGACCATTGATGCCAGCAAGCTGGTACCGATCGCCAGCGAGCCGCAAAGCCGCCCTAGCTGAGCCCGGGCTTTTGCGAGCCTGCCTCTGTGGCTCGGCGAGTCGCGCTCACCACGATAATGTCGCGCTCGGCCAGGCTGCTGTGGCGACCCCGAACCCAGGTTGCAGCGTCTTCAATCTGCAGACCTGCCGCGCCGCGACTGCGCAGAAAGTAGCGAGCCACGACATCGAGATCGAGCGATCCCGCCCCCGCGCCGGTACCTGCCGCGGCACAGATCAGGGTCTGCCCCGGTGCTAGCTCAGCGCGCACGCGAAACACCGGTCCTAGCAGGCCCGAAGGTAGCCGCGGCCCGGTGGGCTCGGGATCGGCCTCCTGGCGAATGCCACTCGACGAAGCGAAGGCGGCATCGTCTTCGAACATCGGCTCCTGCGTCAGTGGCTGCGGAACGGCGGTCGGGCTCCCGGCCGGCAGATCCAAGATACGCAGACCGGCAAAGCGGCTGCACAGACCGTCGATCCGTCCATCCTCACAGATCTCAAGGAGCGCGATGCCGATCGGCCGCGTCAGCGGGATCTCGCGAGTCGCCGCCCCCAGTGCTGTGACCTCGGCAAGCAAATCGACCGCGGTAGCCGACTCGCGGCGGCGACGAAAACACGAGAGCACGTGCAGGCCAATGGCAGCGGCATCAATGCCATCGCCATCGGGGTCGACGATCAGGATGTAGCTGCGGGAATCAACCTGCGCGACGTCCCAGACCATGCCATCAACGCAGCCGCGAGCCTGGGCCAGTGCTCCGCTGATCACCAGATCACCCACCTCGGCTCGCGCGGCCGGCAGCGCACTCTTGAGCGCCTGCTTGGCACGCGCGTAGCGGCCTTCGAGGTCGAGCAGGCGCAGCTTGTCGCGACGGCCCGTGACGTTCTGAAACACGATCAGGCCCACGAAGAAGAGGATGATGGCCAGTCCCTTGATGTACTTGTTGCGCACCGCGCGGTTGGTTCGCGCCATGTCAAAAGCCACCAGCACCGCCCCGACCGGTTCGCCCTCGTGGTGGATGGGAGTGATCGCCCAGGTTGTCGCCTCATCGCGCTGCCGCTTGGCGTCCCGCAAGCGGTCTTGATAAAGGATGTGGGCCCGCGAGGCGGGGAGCGGCGGCGGCGGCGAAAAGCGGGCCGCGATGCGGTTCAAAAAGTCGCTCCAGATCTGCGGCAAGTCGCGATAGCGGCTGTGGGCCAAGCGCTCGCGAAAGCCCGCAAAGTCCTGCGTTACGCCCTGCGCATCGCGGGCTAAGAAGTGCTCGTAGCGACGCGGAAAAGGCTGCAGGCCACACCGCGCCTCGATGGCTGCGAAGTCGGCGTCCAGCTGTTCGAAGATCAGCCGCCCACTGGGATCGGTGATGCGGATGTAGATCGCGTCCTCGTCATCCAGGATGCCGGTCGCAAGGCGCGTCAGCATCGCCCGATCGCTGCTTAGGATCGGCTCGACGGCCGAGCGCGCCAGCAGGCCGGCATAGTTCATACCTTTTAGGCGCACCTGGTCGCGCAGGACATTGATCTCGACCAGCGTCTGATTCCAGTCGACGAGAACCTCGATCCCAAGCAGCGCGATCAGCGTGAGCAAAAAGACATGGCTGCTGCGCGCCAGCCGATCCGCAAGCTGGTCTCGCCACGCCGACGGGCTTCGCTTCTTCTTCGCCTTCGCCATCTTAGAAATCGCAGCATCAGCATACGGGAGAGCGCCCCACCCGCGTCAACGCTCTTAGGGCTGAGCACGGCCTTCGCCGCGGGCGAGGCGTCCCATCGCGGCGCCGAGATGTGATACATCGCTGCCCTACGCGGAGAAGACCCCATGAAGCACGTTGCGATCACCGGAGCGTCGAGCGGAATTGGCGCTGCGCTCGTCGAAGAGTACGTCGCTGCCGGCGCCCAAGTCACGATGGTGGCCAGGCGGCGCGCCGAGATGGAAGCGCTCGCTGCGCGGGTGGGCGGCTCGACGCAGATCTTTGCCATGGATCTCTCGGACGTATCGCGCTGCTGTGACTGGTTGGCGCCTGCCGCTGCCCGCTTCGGCCCGATTGACATCCTCATCAACAACGCCGGCGTCCAGCGCGTACAGCCGGCGGCTGAGCACGATGTCGCCGATCTGGATGCGATGCTGCAGCTAAACCTGGTCGCGCCGCTGCGACTGACCCAGGCCGTGTTGCCCGAGATGCTGAGCCGCGGCCAGGGCACGATTGTCGATGTCTCGTCGATCGCGGCCTTCGCACCGGTGCGCGGCATGTGGGGCTACGTGGCGTCCAAGGCCGGCAGCGGCTTCTCTTCCGAGTGCCTCGGCGCCGAGCTGGAAGGGACCGGTGTGCACGTCCTCACCGTCTATCCCGGCCCGGTCTACACGCCGCTCGGTCGCGATGGCTATGCCGCATACCCCTCGTGGGCGGAAAAGCTCCTCGTGACCGGCGACGCCCGTGAGCTAGCGCGCCGCATTCGCGCGGCCGTCGACCTCAAGCAGCGTGTGCTGGTCTATCCCCTGCCCTACATCACCAGCCGGATGTTCCCCGGCATCACCCGTTGGTTCCTGCGCACGTTTGGCCCGCCGGCCCGCTCGCGCAAGGCCCTGAACAAGCCGCCGGCGGCACTACCTCCGAACGGCTGAGCCGCTCGCGCCCCTGACCTGCGCAGGGTCACTTTGCCCTGACCAGCCTCCTCCCAAGGACACGATGTACATCCCCCGCGATCCCGACTTCATGGCTGAGCGAGCGCAGTACGCGCTGCGCCACTGCTGCGAGGACTGCGTCTTCTTCCGTGCGGCGGAGCAGCCCAAGCAGGGTTCCAGCGAGCGCGCGTTGCCGACAGCGGCCCACCACTGCGTGCACGGTTGGCCCAACGCCGAGCACCTGCAGGCCCACTACGATGGCGCGCCCGATCTGCTGGTTTTTTGCAAAGAGTTTGAAATTCCGTAACCCCCCCTGCCCTCATGTCGCGACCTTTCCCGTCAGAGAATCCGCCCCGGCCGGTAGCGCTCGCCGATTTTAGATGCAAATTCCTTGCATCTTCTGCAAGAGCACAGCACGGCTGGGGCAGGGCGAGAGGTCTGGGTGTTGTGCTCTGGTTGGCCCTGGCCCCGGGCTGCCGCGGCCGCAGCGGTCCCGCAACGGAGCCGGCCATCGAGGCAGCGCCGACTGTAAGTGCCGAAGACCTCGCTGCCGCGAATCGTCTATATACGGCCCGCTGCGCCGAGTGCCATGGGGCGACCGGTGAGGGCGACGGCCCACGCGCCGCAGCCCTGCGACCGCGTCCGCAGCGCCTGAGCGATCGGATGTGGCAGTCAAACGTCAGCAACGCGCGCCTACAGCGGGTGATCCTGTTTGGCGGCGCCGCCGTCGGCAAGAGCGAGGTCATGCCCGCCTCACCCGAGCTACAGGGGCAGCCGCAGACCCTGCAGGGCCTGGTGGCGCTGGTCCGGAAGTTCGGAAGACACCAGGCGAAAGGGTCGCGATAGGAGCGACCCGGCCCTGTGATAGGTTGCGCGGCGGAGGTCCTTTATGCACACGCTGGCTCCGTTACGCGCAGTCGCACGTCCGCCCGCTTTACGGGGTGGACTCTTGGCCCGACTGGGCGCCCTGCTCTTGGCACTGCATAGCGCAGCCTGCTCGCCCGCGGGGATGGGGCCAGAGGGCAGCGAGCCTCCTCTCGCGATCCCCCAGGGCTGTAACCCGCTAGCGGCCGAGCACGACTGCCTGCTGCCCTACCCTTCTGATTTCTTCCTGACGCCAGATACGACGCTGCCCAGCGGCAAGCGGGTGCGGATCACGCAAGCGGCCGCTCTGCGCACCCGTCGCGATGCGGTCGTCGACTTCACGCTGACCCATCCGGTCGATGGCTTCTCGCACCACCAACCGCTTTTGGTGTACTTCGCGGGCGGCGTCAGCACCGAAGGCGTGGTCTTTCACACCGACGATCCACAGCGGAGCCTGCGCCCGACCAGCAAGGTCGTCGTGCTGGATGGCGAAACGGGAAAGCCGGTGCCCGCCTGGGCCGAAGTCGACCTCAACACCACAGAGCCGAGCGAGCAGGCCTTTATCATCCGCACCTTCGAGCGCCTGCAGAGCGGGCACCGCTACATCGTCGCCCTGCAGGATCTGCTGAGCCCAGCCGGTGCCGGCAAGGCCAGCATGCCGCTTCCTGCGCCGGGCGGCTTCGCCCGACTGCGCGACGGCAAAGCGGATAGCACGCCGGAGCTTGCGGCCCTTTCGACGCGCTACGAAGCGGAGATCTTTCCGCTGCTCAGTCGCTTCGGCATCGATCGCTCGCGCTTGCAGCTGGCCTGGGATTTTACGACCAGCAGCGAAGCATCGAACACTCGCGATCTCGACGCCATCCGCGCCGATGTCCTGCCCAAGCTGCAGGCCAAGCCGCCGGTCGTGACGGTGGTGAGTGTGGCGGAGAACGATCCGACGAAGAACCCGAACATCTGGCTGCGCATCGAAGGCACCATCCGCGTGCCGCTGTACCTGGCCAGCAGCGAGGTCGGCGCCAAGCTCTATCGCAACGCGCGGGGCCAGGTGCAGCAGAACGGCGAGACCGAGGTGCCGTTTACGCTGCAGGTGCCGCAGAGCGCCAAGCCCGCCGACATGAACTTCGAGCCGGCCCGCATTCTGGAATACGGTCACGGCTTCTTCGGCCTGCGCGAAGAGATCAACTACGGCTTCATGCGCGGCTACACCAACGAAGGGCGCTACGTTGCGGTCGCTGTCGACTGGTGGGGGATGAGCGAGCCAGATCTCGATCAGGTGGTGCAGGACGCCGTCAACTCGCCGGGCACGGCCTTTGATTTCGTCGACCGGCTGCATCAGGCGATGGTCAACATGATTGCCCTGTCGTACGCCGTCAAAGGCCCGCTGGCGCAGGTTCCCGAGCTGCGTCGCTTCGGCAAGCCGCTGTTCGATCCCGACAAGCTCTACTACTACGGCATCAGCCAGGGCGCGATCTTTGGCGTCACCATGCTGAGCCAGAATCCCGTGCTCGATCGCGCGGTGCTCAGCGTGGGCGGGGGTCCTTACTCGCTCATGATGTCGCGCTCGGCAAGCTACGAGATGCTGTTTGGGCTGCTGACCACGCAGCTGGCGACGCCGCTTTCGATCATGAAGTTCATGACGCTCAGCCAGAGCACCTGGGACCGCGTCGACCCCATCACCTACGCGCCCCACCTGCTCTCGCAGCCCTACCCGGGTAGCCCGGCCAATCGCCACCTGCTCATGCAGATTGGCATCGGTGATCACTCGGTGAACAACCTGGCCAGCCATGTCATGGCGCGCGCCATCGGGGTGCCGCTGTTTAATCCCAGCCCGCAGCCGGTGTGGGGATTGTCGTCGGTCAATGCACCAGCGGATGACGGGCTGGTGCTGGTCGACTTCAAGCTCGATCCAGCGAAGATTCCCGGCATCTACTGCCGGCTACCGACAGAGAGTGAAAAGAACGACGTCCACGAAGGCGTCCGTCGCCACCCCAAGATCAAGCAGCAGATCGATCAGTTTTTTCAGCCGGGCGGCCTGATCCAAAACACCTGCGCGGGCCCCTGCGTGCCCTAGGTCAGCGTCCCCGAAATTCGTGACCTCAGGGCCCCTGCCTAGACGGCCTC
>CALFYE010000556.1 GCA_937952145.1 uncultured Myxococcales bacterium
TCACTCGACGGTCCCGGCTGGCTCCCCAGGATCTCACTGGCCTGTCGATAACCGGGGCGCGCACCTTCCATGCGCTCGACGGCGGCGGCGACTAATCCGCAGCGCAGCTCGCCGGCAAAGAAGCGCAAGAGCGGGATCGACCCGACGGGCTTTGCACTCATCGCTCGCCCTCTCCACCCAGCGTTGCACTCAACAGGCGCTCGGGCTGCAGGATGCACAGCAGGCGCCCCTCCCACGTCAGCTCAGCCAGTACCCAGCTCGGTCGGCGGGCCGGCGTTGCCTGGTCGCGCAGGCTGTCCTCGACGAAGTCGACGATGCCGTGCACTTCCTCGGCCACGATCGCGGCTTCGGCCTGATCGGTCTCAATCACGACGAGACGCGGCAGCGTAGCGGGCAGCGGCGCCGTCTCGCGAAGAGCGGGCAGCAGCACCTCCAGGGACACCACCGGCAGCAGGCGCCCGCGCAGCAGCGCCACCCCCAGCACATGCGGCGGAGCATGCGGGATGCGGGTGGTGATGCTCTTGAGCACCACCTCGCGCACGGCCTGAGCCGGTAGGGCCAGCCAGCGCGAACCAGCGCGCAGCACCATCAGGGTCTGCGTCGGCGGCGCGATCACCCCGGCGGCATCGGCGGACTGACTTGCCGCGGTCACGGCATCGGTCATCGCCGCGAGCGTGCGATTGGCACTGCCGCCCTCGATCACGGCTGGCCCCCTGGCAGCAGGGAGCGCAGCCGCGCGACCAGCGCATGAATGCCGGCATCTTTGGTGATGAAGCCATCGACCGGCAGGCCGCTCGCTTGGACCATCGCTTCGTCATGCGACATCGCGGTGAACAGCAGCAGCTTGATCTGGGGGCCGCCCGGCAGGGCGCGAATCCGTCGGCAGAGCTCGGCCGGATCGAGGTTAGGCATGATGGCATCGACCAGCACGATCTGCGGCCGCAGCGTCTCTAGCTCGGCCAGCGCGCGCGCTAGATCATCGGGAACGGCGGCGACTCGCATCCCGGCCGCGACCAAGGCATTGCCCAGCACCACGCCGTTAAAGGGACTGTCATCGACGATCAGCACGCGGCCCTGCCCGTCGGCATCGCGGCTTGGCAGAGCGGCATCGGGCCCCGTCTTGGCGGACGGCTTGAGTGCATCGACCAAGACCGCCACCCCCCGGATGGCGCGGGCGCAAGCAATCAACGCCGGCGGAGTCCGCCCCTCGCTGCTCTGGCAGAGCTTGGCCGCCGCCTGCGCTGCCCGCGCCGCCGTGGCGACGTCCGGCAGACCGATCATCGCCGCCTCGCCTGCGATGGTGTGCAAAAGCTCATCGACGCTCTGCTCACCCTCGCCCGGCGGTCTGCCGCTCGGGCTGCCCGGCCCGCTTTGGTACAGCAGGGCAAGCGCGGTCTTGATCCGGCTGCGAGCAACGCCGACAAACTCCGCGAGAAACTCGGCTCTCAGCTCATCGAGCATCACCCTCTCCGCTTACTGCCCAGTCCCACATCGGACCTAGGGCGCCCTCTCGAGATATCCCAGGATCGCGCTAGTCATCGCCGGCCAGTCGCCGCTCTTGCGGATAAAACCCGAGGCTCCGCAGAGCGCTGTCAGGCGAGCCAGCTCTTCTTCCGGGCGCTCAGAAAATAGGACCATCGGACAGGAGCCGGGCAAGCGACGCCGGATCATCTCAGCCAGCTGATCGCCGCGCAGCGCCGGCATGCCGACATCGATCAGCGCCAGATCGGGGCGCTCATCCTGCAGCACCTTGGTAAAGCCAATCGGGCTGATGAGCGTCACCACCGCCACACCGACTCGCTCAAGTGCCGCCTTGGTCATGGCCAGCACAAGCTGACTGTCATCGACCATCAGCACCTTGTACTTGCGGCGTGGAGAGGAGCCTTGCATGCCGTGCCGTCGCTGGGTAATGAGACAGCAAGGGATAGCGTATCACGTCGCGGGAGCGCGCTTCTATCCGTAATTCAAGCAGTTGCGGCGCGTGGTCTGCCGCAGCGGTGCCGACGGATGGCAGGCTTTCGCCAGGTCTTGGAAACCCCAGCCTGTCCCCAGCAAAGTCCGCCGCAAAGCGGCGCGGAAACTCACGCCTGCCTGGCGCGGCGTGGGCTGTTTTTTCGTCGCTGTTCTCTGATATGGTAGGGAGCTTGTGGTCTGAACCCAAGCCCATGCCCCTGGCTCGGCTGAGCGTAGGCCCGCGCACTCAGCCCCTGTTCTGCGGGGAGTCGATCCGATGACGCTGTTCGCCTTCGCCATCGTCCTCTTTCTGGCCTGGTCGAATGGCAGCAACGACAACTTCAAGGGCGTCGCGACGATCTATGGATCGGGCACGGCCTCGTATCGCGTCTCGCTTGCCTGGGCCACCGTGACGACGCTCGCCGGATCGCTTTTGACCTTGTGGCTGGCGGCAGGTCTGGTGAAGACCTTTTCGGCCAAGGGTCTGGTCCCAGACGCCGTCGCGGCATCGCCGGCCTTCCTTTCGGCGGCGGCCTTGGGAGCCGCGCTGACAGTCAGCACCGCCAGTCGCTTAGGCCTGCCGGTCTCGACGACACACAGCCTGACCGGGGCGCTGCTCGGGGCCGGTCTGGCCAGCGGCAGCGGTGTCAATCCTGCCGTCCTGGGCAAGAGCTTCTTCCTGCCGCTCATCGGATGCCCACTGCTCGCCATCGCCATCACCGCCGTCCTTTATCCCCTGGCCCGCTTCGCGCGGCGCCGCATGGGCATCACCCGCGACTCCTACATCCGCATCGAGGAAGAGCTCGTTCTCGTCAGCGCGAACAGCTCGGGGGCGGCGATGGCCGATGAGCGCGTACGCCTGGCGATCGCGAGCGGGGTGCAGCCCATCGATCGCTATGCCGGGACGCTGGGGGGAATTTCGGCGCAGCGCGCGCTGGATGTCCTGCACTTCCTGTCAGCGGGCGCGGTGAGCTTTGCCCGCGGCCTCAACGACACCCCCAAGATCGTCGCCATCCTGATCGGTGCCAAGGCCGTGGGGGTGCAGCCCGGACTCTTCAGCATCGGCGTGGCGATGGCGCTAGGTGGCCTGCTGGGGGCGCGGCGCGTGGCCGAGACGATGGCCAAAAAGATCGTGACGCTCAACTCCGGCCAGGGCCTGGTGGCGAACCTCACGACGGCGGGCCTGGTCATCGCCGCCTCGCGGGCCGGCCTGCCGGTCTCGACGACGCACGTCGCCACTGGCGGCTTGTTTGGCATTGGCATGATCACCGGCACCGCGCGCCTGCGCACCATCACCAGCATTCTTTTTGCCTGGGCCACAACGCTGCCGCTTGGGGCCCTGCTGGGCGCCGCGGCGATGCTGCTGCAAAAGAGGCTGGGGTGACCGCGCCACGGGGGGAAAGCCGCCGGATGCACGCTCTTTTTGGCGCTGCCGGAAGCTAGCTTGTCGCGGCGCACCGCGCTGTCTAAAAACCTGGGTCGCCTCGACGCGAGGTTCGCGTAAAGGGGCGAGATCTGTTTTGTCCCCCAGGACTTGCCCACCCAGGGCTCACCGAGCGGAGGCTACATGCATCGCGTCGTCTGGCTCTCTGTACTTTTTTCCAGCCTACTTTTTTCCAGCCTACTTTTTTCCAGCCCAGCGCTCGCCCAGTCGATCGCGGCACCCGCCGCACCCGAGCCCACCGGGCCGCGCTTGCGTCTGACCGGCTTCGCGCACTTTGACTATGTGCATCGACAGTCATCCGTGAATCAGATCAGCAGTGCGGGGGAGCCTCTGAATGAAGATCGTTTTTTGCTGCGCCGAGCGCGCCTCAAGGCGCTCTTTGAGTACCGCATCCTTTCCGGCACGCTGGAGCTCGACGTCAACACCGTGCGCGGCTCGCAGGCTCGGCCGATCGGCGTCGATGTCTCGCTGCGCTGGCCGCCGCCGGTTGCCGATGCCCCGCCGGCCATCATGGCCACGCTGGGCATCTTCAAGATGCCGTTTGGCTCTGAAGTCATGCTGGAAGGCGACACCCAGCGTCACTTCGCCGAGCGCAGCACCGTCGTCCGCGCCCTGTTTCCCGGGGAGTACGATCTGGGGGCACGCGTGCAGGGCGCCTTTGCCGTGTTTCGCTATGCCGTGGCTCTGATGAACGGCAATCCGCTGGGCGATCGCAGCTTTCCCACCCGCGATCCCAACGACAGCAAAGACATCCTGGGGCGCGTCGGAATCGACCTTGCGCCCAGCCCGCGCAGCAAGCTCATCGCCGGTGTCTCGGCGCTGTTTGGCACCGGCTTCGATCCCGGTCGAGCCGAGACCAAAGACAGCTTGGTGGTGCAGGACCGCAATCACAACGGCCTGCTCGACCCCGGCGAGGCCACCATCGAAAGCGGCAGCCCAGCCGTTCCGGGAAAAAACTTCAGCCGCTCGGCATTCGGTGGCGATCTGCGCTTCGTTGTCGCGCTGCCCCGGCTCGGGGCGCTGACCCTGTACGGCGAGCTGATCTACGGAAAGAACCTCGACCGCGCGCTGCAGCCGGCAAACCCCGTCGCGCAAGGCCGCGAGCTGCGCGAGCTCGGCGGCTACGTGGCCTTCACGCAGGAGCTGTCGCGCTACGCCGCGCTGGGCCTGCGCTACGACGTCTACAACCCCGATCTCGACGCGACGTTCGGCTCGGGCAGCACCCGCACCCCCTACGACGCCAGCTATTCGACGCTGGCCCTAGCTGGCTCGCTGCGCTACCCCGGCGTCGCCCGCTTGATCGTTGAATACGAAGCCAACCTCAACCACCAGGGACGCGACGAGCACGGCGCCCCCACCGAGCTTCACGACGACGTCTTCCTGCTGCGCGGCGAGGCAGTGTTCTAGCGGCGGCGCATCGACGCAGATTTGGCGGGATGTTGGCGGCAGCCGCGCTTTTTGCGCTGCGTCGTGCGAGCCCCTGTCGGCGGCTGGCTGGCCCATGGCTTGCTGTGACTGCCCCAGCAAGGTCTCTCGACGATGCGCATCCTCTTTGCCTGCCTCCTCCTCGGACACGCCCTCTTGCACCTGCTCGGCCCGGCCAAGGCCTTCGGCTGGGCCCAGCTATCGCAGCTAACCCGCGACATCTCGCGTCCGCTCGGCGTGCTGTGGCTGCTGGCGGCGCTCGCGCTCTTGGCCAGCCTGGGATCGTTTTTTCTCGCTCCCCGCGCCTTCCCTTGGCTGGGGCTGGGCGCGCTCGGGCTGTCGCAGGCCGTGATCTGCACCTCGTGGAGCGATGCCAAGTTCGGCACGCTGGCCAATATCCTCCTGCTATTCGCCGTGATCCTCGGCATGGCGCGGGGTGGGCCGCCTAGCTTCGCGGCGCTCTACGCTCGGCAGGTCGCCGCCCGACGGGAAGCAGGTCCGCCGCCGCCCCCCCTGCGCGAGTCCGACATCGCCGCGCTCCCCGCGCCGGTGCAGCACTACATCCGAGAGAGCGGCGCACTGGGTCAGCCGCAAGTGCGCAGCATGCGGGTGCGCTTTTCCGGCCGAATCCGCAGCGGGCCGCAGTCCGACTGGATGCCATTTACCGCCGAGCAGACCAGCTTTTTTGCCGAGCCCGCGCGTCTGTTTCTGCTGTCCGCAACCCGCGGCGGCGTGCCAGCCGATGTCCTGCATGTCTTTGCTGCCGGCCAGGCCAGCATGCGCGGACGCCTCGCCGGCCTGATCCCATTTCTGGATGCGCGCGGCGATGACATGACGCGCGCCGAGACCGTGACCCTGCTCAACGACATGGTGGTGATGGCGCCGGCCACCCTCATCGATCCCCGCCTGCGCTTTACCGCTATCGACGCCCAGCACACCGCCGTCGAGTTCACGCTGGGCCCAAACACCGTCCGCGCCACCCTGATCTTTGGTCCAGGCGGCGAGCTTGCTGACTTTGTCTCAGACGACCGCTTGGCGGCTTCGCCCGACGGCAAGACCTTCCGTCGCCTGCGCTGGTCGACGCCGCTTTCGCAGGTGGGCTGGCTGGGTCCGGCGCGCGGCGGGCAGCCCGGCACCACGCACATCGCCGCCTCGGCCGAGGCTCTCTGGCACGAGCCGGCGGGCCCCTACGCCTACGGCCAGTTTCAGCTCCTCTCCGTCGAGTACAACGTCGAGTAAGACAGCCCAGCACCCGGCCCAGGCTGAGCCGGGCTGCACCGTCACGGCTCCCGCGGCCCACGCCGACCCTTCGCCCTGCCCTCCCCTCCTACTTTTTTGTGATTGTCGGCGGCCTTTCGCATCGCCTAGGCTCGCGGCGTCCCGCGTTCCCACCCTCGCTGGAGCTTGCGACCTCTCATGTCTACTCCCGTTCTGCGCCTCGCCTGTCTGCTCGTCGGTCTGTCGTTCCTGCCGCTCGCCTCTAGCTGCTCGCAGGGCGGCGCCGGCTCCGTCGTCATCCCCTGCAGCGCGACCAACCCCTGCCCCGACGACCTGATCTGCGTCCCCGGCCGCAACCTGTGCGCCCCGCCGCTGCCCGACATGGCGGGGAGCGCCGACCTGTCGATGGGCGGGATGGGTGATATGGCGTCAGCGCTGGACATGAGCGGCGCCAGCGATATGTCGATGTCTAAGGATATGGCGATGTCTACGGATATGGCCATTTCTTCGGATATGGCCATTTCTTCGGATATGGCGATGTCTTCCGATATGGCAATGTCTTCCGATATGGCGATGTCTTCCGATATGGCGATGTCCTCGGATATGGCCATACCTGCCGATATGGCCATGCCCGCCGATATGACCGTACCGCCGCGTGATATGGCGGTAACGCCGCCCGACATGACCGTGCTACGCGATATGACCGCGCCGCCCCCCGACATGACGCCGCCGCCGCCCGGCGGGCCCAAGGTCTGTCCGTTCGGCACCAGTCGCTGGTGCTGGGAAAACCAAACTCCCCAGCCGCGGACGCTCAATGCCGCCTGGGGCGCCTCGACCGGCGATATCTGGCTGGTGGGCGAGTACGGCAACGTCCTGCGTTACGACGGCGTCGACGGTGTCACCCATGCCGTGACCGCCGACAGCTTTGAATACGCCTTCTACGCCGTCTGGGGGCGCTCGCCCAGCGAGGTGTGGCTGGTCGGCGAGTCCGGCACCATCTGGTTCTGGAACGGCAGCACCCTTTCGCAGCAGACCAGCCCCACCAGCAACACCCTGCGTGCACTTTGGGGCGACGGCAGTAGCGTCTGGGCAGTTGGCGATGCCGGCACCATCATCCGCTACGACGGCACCACCTGGCGCAGCGTGCCCAGCGGCACCACCTATCCCCTGTACGGCATCTGGGGCAGCGCCGGCAATGCCATCTGGGCCGTCGGAGCCTCGGGCACGGCTTGCTACTACTCCGGCTCACTTTGGACCTGCGGCGCCGAGTTTTCGGGTGCACCGACGGCCATCGGCATCTCCGGAACCTCGAAGAACGACATCTGGGCGGTGATGAGCGGCTCGGGTCAGCCGGTCTGGCACTTCGACGGCACGATGTGGCGCGGAACGATGATCCCCGGTGTCACCAGCCTCAGCGCGGTGCAGGCCTTCGGCCCGACCTCGGTCGCCGCCAGCAGCCCGACCGGCGATGTCGTGATTTACGACGGCACCACCTGGCAGGTCGCCATGCCCAAGGTCAGCGGCCAGCCCCTCTTTGGCCTGTGGGGCAGCAGCGCCACCGACTATGTCGCCGTCGGCAACCGCGGCCAGATCGTCCGCGTGCGCGGCCGCACCCCGACCGTGCTCACCAAGGGCAAGATCGACAACATCGTCGCCATGTGGGGCGCCTCTGAGATGGACTACTGGATCTTCACCGAAGGCAAGCTGGCCCGCCGCGTCCAGGGCACCGTCGCCACCGAGTACACCCTGCCGTCCGAGCCGCTATCCGTCGCTGGCCGCGCTGCCGACGACATCTGGGTGGGCAGCCACAACGGCAAGCTCCTGCACTGGGACGGCAGCACCTGGAGCACGCTTTCCACCCTCGCCACCGGCCACATCAACTACATCGCCAGCGTCAGCAGCGACCGCCTGGTGCTCAGCAGCCCCGACCGCATCCAGTTCTACGACGGCCTGCGCTTCGTCACCAGCGACAGCGGCCTGATCCACGGCCCGGTCTGGGGCAGCGGCCCCTTCGACATCTGGGCCGCCTCCGGCCTCACCTGCCAGTATCGCCGCTTCGACGGCATGAAGTGGGTCTCGGGCTACGTCAGCGGCTGCGTCTTTTCGGCCTCCCAGATCACCGCCATCCACGGCTCCTCGGCCAGCAACGTCTACTTCGCCACCAACAACAACTCGTACGTCTACCGCTTCAACGGCACCAGCTTCGAGACCGTCGCTCTGCGCAACGCCCGCGCCCTCTTTGTGACCCCCACCCGCACCTTCATCACCGACGACAACTACGTCTGGGAACGCACCGGCACCGGCACCCCCGGCATCGCCGCCCGCTTCTACGATCAGGTCCGCGCCGTCCACGCCTTCTCCGCCGACACCGCCCTCGCCGGCGGCAACTCCGGCCTGCTTATGCACCGCCGCCCGTAACCGCGCGGCGAACCCAGCCCACCGCATCGCTCGAAGACAGACCTTTAAGCTCGGCCACGCTATTCCCCTGCGCTCTCGTGCTCGCTGCGGCTGTCCAGCGCTGGCTTCTTGAGCATGACCCCGCGCCCATTGATGAACTCGATCCCGCGGCGCTCAAGCTCAGCGACGATCTTGCTTAGCGTGGCCTCGCGAGGGACAACTCGATCGGCTTCGATGCGAGCGAGCGCCTGCGGCAGCATGCCGATAGCTTCTGCCAGGTCTCCCTGGCTCAGCCTCAGCAACTCTCTCGCCGCAGCGATCTGCCTGCCGTGAACACGATTTTTTGAACTTGACATCCGCGGCCGGATTCTGATTGTTTAGTTCTAAACTTTTTGGCAATGCTCTGCCCAATCGCTGTGAACCGGCGGAACTTCGCATAACCGTCTCGTAGGTGTCTAGCGGGGCACGAGGGGCGAGGTCCGCGCTTTGTCTGGAGGGTCTTGCTATGCCTTGCCTGCCTGCTTCGCTTGCATCGGTGCTGCCTCTGCTGTCGGCAACTCTCGACGGAGACCTCACTGGGATGGGGATTTTCGTCCCCGTGCTTTCGGTCTTGCGGTGACCGAGACGCAGCCCATGCCGCAGCCTAGCAAGCCCTTCAAAGTGGTCTACATCGTCGCCGAGCGACCCGGCCACAAGCAGTGGATTCGCGTCGGCGCCGCCTTTGTGAACAAGGACGGATCGCTCAACGTGCGCCTTGATGCGCTGCCGCTGACCGGGGTCTTGCACATCCGCGATGAAGTGCACCGACCCCACCCTGACGAGCCCGCGGGCCCGACGGAGACCACGCCCCTTCCCGCAGCCCATACCGAACCGAAGCGCACCTCGTGAACCGCCGGCTGGAAAAAGGAAGGCGTCGTCGAATCCGTCGCAGCCTCGTGCGCAGAGTCAGCTCGCTTCCGTTCGCTGCCGATCGATCCGCTGAGCATCGCGCTGGCCCCACGCGTCATTTTTTCCGACGGGCGGGGGCCGGCTGCCCTTTACGAATGCGGGGGCGTGGCCTATCTCCTCCCGCCCCGCCATGACCGTATCCATCGAACATGAAGCGCCGCTTGAGCTCTGTCACCGTCACCCGGGGCTTCTGCCCAAGCTCCTTGACCTGTGCGGGCAGCCCATGCCGGCGGCGACCATCGCCGAGCCCTACCCCGCCCGCTTCAACCAGATTGCCGTCGAGGAATGGGAAGCGGATGGCGCGATGGTGCTGCGGCAAGGTCAAGAGCCCGTTGGTGCAGTGGTGCTGGAAATCCAGCGCCAGCACGATCCCGACAAGCGGTCTAGCTGGCCGCTTTACACCGCGGCGCTGCACGCCAAGCATCGCGGGTTGCTAAAAACGTACCTTTTGGTCATCGCGACCAACCGCCAGACCGCGCAGTGGGCGCAGCAGCCGATCGCGACGTGTCAGCCACACGCTCCGTTCCGACCACTCGTCGTCGGTCCCGATGATGTTCGGCGGCTGGATTCCGACGAGGCGGCGCGCGCCGACCTGCCGCTTTCCATGCTGTCCGCCGTCCTGCACGTAAACGATCACGGCGGTGAAGTCGATGCCGCGCATGCCCTACGCGCTACCGAGGCAGTCGCCGGACCCGACGCTGCGGTCTGGTTTTATGGGCTGCTGCGGGGCCTCGTTGACGACGAGCGGCTCACCCTGCTACAGGAGATGATCAAGATGCTGAACCCCTGGGCCAACTACCAACCCCGCACGCAGTGGGAACGCGATCACTACAACGCCGGCGTCGCCGATGGTGAAGCCCGAGGCGAAGCCCGAGGTGAAGCCCGGGGCGAAGCCAAAGGCGAAGCCAAAGGCGAAGCCAAGGCACTTTTGCGCATCCTGTCTGCGCGCGGCCTGAGCGCGACGGACGCAGAGCGGCAGCAGATCCAGGCATGCGAAGACACCCAGCAGCTCGAACGCTGGATCGAACGCGCGCTGTCGGCCCTGTCGGTGGCGGAAGTGCTCGCCGACTGATTCCCCCGCAGCTTAATTTGTAAACACCTTCCTAAAGCGCCCCCGCATCCCAGCCGAAGCTATACGCCCCAGCTCGTCGACGCAGGCCATTATTAAACAGGCTCAGATCAGCCGGGTTGTCGTTCTGGTCCGAGAAGCGATAAAGCGGCGGACTATCCGCCACCTTGGGCACCAGCGAAAACTCCACTGTCTGAAACCAGGCCCGCGGATCGACGCGCAGGTGCAGGCGACCCTCCGACTGGGGCAAGAGATCAGTCGGGATCAGTGACACGATGCGCTGCTTGCAGATGGGATTCTTGCTGGGATACGCCGGATCCCCCGAGGGCAGGACGCGGTTCGTGCCAATCGTCAGCGCCGCTTCGAAGGGGTAGGTCTGTCCGTCGCGCTCGGCCTCGCCCGCCGCATCGAGGATCACTGTCTGATCATCGCTGCGGTTGATGTCGCCCGAGGTCAGCCAAAGCTCACCCGAGAACGCCTGACTGGCGATGCCTTCGCCATCGACCGGGAACGGCTGGGCAAGCGGCGACAGCGCATCGATGCGCAGCGAGCCCGTGATCTGCGCGACGTAGATGCCGGGCCGGATGCAGCCCGTCTCCTGCGCTCCCGAAGTGGGAACCGTCTGGTTCAGATACACCGCGCCGACAAATAACTGCGCCCGGCGCAGCGTGACGCGATACCCCAGCGCCGAGGTGAAGCTCAGCGGCCCGGAGGTCGCATCACTGGGACCGCTGGCCACCGCGGCAAAGCGCACGCGCGCCCCGCCCGTCGTATCACCGCAGGCAAAGGACAAGAGCGGCAGCAGGAAACACAGCGCACGAGCCGATGCACGACCGATGAACCCCCGCATCACTTGCCACCTCCCAGGTTCACGGACAGGGAAAACAGGATCTGCCGCGGCGCGCCCGCACTGAAGTGCCGCATCGGCACCAGCGTCGGGAACGGCTGGCTACCGAAGTCGGACGCGTAGTTGTATTCGCCCAGCCGGTACTGCGTGTCCAAGAGGTTCGTCGCCACCAGCCCCACATCAAACAGCCAGATGCCCAGCGAGGCATGCAGATCGAGCACCGCGATGGGATTGCTGCGCTCGCCCTGCGGCAGCGGACGCGGCGAGACATACGAAAAACCAGAAGCCAGCGTGCCGCGAAACGCCTTGCCGAAAATACGCAGCCGAGGGAACGGCAGCTCCCCAAAAAGGGATCCATCGATGCGCAGCACCCAGTCCGGCACATAGGGAATCAGCAGGCCCGTGTCGTCGAAGGTAGCGCGCACATAGGTCAGGTTGGCCGCGACATCAAAGAAGCGACCGAGCACGCGACCGGCGCCGGTACCGCCGATGCGCGTCGTGCCATTGCTCAGCAGGTTGCGGCCCGCGGTCTGCGAAAAGATCAGGTCCCGATCGACGCGCGTCTGAAAGAAAGCGCCGCGCAGGCTCAGCTCGATCGAGCCCAGGCGACGACCAAAGCTTAGGCCGGCATCGACCGACTGCGCGCTGGCGAACGGGGTCTTGCCGTCTTGCGTGATGTAGATCGGATCGATCGATCGCAGGCCCTGCCCGTAGCTGACCGCGGCACTTACCCCCCACAAAGGTCCCAGAACCAGCGTGGCGCGCGGCAAAAGAGCACTGCCCGTGGTCGTCGAGCGCTGCGTCGGCTCGCGATACTTGCCAAAGTCCTGCTGGCTTAAGCACGAGGCATCGCCGGGCGGATTTTCGCGCGAGGGATGAGCCACCGACTGCACCGCGCAGCGATCGAGCACGTCGTAGGTAAACAGGTCGCCGCGCAGACCCCCGCGCAGCGCGACATAGCGATGCAGCCGCAGGTTGAGGTCGGCGTAGAGCCCGATGTTGCCGAGCCGCGACTCCAGGTCGGTCTCGACGTGATAGGGATTTCCGGTGGCCGCTTCCAGCCGCTGCTGCGAGTTGCTGACCATATCGCCACGCGCGAAGTAGCCGACCTCGATCTCTTGGCTCTGGCCAAAGATCTCGCCGCTCAGGCGACCAAAGCCGCGCGCCCCCAGCGTCCCGGCCAGCGACTGCAGATCGATCAGATCCCCACGCTGCGAGTGCGGGCTCTGCGTCGGCTCCTGCGGATCGAGCAAGAAGCCGGTGAAGTTTTCCCGCAGCCGCATCGGCCGGGCGATGACGAACACCTGATTGCGCAGCAGGAACGATCCGGCCCGCGATTCCAGAAATCCGCTGACCGAATAGCGGCTGGTATCGGCGCCTTGCTTGGCATCGTACGTGTCGAAAAAACCGACACGTCCACTGCGATAGTCGTCTTCTCTCAACACGCCGGCCGAGTGAAAGCTGGCGATGTAGGCCTGCGCCGTCAGGCGATATAGATGCGCGCCGCTGCGACCCTCGTACTGCGCCATCACCGTGGCGCGACGGCCATCGCGGTTCTGACCGTAGCCCGCGGTCTCGTAGAGCTCCACGGCGGCGAAGGTGCCCTCGCGTCCGCCCGACGGCCCCCACAAGAGCAGGCCGCGAAAGGTACCGAACGATCCCGCCGTGAACTTGGCGGTCAGCCCGCGCCCCGCAAGACCCAGCTCGTAATCTGCCGAGCCCGCGACGGCGTAGTTGCCCTGGCGAGGATCAAACGGTCCTTCGATGACGCGCAGCGCAGAGATCAGCTCCGGCAGGATGAAGTGGGTGTCGGAGTAGCCGTTGCCGTGCAGGTTGCCGCTCTCGTTGATCGGCACGCCGCCGACCGAAAACTCGATGTCCTGACCCTCGCGAGCATCGAAGCCGCGCAGGAAGACCTGATCGGCGTGGGCCTCGCTGCCGTCGTTGGTCAAGAGGATGCCGGGCACGAGCTTGAGCACCTCGCTGGCGTTCTTGCGCGGCACGGCGGCGAGCGCCCCGATCTCGACCTGAAAGTCAGCGGCCCCGCGCGAAGGCGGCGGCAGGCGCTTGCCGGTGATCGTCGTGGCAAACGTGGCTGAACCAGCAGCGGGCGCGCTGCTCGGCTCGGCTGCGGGGGCGGCTGGCGGGTTGGCAGGAGCGGTGTTTACGGCCACGGCTGGGGCCGAGGCGGGACTGGCAGCGCCTGGCGATGGACGGTCTTGCGCAGTCTCCGACGGATCGGTCGGGGGGACAGTCGGCGGGGCGGGGGCGGACTCGGGCCGCGGCGGATGAAACAAAAACGGGATCTGCACCTGACTCTCGATCGGCTGGCCATTGCTCTGCGCCGGCGTGAAGTGCCACTTTTTGGCGGCAGCCAGGGCTGCATGATCGAAAGGCTCACCGGCTGACTCGCTGAGCTCGACAGCAGTGACAGCTCCGGTCTTGTCGATGGTGGCCAGCACCACCACCTTGGCCTCACGCGCCGCGGCGCGGGCCTCCGCAGGATAGAGCGCGGGGACCGACTCGCGCACCTCGGGCGCCACCAGGGTGGGCGGGGACTTGGTCGCCTGCGGCGCTGCGTAAAGCCCATTCCCGCCGAGCAGAGCAGCCGAGGCAACGACCAGCACCAGACGAGCGCGGCGCGGCGCATGACAAGAAATGCAACTGATTTGCATTGGCGGGCGCAGCATAGCCAGATTGCGGTCGCGCAGGGGACGCATCGTTACTTCGGCGAAGGGTAGTGGCGTTCGACGAAGCACAGGCCATCGGCGTTGAGGTGGCCCTGCGTGCTCTGGTTGTAGGCCAAGTAGTCCGCGAAGTCGCGCAGTCCGCCCTCGGCTGGCCCCGACGGGGTGTAGGGAATCCCCTGGCTGTCGAAGCCCATGCTGGCCGCGGTCGAAGGCGGCGTGTAGCCCGCGACGCACGAGCGCCAGGGCAGCGGGTTGCCGCTCTGATCGGTGAAGGCGGTGAAGTTCGTCCCTTTGAGGTCGTCGATTGTCACGACGTAAGCTCCGCTGCCATCCTTCTTGGCGCGGGCGGCGAAGGGGTCAAAGTGGGCCGGCGAGTCATGCTGCACCGACTCCCAGAACACGTGATCGGTGTGCAGAGTGGCCTGCGCGAATACCGTGGTGTTGGCCTTGATCTGCACGCCGCGCTGCTGCTCCTCGCCGGAAAACGGCTGTGCCGGGGCGTTATCGGGGTTCTGGCAGTTGCGATAGCTGGTCGGCGTCTGAAAGCCCAAGCGGAAGCGCACCTGCGTCGGCAGCTTGCTGAAGTCATAGGCCGGATTGGTGGAGGTGCAGCCAGTGCCGCGAAACGTCGCGACGCCGGCATAGAGCACGGTCCAGCCCTTCTGGATCATCTCTTGGTAGTCAGCATCGTTCTTACTGTCGAAGTTGAGGCGACTGGCCGCCGCGCTGGCCGGCACGATGTCAAAGCCGAGTGCGTAGCGCTGCGTCGGGTCGAAGGCCTTGTCGCCGCGCAGGTTCTGTCCGCTGATCGTACCCAGCGGCAGCGCCTGCTCACCGCCCCCGCCCTTGCCCAAGAGCGGCCCACCCTTGTGCAGATCGACGGCCCAGGGACCGCTCTGCATCGCGACTTCGGCATCGGTCTGTGACTGGTCGGTGGGGGACTTGTCGGGGTTTTCTGAAACGGTGAACTTGTCGAGCGTGACCAGCAGCGTGTCGAGGCGAACTTCCCAGCCATCGACAAACACCGGATCGTCGGGTTGGGCGGGGGGATAGGCGAAGCTCCGCAGCGCCAGGATCTCGCCGGAGGCGGTGATGCGGATGCTGCCGCCCCCGCCGGTCATGGCTGAATCCCCGCAGGCGAAAAGACCGAATGCGGACAGCAGAAGCAGCGCGGGCAGCGTGGCGTGACGACGGGCAGACAAGCGACCTAGCGACATGTGGATCCTCCTTGGAAGCTGGGATGAGCGCGCGGCCGGAAGCGCAGCCCGGGCGCCGCTCTAAATGCAAATGATTTGCATTTATAGCACGCAACCCAGACCGCATAAGCAAAATCGGCGAGCGCAGAAATTCCGTCACCACCCGCCGAGATATGCCATCATGCGCGCCGCGCAGAGCACCTCTGCGCCCGAGGGAAACCTCCCGAGATGCTGCTCAGGACTACGAGGAAGAACGGGCGAGAAGCCATGGCTAAAAAGCGCGCGCCGGTGTCGCAAAAAGACGGTTCCAGCCCCCCCAGCTCTCATCGCCATGACCATGCGGTGCAGGCGGAAGTTTTGCTGCGCGAGCGCGGCCTGAAGGTGACGACGCCGCGGCTCTTGGTGCTCAAGGCGCTCTTGGATGCCCATCGCCCAACCTCGGCGCAGGAGCTTCTAGACAGCCTGCTGCCCGAGGGCCTGGATCAGGTCACGGTCTATCGCACGCTGACGACGCTGACCGAGATCGATCTGGCACAGCAGGTCAGCACCACCGATGGCAGCCGGCGCTTCGAGGTCCATGTCTGCGAGGGCTGTCGCGTCGATCATCCGCACCTGCAGTGCCGGGTGTGCGGCGCGCTCGACTGCCTGGAAGAGGGCATCGTTCCCGCCCCGCTGATCCCGACCCGCCTGGCCGGCTATCTAATCGACGAGGCCAAGCTGTACCTGTTTGGCACCTGCCCCAAGTGTCAGGCCGGCGACAAGAGCAAGCGCCCAGTCGAAAAAGCGACGGAAAAGTCGCCCGAAAAAGCTTCCGAAAAGGCTTCCGAAAAGCCGGCCGAAAAGCCCCAGACGGGCAAGAGCGCGGGCGGCAAGTCGGGGGAGAAGACGCCACCTTCCCGCGGCAAGACGGCGCGTCAGGTCAAGCCGTAAACGCAAACTGCTTGCATCTACGGCTGCAGCCAGACCCGCGGAGCACGGCGGAACTGCTCGCCGCAGCGCAGGCCGGCTTCGTAGACCCGACGCAGCAGAGACTCATCGCTGTAGTCCCAGGTGGCGACGCGCAGATCGGTCTCGGGGGCGATGTAGTGGGCGCCGGACGGCATCGGCCATAGGGGCTGCGGTCTCGTCAGGATGTAGAGCGGTCGCTGCGCTCCATCTAGCGCCTGGTGTGGCACCGGGGCCACCGCGCCACCATCGATGAGCTGATGATCGTCCCCCCGCGGTACCGGCGTAAACGGCGGGAAGGCTGACGAGGCCAGGACCGCATCGGCCAGCGCTTCGCCATCGGAGAGCGCGTGCGCTTCGATGACGTGAACAGAGAGCAGCGGCGGCGGCTGACGTCGCAAAAGGAACAGCACGCCGAGCCCCATCGCCACAGCGAGCGAGCGGGTGGGTACGCGGCTCGTCGCCAGGCGCAAGCGGGTGGGCTGGGCCTGCAGACGCACAAAGGCATCGCCGGCGAAGGCTTCCAGCAGCGCCTCGCGATACATGGCGTGGTGCGGCATGGGATTTTGGCCGCGCAGTAGCCGATCGAGGTGGAAGTTGCGCGGGTTGCGCCGCACCCGGCTAGCAAACGTCTCAAGCGCTTGGCGATGCCGACCGATGAGGTGCGCGCAGGCCATGGCGGTCGAGGCACTGACCGCCGCGATCTGCTGCACGCCGGTCAGCGTGTCGCCAGCCGCCTCTAGAAAACCGAGGGTAAAGAAGCAGCGACAGCCGCCGCCCTGCAGCACCAGCGCGTCGTAGTCGGCGGGCTGTACGCGCCCCGAGGCGCGCGGCTCAAGCCACAGCGATTCGCGGGACGAACCAGCCCGAGGCATCTCGTCAGCCCGCCTCGTTGACTGGCACCGGGCGGCGGACGATGTCTTTTAGGTTGAGCAGGTTGACGGTGAAGTGAATGGCGATCGGCGCAATCAGATCACCGAGCGTCACGAACACCACCGCCAAGAGCAGCCCGACGACGAACGCCGACAGCGTCCATGGCAGAAAGCGCGTGCCGGGTCCGATGTGCAAGAGCGCAAAGATCGCCGCGGATCCAAAGATGGCCACGGTCAGACCCGCCGCCCCGGGCAAGAGCGCCTTGAGGTGCAGGAGTAACGCGCCGCGGAACAGGAACTCTTCACCGATCGCCGAGGCGCCCGCGAGGAGGAGAATCTCCGTCGCGGAGAGTGGGCCGAGGACATCGTTGAACTCGCTGTGCAGGACGCGGGCCCAATCGTAGCGGGCGTGCAAGAGACGGGTGAGCACGACGAGGAGCAGGCCCATGGCGACGCCAATCGCCGCGCTCGACAAAAGCTGGGCCGGACGCAGGCCGGGGTGCAGCGCGGTGGACAGCGTCGGCTCAGCATCGAACAGAAGAACGTTCGGCTGGCCGCGCAGCGCGCCCCACAGGATCGCCGCCGCCGTCAGCGCTGCGTAAAACGCAGTGACGCGACCCGCCCGACTCTGCGGGGTCAGGGAAGGAGCGATGGAGCGACGCGCGGGGGGCAGGGCGTTCACCTTCACGGGGCGGAGTATATAAAGGCGACCTGACAGAGCAAAATTTGTCGTGCAGCCCAAGTAATTTAGCGGAATGAGAGATCCCGAACCGCAGCGGGTGGGCCGATGGTCGGGACGACAGAGGAGCCGGGACGCGACAGCACCAAGATCGCGATCTCGGCGCGGCTGCCGAGGCGCATCGGCGGGCCCCAATACCCGACGCCGGACGTGACGTGCACGACGAGATCATCGCGCCCACTGAGCCCCTGTAGCTGCCCCTGCTGGATCTGGGCGAGCAGCCCGAGCGGCGCGATCTGACCACCGTGTGTATGCCCCGAGAGCTGGAGATCAGCGACGGGAGGCCGGCCAGCCTGACGCGCCTGCCGATTGAGCTGACGCAGCGGCCACAGCGCCTGCGGCTGATGCACGAGGACCAGGGCCGGACGGGTTGGGTCACGCCCAGCGAGTGCGGCCGGCAGATCTGGACGATGGGCCGGGGTGAATTCAGGGGCGGACCACTCATCGATGCCGACGAGATCGCAGGGCGGCAGGGCCAGCCAACGGTTGCGCAAGACGGCGATCCCCAGGCTGGGCAGGTGGCGCACCCAGTCTTCGGTCGGGGAAAAGTACTCGTGATTGCCCAGGGCCAAGAAGGTCCCGTAGCGGCTGCGCAGGTCCGCAAGCGGCGCTAGCTCGCGGGCCAGTTCAGCGACGCTGCCATCGACGAGATCGCCGGTGATCAGCACGACGTCGACGGCCTGGGCGTTGACCGCATCGACCGTCGCTTGCACCTCGGCACGGCCGATGGTGGCCCCGACGTGCAGATCGCTGAGGTGGGCGATGCGAAAGCCGTCGTACGCGGCCGGCCAGCGGGGAAGCTCGACGCGACGCACGAAAAGAGCGGGGGGACGCAGGCCCTGATAGCTGCTGTACAGCGTCAGCGAAAGCGCAAGTCCGACGCCAAGCCCACGCAGTGTGCGCGGCACGCGGTCGCGGCCAGCCCCATTCCGCGGCACGCAGCGACGGACGACAGGGGAAAGAAGCGACGACAAGAGGGCCGCGCCGAGCAAGAAATAGCTGAGTCCCAGCCAGCCAAAGCAGGTGAAAAAAAGCGGCGTGGCCAGGCGCCGCGGCAGCACATTCATGCACAGTAAGCCCAGCATGCCCAAGGGATACAGCGCCGCGAGGGTCAGCCAGGGCAGGCGGCGCCGGCTCTGCGGCCACAGCGGGGCGAGCCAAGTCCGCAGAATAAAATGCACCGCCGCGCTAACCACACAGGCCCCCGTGAGATAGATCAGAAAATCCGAAAATGGCGGGATCAACGTGCCATGCTTTTACCGTGCCGGGCGGGGGGAGCCATACCGGAATGTGGGGCTTCAGACGATCTAGCTGGGTCGCTGTCTCGTTTTCGTTGTGTCTGTCTCTGTCGAGTGGATCGGCAGGGGCCAAGGCGCCGTCCGATGCCGAGCTCGCCGCCGGCGCCTTCGTCGAGGCCCTGCGCGACGGCAACCTGGTGGCGCAGACCTGGCAGGTGCCGGGCCTGGTAGCGCCGATCGTGCGCGTGCGCGTGCAGGCTCCCGACCTGCAGCCGGCTGAGCTTTTTGCCGTGGCCTGGGATGTCGGCTCGCAGGCGCGCTGGGCCCCTCGGCTCAAGCGCTTGGACATCCTGTCGTCAGGGCCGGATGAGCTGCTCTTGTACGAACAGATCGATGCCCCAGTGGTGCGCGATCGCGACTACGTCGTGCGGCTGCGGGCCACGGCGCGGGGCGATGGACCGGGCGGCAGCTTTCGCATCGACGCCAGCGGTGCGTCCGATCCCAGCCGTCCCGTCGATCCGTCGCACATCCGCATGACCGATCTGTGGAGCCGCTTCAGCTTCGTTCCGCGCGCGGGGGGAGGCTGCGAGCTGACCTATGACGCCTTTGGCGATCCGGCGGGCGCGCTGCCGGGGTGGCTCAAGCGCTCGGCGGGGGTACGCGGTCCGGTGGACTTCGTGCAGGCCCTGGTCACCGAGGCACGGCGACGACGCGATAAGAAGCCGCTCTGACCTCGCTAGCGGCTGGGGCAGCGCAGCGGCTCGTTGACGGGAAACTCGGCGCGCAGGGCCGCGATCACGCGATTGGCCGCGGCTCGCTCGGCCTCTGGGCCGAAGATGTGAAACATCGTTAGGTGCGCGCCCTGGCTGTCGTAGTAGTGCACCGGGCTGTCCATAATCGACGAGGACACCTGATACCCACCGATCTGCCCCGCGCGATCCTTGAAGACGACGATGCCATAGCGGGTCGGGCCGTCGCTGCGACAGAAGCGTTTTTCGATGCTTCGATCGATGGTCTTGGATCGCTTCCACGATGTGGGGAGCGGAGCTTCTGGGGCCGCACTCACGTACTCAGCGCCCAGTCCCAAGAGGACGATCCCGAGTGCCGACGACTTCCAGCTGCGCATCCCGCAATTGTCGCAGCTTTTCTCGCAGGGCGCAGGTGGCGTGCCGCTGGGCACTGCTGGCGAGCCCGCCGGCCCCGTCTGCGGCCGGGGCGGTGCTGTCGCTCGTCGGTGGCCCGCCGGCTCGTGTACCATGACACGATGCGTAGCCTGTCGAGCTGTGTCGCAGCAGTGCTAGTTGCAGGGTTTCTATGCCCGGACGCTCTGGACTCAATTTCGGGGTGTTTGCCCGGTGTCGCGATGGCAGATCCGCTCAAGCGGCCGGGGAGCCGAGAGGTCAAGAAGCTGCCCTTCCAAGCGTCGGGAACGGCCGTCATGGTCCCGACGGCAGCGACCGCGCAGCCGCTTACGATCATCCATCATCAGCCGGTCGGCGCAGAGCAGACGCCGCCAGCCATCAGCGTGACGTTTAACCAGCCCATGGTTCCCATCACGTCGGTGGGTAACCTCGGCGGGGCAGCACCGATTCGCATTGAGCCCGAGGTACCCGGCGAGTGGAAGTGGCAAGGAACCACGACGCTACAGCTGATGCCGAAGGAGCGGCTGCGCTTCGGAACGCGTTACCGCGTGACGGTGCCAGCGACGCTGAAGGCGCAGAGCGGCCAGGCGCTGGGGCAAGACTTCGTCTACTCGTTCGACACGCCGCTGCCCGCCGTGACACAGACGCAGCCCTCGTCGGGTTCGACGGAGGTCGGGCTCCGGCCGCTCGTTCAGATCTGGTTCAATCAGAAGGTCAGCGGTGAAAAGATCGCGGCGCGGGTGCGCTTGCTGGGCGAAAACAACCAGGCGATTCCGTGTCTGCCGTTGCCGCGCTCGACGTGGGCCAAGGATCCGCGCCTGTCGGGGTATGCGCAGGCGACGACGATGGCCGCGTTTACGCCCGCCCAAGCGCTTCGGCCGAACTCGACGTATCGCCTGCAAGTGGCCGCCGGAGTCATCGGCGATGAAGGGCCGCTGCCGGGCACGAAAGCGTACGAAGCGACGTTTGCGACGTATCCGCCGCTTGCGGTAAAGACGCTGAGCTGTGGCGGGTGCAACAGCGGATCCGACGACAGTGACAAGTCCTGCACGGTGGGCAGCGGTCTCTGCATCACTTTCAACCACGAGCTCACGACCCCGAAGGCCGAGAGCTTCGTCCACGTCACACCGGCACCCAAGGGACTCAAGCTGCAGGCCAACTACAGCCAGCTCCGCATCGACGGTGGCTTCGAGGCGAACCAGACCTATCAAGTCACCGTCTTGCCAGGGCTTAAAGACCAGTACAGCCAGGCGCTGGCTAGCTCGTGGTCGCGCGAAGTCCGCTACAAACATCTGCCCACATCGATCACGACACTGGTGCAGCCCGAGGCGGTGATCGAGAAGGACGGCAACCTGTCGCTGCCGGTGCAGCTGATCAACGCCGAAGCCATCGAGATGGAGGCCTACCGTCTGAACGACACGCAGCTTCGGGCCGGCCTCTACGCCGCGCAGCAGTCGGTGGGCAGTGAGTCGTGGAAGTCGTCGCTGCTACCGCTCAAGTCGGCCAGGGTGGCGTCTTGGATCGAGCGGCCGAAGCTGCCCAAGGACAAGCCCGCCCCGTACAACATTCCGCTCCGGTCGCTGGTGCAAAAGCACGGTGCTGGCACCTATCTGCTGACGGTCGGCAAGGCCGAGCGCGCGGTGCTGGTGCAGCTTACCGATCTGGGGATCACAGCGCGCTACGACAGCGATCAGATGGTCGTGCTGGTGACGTCGATCGCGACGGGACGACCGCTGGCGGGAGTCAGCGTGCAGGTGCTCGGCGAGGGTGACCAGCCGCAGCCCGCGGTAAAGACTGGCGCCGATGGTGTCGCAGTGATCAAGGCCGTGCCGCTTGGCAAGGACAAGCACCAGAGCGAGCTCCTTGTGCTGGCGGCGGCTGGCAACGACAGGGCCTATCTGCGCGCGCAGAGCTATGGCGATGATGGTCAATCGCTGTCGTTCAACTGGGGACGCCCTGAGCTGCCGTCCTATGGGCGCACGATGTTTTATCCCGATCGCGATCTGTATCGTCCGGGGGAGACCGTGCACATCTACGGCATCGATCGTCGCTTCGCAGGAGGCCTGATCGATAGGATGAGCGCGCCGACCGAGCGCCAAGAGATCACCTGGACGGCGGTCTCGTCGCGCAGTCGAAAGCTGGGCAAGGGCAGCGCAACGCCGACGCTGTTTGGGACCTTCGCCTTTTCGTTCCAGCTGCCCGAGCAAGTGGACCTGGGTGCGATCCGCATTCAGACATCGATGGGCAGCACGTCGGTGAACGTGCAGGAGTATCGCGCGCCGGAGTTCGAGGTGTCGGTCAAGGCCAGCCCGAGCGCGATTTTTCATGGCGACACGATTCGCGGCACCGTTAGCGGTCGCTATCTGTTCGGCGCGCCGATGAAAAAGGCGGGAGTGCGCTGGACGCTGTATTCCGATGAGCAGCGGTTTTCGCCGCCGAATCTCAGCGAGTTTCACTTCGGCTCACCACCGCCGCGCTGGCATGACGAGGAACGCTACGACCGTCGGTACTACCGTGACGGTCCTTCGCCGGTGACCCAAGGTCAAGGCCAGCTCGACGAGGGGGGCCGCCTGACGCTGCAGATCCCGTTTGGCGTCGGCGAAGCTTCGCTCGATCCCACGGCGCTGATTCTGGAAGCCGCGGTCACCGATGTCTCGCGTCAGGTGTCGGCGGGACGAACCGAGCTGAAAGCACATCCTGCCGATCGATATGTCGGCCTGCGCGTCGCAGCGATCGCCGAAGAGAACCGTCCAGCAGCGATCGAGGTTGTGGTGGTGGATCTCGAAGGCCGGCGAGTGCCCAACGTCGCGGTGACGCTGAAAGCCACGGGGCAAGGCTTGGAGGGGGTTCCCGATGGGGATGACGAGGGCCCGACGACGAAGAAGACGCAGCCGAAGGTGCCTGGGGTCAAGCCCTGCACGCTGACCTCGGCCCAGGCGACGCAGACCTGTGCGCTGGTGTTTCCCAAAGGCGGCACCTATCTGCTGGAAGCGAGCGCGCGCGATAGTAAGGGGCGCTCGGTGGCGACGCGCCTTCACATCGATGTTGTCGGCAAAGACACGGCGGTGAAGGACACGAAAGCGGGGCGTATCGAGCTGGCTTTCGATCGCCCCGAATATCAGCCCGGCCAGACGGCCGTGTTGACCCTGCGCGCGCCGTTTCCAGCCGGCGTCGCGCTGATTACCGAAGAGCGGCGGGGGCTCATCGGCCATCAGGTGATCAGGATCAGCAACTACCAAGGCACGGCTCGGATTGCCGTGCGCGGGGAGCACATCCCGAACGTCGAGATCAGCGCAACAGCGATTCGAGAACGCGGCAAGGAACGACCACGCGCGGCCTGGGCCGTGGGCCATGGACGGCTCCCGATCGCGCTCGATGCGAAGCGCCTGCAGATCGAGATCAAGCCGCACAAGACCGTCGCGCGCCCTGGCGAAAAAGTGGCCATCGATGTCGTGGTCACCGATGCCCAGCACCGTCCAGTACGAGCCCAGGTCAGTCTCGTCGCCGTGGACGAAGCGGTACTGGGGATGACGGGGTTTCTGACACCCGACCCGCTGCGATTTTTTTACTACGCACGCGAAGCCGGCGTCGCGCTGGCCGAGATCTTAAAGAGCCTCTTGCCGGAAGAAGGGCGCAGGGCTAGCGAACGCGCGGCCGAGCAAGGCGCGGAAAATGAAGAAGCACCCGCCAAGCGCAAGATGGCCGACGATATGGCCGACGAGAAGAGCGCGGCCGGGCCAGCCAGCGCACACAGTGGTCTCGCTCCGGCGGTGCGGAGGCTGTTCTTGACCACGCCCGGCGCGACCACCCTTCTGACCAACGATGCCGGCAGTGCCCGCTTCGAACTGCCGCTGCCCGACAACCTGACGCGGTTTCGCATCATGGCGGTCGCTGCCGATGCGCGTGATCGCTTCGGCGCTCAGGAAGCCGGCGTGACGACCCAAAAGCCGGTGCAGCTGCGCGCCAGCCTGCCTCGCTTCGTCAACACCAACGACACCTTCTTGGCCGGCGTCGTGATTGATAACCAGCTGCCAAAAGCGGGTACTGCCGAGGTCTCGCTGGCGGTCGAAGGTGTCGAGCTGGTGGATGCAAGCATGCCGCCGCAGCGCGTGGCGATAGCAGCCGGAGAAGCCAAAGAGCTGACCTGGGCGGTGCGAGCGCCAAAGCCAGGCAGCGCCAAGTTTCGCTTCAGCGTGCAGCTCGAAAAGGAGACCGACGTCGTCGAAAAGACCCTGCCGGTCTGGCTGCCGCCGAGCGCCGAGTCGTTCGCGACGTATGGCACCAGCACCACCCGCGTGACGCAGTCGCTGGAGATTCCCAAAGACGTCCTGGCGGGCTTCGGGGGACTCTCGATCACGATCGGCGCCTCGGCGATGAATGGCTTGCAGGATGCGGCGCGCTATCTGATCGAATATCCCTACGGCTGTGCCGAGCAGGTCAGCAGCAAGGCCATGCCGATCCTCATGCTTGGCGAGATCGTCGAGCAGTACAAGCTGGGCGGCCTGGAGACCGTGGCGCTCGGACGCCGACATGCGCAGATCGCGATAGACAAGCTGGTCGCGGGCCAGCGCACCGATGGCAGTTGGGGCACCTGGATGGGGCCGAACGATGCACCCCGCGCCGATTTGACCGCGTACATCCTGCTGGTCCTGAAGCGCGGAAGAGAGATCAACCTGACGGTCCCGGACGAGACCGTCCGCCTCGGTACTCAGTACCTGCAGGGGTGGCTCGGTCAGGATCTTTCGGTCCGCGCGAGGGAGGGCCGCTCATCGCGCCTCGTCCTTGACGTACAAGCGCTGGTGCTGTTTGCGCTGACCGATTGGGAGCAGCGCAACGACGCAGCGGCCAAGGCCCTTTATGACAAGCAGACCGAGCTCGATCTGTTTGCCCGCGGGATGCTGGCGGCGGTGTTTCATCGCATGAGCCCGCAGTCGCCCGAGCGCGCGGTGCTGTTGCGCGAGGTCTTAAGTCGCGTCATCCAGACCGCCTCTGCGGCGCGGTTTCAAGAATCGCAGAGCGAAGAGCTGCAGCTGCTCATGCACTCTTCGGCGCGCACCGACGCCATCTTGCTGCTCGTTTTGCTCGAACTCGATCCGCAGAACGCTCTGGTCCCCAAGGTCTTGCGCGGCCTCTTGGATGCGCGAATCAACGGGCGCTGGGATACGACGCAGGCGAACTCGTATGCGGTGTGGGCGCTGGCTCGCTATTTCAAGGTGTATGAGTCCGCGCCGACGGCGTTCTCGGCGCAGCTGTTTGTCGGCAAGACCCAGGTTGGCGAGAGCAGGTTCGCCGACAAGAGCCTGCGCGAAGAGCTGCTCGAAGTGCCGATGGCGTTCCTGCAGCAGCACCATCCCGGGGAGCTGGTCATCAACAAGACCGGGGCGGGGCGCTTCTACTATCGCGTCGGCCTCAAGTACGCGCCGCAAGACAGCAAGCTCGCGGCCCTCGATCAGGGCTTCACCGTCACGCGCCGATATGAATCGGCCACGGGCAACCCGGACGATGTGCGCCGCAACGCCGATGGCAGCTGGCAGATCGCAGCCGGGGCCTACGTGCGGGTGTCACTGCAGGTCGTGGCGCAAGATCGGCGCTTCTACGTCGTGGTGGATGATGCACTTCCGGCGGGATTCGAGCTGCTCAACTCGGCCTACAAGACGTCGTCGCAGGCGCCGAGTGCAAACGATCCCGATGAGCAGTGGTGGGGGGGCTATCCCTCGTGGCGGTTCAATCACCGCGAGCTGCGCGACGAACGCTCGCTGCACTTCGCCGATGAGCTCACACCGGGGACCTATCAGCTCAACGTGCTGGCGCGGGCGACGGTGCGCGGGACATTTGTCGTGCCTCCTACGCGCGTCGAGGAGATGTATCACCCCGAGGTCTTCGGACGCGCCGCCAGCGATCGCGTCGCCATCAAGTAACCGGCCGCTAGGCAAGACGCGGCGTCGCGGGCTCGCCGTCACACCGAACACCGATCGGACATCCCCCGAGTCGCAGAATGTTTGCGATTTGCAGCTGGCGACTAGACGGCAAGCAGGCTGATGGCGTCGGGGAGCCCGGCGGCCTTGGCCTGCACTTCGCTAGCGAGAACAGCGCGATAACCACCGCTGTGCTCCAGCGTGCGAGACAGCGCATAAAAGACGCGCACCGCCAGCTTGTCGAGACGAGCGCCGCCTTCTTGCCGCGTTGCGGCCTGCGTCGCGGCCAGTGCCCCGGGATGCGAAAGCAGCGTGAAGCGCAGCAGCGCCACCCGCGCCAAGAAGCCCTGCGCGTGGGCAGCCAGCGACGGAGAACTCGTGTACCACTCCTTCATCCAGAAGTGGCGGGCATAGTTGAAAAAGTAGCGCTCCAGATGCTCGGGGAATGCCGCCTCGATGGCTCGCCGGCGATCCTGATAGGCGACATCGATCCGCGCGTTCCCGCCAAGGTCGACGGCTTCGGCGGCGGCGGCCGCTTCAACAGATCCGCCCGGCTCGCTTGCGCTACCGCCGTCTGGCTGGCGATAACTGTCGGCGATTTCCACGATCAGCGCAGTGAAGACTTGTCCCCCCGGCACGCGACGCTGGTGGCGCAGCAGGGACAAAAGGAGAGCGAGCGGCAGCGGTGCGGTCGAGAGGCTCTCGCGCAGGCGGCGATCCAGCTCAGCCAGGGCCTCGGGATGCGAAAGCATCGTCGCCTGCTGGAGGAACGCGTCGGGGTCAAGCACGCCACTCGGCTGCCGTCGCACGTTCGCGCACTTATGGGCCAAAAAAGCGGTGAAGAACAGGCGGCTGGACAGGGGATAGTCAGGCACTGACAGCAGCCGCACCATGGCGCCGCGCACGACATCAAGATGGCGATAGGCCTGCTCGGTGGGAACGCCCGCCGCCGCCGGAGCCGTCTGCTGCAGCTGACCGCGGGCCGAGAGGCTGAGGTCGGCCGGCACAAGATCGGTGCCATCCGCCGGCAGCAGGCACCGTCGCGCGATCTCGGGGCAAGCCAGCGAGCCGGAGAGCTCAAGCCGGCGCCCCACTCGGCTGAGTTGACGCGGATAGGTGGCACAGGTATCCGGCAGCGCCGCTTCGCCATGGCGAGCATGCAGGCGACACAGCCCGCCTTCGCCGAGCAGAGGACAGGTCCCGCTGGCGTCGAGCCGAAGCTGGGCGTAGGCCCGCTCGCTGCGCTCGCCCTTGGGAAGCATCGTCACCGCCTCGTCAAACGACGGCAGGGGCGCCTCGGCCGAGCCTGGCGCAGAAGAGGCAGCATCGGCCGCAGTCGCCGCCGTTCGCGGCAGCAGGCGGCGCAGCTGAATCAGGTGCTCTTGATCAACGTAGATGGCCCAGCCGCTGTGGCAGCAGTTGTCTTCGCAGTCGCCGCCGATGCAGCGAAAGTCGACCATGTAGCGCAGGGCCAGCAGGCTGCGCGCTTCGGCTTCGGCCATCGTTCGATAATAGCGGGACTTTTGGTCGATCGGGGGTGCCCTGACGCAGCCTTCGCGGCCTCGCATTCGTCGGGCAGACGAGCCCACGGCGGCACACGTAGCGACGGGAAATCGCGGTATACTGCGCGATAATGGCCCGCGAGCGCACCCCCGCCTTGGCCGAGCGCTGTCCCAACTGCAACGCCTTTGTGCCGCCGTCCCCCTCCGGGGCAAAGGAGCGTCGCTGCGAGTACTGCGGCCTGGCGCTGCGCGTCGAGCCCACCCCGCCGCCCGCTCCCCTCATCAAGCCTGCGCCCCCGCCGAGCTCAGCCGGGGTCGGGCGGGTCTGGCCCTCGCTCTTGGTGCCGTTATTGGTCGGCGGCAGCATCTACTGGTCGACGCAGCGCAGCATCGAGCGAACGCGGCGCCAGGTGACGGGGCGCGGCAGTGAGACCACGAGCCCGCCGAGTCGCAGTCCCCTCCTGGCTCCGCTCTTGGGCGACAGCGCTGACCCAGGCGCTGGGCCAGACAGCGCGGCCCCGACGAGCAAGAGTGCAAAGAATCCGCCGGCCGCTGAGCGCCGGTCACGAGCTCGCCTGCCGGTTGGCGATGCCTCGCTGCGCAATGAGCTGTGCCACATCAGCGGCATGGAGATGTCCGCCGTTGTCCACGCCAATCAGCGGGTGGCTGCCGCCTGCTTCACCCAGGATCTCGTCGAGTATCCCAAGAACGTCGGCCTGACCTCGGACTGGGAGGTCGAGCTGGATGGCCTGGGCAAAGTGCACGCGGCCAAGGGGCGGCTGCACCTGCTCGACTACAACCGCAGCCCTGAGGAGCGCGCTCAGAAGACGCTGCCCCTGCCCGGTGCGGCGTCGCTGCGCTGCGCGCAAGAGATCATCCGCGGCTGGGAGTTTCCCAAGTACAGCCCCAAAGACGGGGCGCGGATGCGCATGCACTGCTCGTTCAACCTGGTGATTCGCGACACCTGAATCGGGTGCCCGAGAGCCCATCGAAGTCTCCACCCGGGCCACCCGGGAGAGCGCTGAGGCCACCGCCTTAGAGCGCCTAACAAAACCGTAGCGAGGAACCCCGGCAGCAAGGAGGGAGGAG
>CALFYE010000557.1 GCA_937952145.1 uncultured Myxococcales bacterium
TCTACACAGGCGAAGACACTCTTTCCCTACACGACGCTCTTCCGATCTCCGCCCGTATTGACCTGGCCGACCGCGCGCATCCCGACGCTGCTATGGCAGAGCGCGCTAGTGGCCGCACTGCTGCCGCTGCTTTTAATGACCGGCCTGCGCACGCTAAAGACCTGGCCGCGCCGCACGGTCGCGGTGACGACGACGTATCAGCGAGCGCAGAAGGCGCAGCCCGATGAGCAGGTGATCTGTCCCAACCGCCCGAAGGTGGCAGAGCCCGAGCCTCGGCCCGAGGTCGTCGCAGTCAAGCCGCCCCCCGTGGTTGAGCCCAAGAAGCTGGCGGCCGTGGCGGTCCGTCCTCCGCCGTCGCCGCCGCCCAAACCAAGCCCCATCCCCGACATGGCCACCGCCGCGCCGGTCGACCTTGCGGCTCCACCGGCGAATCTAGCGGTGACGCCAACGCCAGCGCACAGCGATGAAGACGGTTGCCTTTCAGACAGGGTATGCCGAAACGCCTACGCCAAGGCTGTGACGCTGTTCGAGAAAGGCATGTTTGAGGAAGCGCGGACGAGTTTTCAGGAAGCCTATAACCGACGGCAAGTGCCGTGGCTGCTGATCAACATCGGGCGTACCGAACATCGACTGGGGCGACCGCAAGAAGCGATTTCTTACTACGAACGGTTCAAAAAGGCCGAGACCTCCCTGGATGCGGAGACGCAGGAGCGCCTAAACAAGTACATGGAGCAGGCTAAGGCGCTGCTGCCGACGAGCGTGGCGCTCCATCCCCTAATGGTGCCGATCTCCAGCGGTCGTTTCCAGATGGGCAGCCCAGACGGCTCTGGGTATGCGTCGGAACGCCCACAGCGCGAAGTCCACATCCAGACGCCATTCCTGATGTCTGCGACGGAGGTAACGCAGGCGCAGTATCAGGCAGTGATGGGGGAGAACCCGTCCGGCTTCTCCGACGCTGCCGATTCCCCGAATCGCCCAGTGGAAACCATAAGCTGGCTGGATGCGGTGCGGTACTGCAACGCGCTGTCGCAGCGCGAGCGACTGGAGACCTGCTACGTCATCGAGGGAGGATACCGTGTGGACTGGCCAAAACGGCAGGGCTGCACGGGATACCGCCTGCCGACGGAGGCCGAGTGGGAATACGCGGCGCGAGCCGGAGAGAACTTTGAATATGCAGGCTCGGACAAGCTCGATGAAGTCGCTTGGCACAGCGACAACTCGGGCGGGCGTACCCATGCCGTAGGCACAACGCGCAGGAAGACCAACCGCTGGGGTCTAAGCGACATGAGTGGGAACGTCTGGGAGTGGGTCTGGGACTGGTACAAGGACTCGTATGCAGGCGCCAGCAGCACCGATCCCACGGGGCCTAGCGTGGGCGGGGACCGCGTTCTGCGGGGGGGCTCCTACGTCCTCGCGGCGGTCAACGCGCGCGTCGCGCGCCGCGTCGGGGACTCGCCTTCCGACCGCGACAGGGTCATCGGTTTTCGTCTTGCGAGGTCTAACCCTTAGCCATCTTACAATTTTACAGGTTTTTGTATTTCGGAATCCGCAATGAGCCAAGCAAAGCCGGAGGCGAAACAGGTGAAGCGAAACCTTTTTAGGAATATGCAGATAGCGCTCTCCGCACAGGGGAAGCGGTGATGAACGTCACCCCGCCCCTCTATCCGCCGAGCCAGTGGTGGACGTGGTGTACGTGGCCCTCGCGTATCGCCGGGGCCGCGCTGCTTCCCCTCAGTGTGCTGGGCCCGATCTACTGGCTGTACCAGCGCAGCGAGGAAGCGGTGCCACGGCAGCGCATCGTCGAGGAGCCCGCGCAGGTCAGCGCCCCCCTGCGCCCGAAGATGCTGCACCTGCCGGCGGGCGAGTTTTGGATGGGCAGCACGACCCTTGATGATGAAAAGCCCCCTCGCGTTGTGAAGATATCGCGTCCCTTTGCACTATCTGAAACCGAGGTCACGCAAGCGCAGTATCAAGCGGTGATGGGCGAAAACCCTTCGCACTTCAAAGACGAGCCCGACTCCGCAGAGCGTCCGGTCGAGCAGGTAAGCTGGTTTGATGCCGTTCGCTATTGCAATACGCTCTCTGAACGCGAAGGCCTTTCACCTTGCTACCAGATCCAGGGGGATGACGTGCGCTGGCCCGACCCGCGCTGCCCTGGTTATCGCCTGCCGACCGAGGCCGAGTGGGAATACGCGGCGCGAGCGGACCAACCCTCTGAATATGTATGGTCGAACGATCTGGATGCCGTGGCTTGGTATTCGAGGAACTCGCAACATGAAACCCATCCAGTAGCCAAGCTAAAGGCCAATGGCTGGTTTCTGCACGATCTAAGTGGGAACGTCTGGGAATGGGTGTGGGACTGGTACGCCGACTCGTATGCGGGTGTAGAGAGCCTAGATCCCAAGGGTCCTAAGCAGGGCGTGAACCGCGTTCTTCGGGGGGGCTCCTTCGAGGACGGGGCGGACAGCGCGCGGGTCGCGACCCGCATCAGGGACACGCCCTCCGACCGCTACCAGAGCCTCGGTTTTCGTCTTGCGAGGTCTGTCCCTTGACCCTTTTGCCCTCGTACCCTCTGCCCGGTTGCTTCCCCCAGGAGGCAGCGAGTTCGGTTCGCAGAACAGGGGGGTAAAAGGGGGCTTGCCCCCCTTTTTTTGATCGCGCGATCGCGCCGCCCCGCGCCCCTCCCCCTGCGCGCGTTCCACGCTCCGCAAGAAACTCCACGCACCCCAGCCAATCCCAAGCCCCCGGCCGGCGGTGTTGGGGAGGGAGTAGCCGTCGTCTCGACGACTTCCTCCTGCGCCGGCCGCCGCCCCTAGTCGCGCGAATCCCCCTGCACGCTAGGCCGGCTCTGCCGCCGTCGATCCCGCTCGGGGTGATAACGGACCCCAGGGCTGCCAGAGTTCAGAAACTCAATCCCCATCCATTCCAGTGCGGCGACGATGCGCAACAGGGTTTCGTCGCGGGGGATCTTCTTCTCGGTCTCAAAGTGCCAGATGGTCACTTCGCTCACGCTTGCGGCCTCCGCCAAATCAGCGCGACTCATTTTCAAGAGACCACGAGCTCCTTGAACGTGCTCTGGCAGCAGCTTCATTTTTTGATTGACTTCAAGTGATTAGTCCGTAGCGTTGTTGAAGATATCTTCAACATTGAGCGGCCACTTTCTCGACCGCTCAGAACCCGCGGAACTTCGCACGCCCGTCCCGTAGCTGTCTAGCCAGGGGTTGGGGTGGGTCTGCGCGCTGCCTTGGAGAGCCTTGCTATGTCAGTTCGCCATTCCTCGTCGCTGTTCCCTCTGCATCCATCGATCTTTGCCCCGGTTTGCCAGCGCCCCGCGACTGTCCCCCATGCCTAGACACGCATCGACCTGCCTCTGCGAAGGCTGCGAGCGCGACGGCACGGGGGAGTTTGCAGATCGCGATGCAAGCGCTGTGGCGCGCGTGCGTGGCTGCGACGATGCCGCGCTGCAGGCTCGCCTATTCTTGGGGCTCTGCGAGCAGCGTGAGCGTCAGGCAATGCACCGCGATGCTGTCATCGACATCGCCGCATCGAGGTGCGTTCTCACTGTCGCAAGGGTTCGCTCGTGACTGCGACGCACTCGAACGACCGGGCGCACTGGGGGCGGCTCATCGTGCGGCCGACGCGAGAGCGGCTGGGCCTGAGCCGCGCGCAGCTCGCGAGAAAATCGGGAGTCTCGGCCTATCGCATCCTCCGGCTTGAGCGTGGCAGGACCCGCCACCCGAAGCTGCTCACGCTTCGAGCGCTCTGCAACGCGCTCGACCTCCCGCTGCCCGGCGACGAGGGAATCTATCTTTCGCTCGACGGAGTCCCAGCTGACGAGCTGCGCCGAATGCTCGCCGAAGCTCTGTACGAATTCGCCCGCCGCCGTCGAGACGCCGCCCGCTTCGCCGCTCTGATTCATCTACCAAGCAACGCATCTGACCGTCGCATCGCCACAGCCACCGTCGAGGCCGCGCGAGATCTTGCCTGCGAAGTGCTGGGCCTGCTCTGCCCCGATCGCGACCTGACCGCGCTTGCCCCTTCCCCCGAGCGCCCGCCCCGAAAAAGGAGAACCACCATGCCACCGCTGCGTCGCCTGCCCTCACACCTCGTGAGCCCCCATGGCTGAGTACAAAATCGTCTACGCCGTCATTGAGAGAGGCGCGCGCCGGCACTGGCTGCGCATCGGCCTCGCATTTCCTAATCGCGACGGCTCGCTGAACGTGCGGCTGGACGCGCTACCGCTGAGCGGACAGCTGCAGATCCGCAACGACGTATCGCGGGGCGAATCCAGTGACGAGCAAGCCACGCCTTCGGAGTCTCGGCCGCATACCAAGGAGTCGCCATGAATGCCCTGCTTGCAATCGCTGGAACGGTGAAAAAGGAACGGCGGAAAAAGCCGTCTGCGCGGTTGTCCTCCGTCGCTGCGTCGTGCGATGATACGAACATGGGGAAACCTGTCCGCG
>CALFYE010000558.1 GCA_937952145.1 uncultured Myxococcales bacterium
GGCAAGCGGCATAGCTTCACACCAACCGGTCAGAATCACTGAGGGCGGGTACTAGCTGAGGCCGGGCTTGATCCCGGTTTCCCACTCGACGACGGTCGAACCGAGTGTCAAGCGGTCGCCGGGAAGAATCGACTGGGCCCCGGTCAGACTACGGCCGCCCCGTTGCCACAGAACAGCCTGCGGCCCAAACCACCACAGCTCACCGCTCTCTCCGTGGCAGCGAATCGTCCCCCACCGTACCGCAGCATCAGCACCCGCCGGGACCAAGCCAAGGACCGGATCACCAAGCGCGACTTCCTTCCACACAATCAGGGTCGCTGGAAAACCACCGTGGTACTCGTCGATGCGACGAAGGAGCGCTCCGCCTGACTTGAAAATCCGAACCTCAATCGTGAGCACTGGCCCGAGGCGCACAAGTTGACCATCCGCCAATGCGGTCTGAGTCCCAAGAGCCAACCGCCGGTCATCAACGAAAGTGCCGTTGAGGCTCCGCAGATCCTCGATGAGCAGCTTGCCGTTCGCCACCATCATCCGCGCATGTTGTCGGCTGACGCCGTGCGTGATCGAGTCATTCTCGGGAGTCGGGAAGGCCCGCACAACGATGTCGCAGTCACGGTGCTTGCCCAGGGCCAATTGCTGAGTCGAAAACACATCGATCGCTTCCGACGAGTTCCCAAGGCACGCCAGCAAGCGACGATGTCCGGGCGCAGAACTAGCGGCCTCAGCTGGCGCCGACGCCGGGGCAGGTGAACGGGGCTCTGCAGCGGCTGGGGGCGCCTTTGCCGCGCGTGCTCCCCAGGCTTCAATACTACGAACACCGTCGGCGCGACTTCGGCCGGGTTCAACGGCGGGAGCGTCACCGGTCGTGGCAGGAAGAGTTGTGCGAAGCGCAGGAGCAACCGCGGTTGGTGCCGCAGGCGCCTTGGCTCCAGCCCCAGGGGGAGGCGGTGGCGGGCGTTTCGGAGGCACGCTCCCACCGGAACCTGGCGAAGCCTGAGCCGCCGCAGTTGAGGGCCTCGTTTCTGCGGCCTTGGCGGCTGCGGCGCGACCGCTCTGCGAACTGGCAGCTCCATCGCCAAAGATCGACAACGGCGCCTCGTCCATCGCCTTGACAAACTCTTCGATCATGACCTTGGCCGACGGGAACCTCTCGGTCGGCTGTTTGGCCAAGGCCTTCGCGAAGAACTTGTCTAGCGGATGGTTCGACGGAATCTGCGGGACCATAGCATTAAGCGCTGGCACCGGATTACGCTTGTGCATGAGCACAAGCTGCACGCGATCGTCGTGGCGGAACGGGGGCCGCTTTGCCACCGCAATGTAAAGAATGATGCCGAAGGCGTAGCGGTCCGTCGCGCTGTCCACCGATGGCCCGAAGACTTGCTCCGGGCTCATGTACGTCGGTGAGCCTACGGCGACACCGACGGCGGTCAGCTTGTCGTTGTCTTCCATCGGCCGTGCCAACCCGAAGTCCAGCAGCACAGCCCGACGTCCTTCACCGTCAGGTCCAACGAGAATGTTGTCCGGTTTTACGTCGCGGTGGACCACACCCATCGAGCCAGCGCGGTCTAGCACGTCCGCCACTGGTGTTAGCAGCTCAGCGATCTGTCGCGGTGTCTCGCGAGCGAGCACATTGTGAAGGCTCTCACCTTCAATGTACTCCATCGCGATCCAGAGCACCTTCTCTGGAGTCTCACCGAATGCATAGATTGCAGCGGTGTGATGGTGAATCAGCCTGGCCGCCAGTCGCGCCTCACGTTGGAACCGCGCGACGTAGGACGGATCGCGCGAGAGCTCCGTGTGCATCAACTTGACGACGGCGTTACGGCCCAGCGTGGTCTGCTCTGCGAGATAGACTTCGCCGCAACCGCCTTCACCGATCTTCCGGATGATCTGAAACTGATCGCCGACGCGAGCGCCGGGCCCCAACCTGGCCACTTAGTGACTCTATCACAACGAACACGAAAAGAAATCTGGAAGCGCCTCGCGTTTTACGCGCGGGACGCGAATACCCGAGGCTTCACGGTCGCCACCGCCGGCGGTAGGCGGACAAAACCCCAGCGCCCCCTCAGACACAATTCCCCGCAGATGCCCACACCCAGAAGAACCTGCCGCGCGTGATTTCGCGCCAGAACGACTGAGGCTAGCGACGGGAAGCAGAGCGGCCGACAACTTTTTTAGCAGCACTCTTTGGAGCAGACTTCGCCCCCCCCGAAGTCTTTCCACCCTTCGCTGCTGGTGCCGGCGCCGGCTTGGCACTCTTGCGCGAGGATGCAGGGGACTTGCCGTTCGAACCCTTCTTAGAAGAGCCATCCTTAGCCGCGCCGGTGGGCACAGGCTTGCGAGCGGCTGGCTTGCTCATCGCCTGTCGTGAGCCTGAGGACTTGGGTAGCGAAGCACTCTTCGAAGCTGCCGGTTTTGCTGCCGCTGCAACCTTGGCCCCAGGCTTTCCTGGCGCCACTTTTGGAGGCGGCGTCTTCACAGGCTTAGTGGCCACCACCTTCGTCAGCGCGGGCTTCGCAGCCTTAGCCGCCACAGGCTTCGCTGCTGTCACCTTGCTCGGGCTTGTTTTGGCTACGGCCTGCTTACCCTTGGGCGACTTGCCAACAATCGACCGCGCAGCAGCCGCAGCTTTCGGAGCACTCACCGTGCCCCCCTTCTCCGGCGAACCAGCCGAAGCACGACCAGCGGTCTGCTTTGAGGCAACGAGCCTGCTCTCAGCTTTGCCCCGCCGAGCGTCCGTCTTGGCTGGAGCGCTCACTGCGACCGACTTAGCATCGACCTTTGCCTTGGCAGTAGGGACGGGAGCAACGACCTTAGCAGCCTTGCCAGTAGACGAATCTCGCGGCTCAGGGGCGGCGCCACGCAGGGCTGCGACACTCTTGCTAGCTGGCGCGACGGCAGTGCTGGGGTTGCTGGCCGGCTCAGGCTTGGCCCCGGACTTCTTTGCGCCACTTACAGCGGCAACCGGCTGTGATTTGCCCCCAGCAGCATGAGTCGCACCCGTTGGGGCCACTTTGGGCTCTGGCCCAGCACTGACGTGGCCAGCTTTCTTGCCTGAAGCGCCGCTTGGCGCTGCAGCGGCCTTGGTGCCGCGGCCGTCCTTGACGTTGGTGACCGTTTCGGGGGCCGACACCGCTGCGGACGGCTTTGCAACCACTGGCGCGGCATCCGCTGGCATATCTTTGGCCACGGACTTGCCAACACGGCTACCCTGCTTGCCTGTCGCTCGCGGCGCTTCTTTCCCTGACACGGCTGTCAGGCTGGCGTCGATGCCCTTGGCTCTGGCACGACTCGTCGCCGGCGAAGGCTCTGCGGTACTACTCGCGCGCGTCGCCGCAGGCGACTCATCCTCACTTGACACCCCCTTACGCGCCAGCTTAACGCGCTCCATACGAGCGGCGATTTGCGAACTCCGAGCCGCTTTGCGACGCGACTCGTCCGAATCCTCATCGTCGTCGGCATCGCTACCCCTGGCAGGGGGAGAGGCGGCGCGAGACGCGGCTCCAGAGCCGGCCGGCCGACCGCGGCCTCGACGCTTACCGGTCGCGGCCTCGCCATCCTCCTTCTCGACGCTCTCCTCTTCGTCTTCATCTTCGAGTGCCTTGAGGGCACGAGGAGAAAGCTTCGCTGGCTTGCCCATCGGTCCGCGCGATCCGGGCATCACGTCAGGAATCTCGTCAAGGTGGACCTCGGGAAGCTCGATCTCGTCAAGCTCGGGCTCCGTCGAGCGGGGAGCGACAGGCGGCTTGATCAAGCGGGGCTTCGGCACTCCCCGAGCCCCATCGCGGCCACGAGACTTGCTGTCGCTCCTAGCCTTCGCTTCTGCTTCCTGGCGCTGCCTTAGAACCTGATGCAGGGGCAGCATGCGACGGTTGTGAATGAGGATGCGCTTATCGTGCTGGAATGAGACTTCAATCTTGTTCTGGCCAATCAGTTCTGAAACAAAGCCCAGACCAAAGACGGGGTGCGAGATGACTTCCAGCTCGCCGTAGATTTCCTCGCCGGTGTAAGCGCGCGGCGTTCCCCGACGGCGATTCATCACCTGCTCCCAAGTTGGCTTCGCCTTCGCCATCTTGCGCTTGGTTGGCTGCTCGCTGGGCTCGTCGCTCTCTTCTCCACGAGGACGCCGAAACGCGTGAATATCGTCGCAGCTAGAGCAACGGACCCGCCGGATCTCGTCCTCGTAGCGACTGACCACGACATGCGTTGTGTCTCCCTTGCACCGAGGGCAGAACGCCTCAACTTCCTGACCGACGTCGTCTGTTTCGTCATCAAACATTGAGAAGTCCATCGCTCACCACATCCAAGCTCGGTTGCTGGTTCGCTGCAAGAGAGAAGCAAGCCCTAGAAGAAGGGGGTGAAACCTTCCCATCCTTCCACTGTGAGCATAGAAGATGCATCTTGGTGTTGGCCTACCTATCACGGGCACGATTGGCTTGGCAACCAAAAAAGCGTGCGTGGTAAGCTGGCGTTCGTGGCGGTCTTGCTATCCTCTGCACCCTTCGCTCCTGAGGCCTCTCGTCGACATATGACCGGGGTGGCGGGCAGTCCCATGATCAGGATGAGCGGTTCGGGGGGGACGCGAGGCGGGGGGGGCGGCGGATCATCATCTGGTTCTTCGGCAGCCGGCGGATCAGGTTCCTCGTCGGGAAACGGCGGCGGCAAGCGTTCCTCTCCCTCTGTCGATTTCACTCGCCAACACCTACAGCGAGCCCGTGCACTGCTGGATCTCGGGCGCGGCCAAGCGGCTCTCCGTGAGACGGAAAAGGCGCTGAGCGCAGCACCGCAGAACGCCGAGGCGCTGCAGCTACATGGCCTATGCCTGCTACACCTCGACAAGCCTGAGGAGGCGCTCGCGTCCTTGCGGGCTGCTATTGCGGTCGAACCGACCGAAGCTCACTGCCACTACCTGCTGGGATACGCGCATAGCGAGTGCAAACGCCGCGACGAGGCCGAAGTGGCCTACCGCGAAGCGCTGCGCTTGTCACCTGAGGAGCCGGTGTACCTGCGCGCCTACGCCGAGCTTCTGGTTGACCTGCGCCGACTCGAAGAGGCCCTCAAGACCGCGGAGAAAGCCGTCTCCATCGGGCCGGAGCGCGCATCGAACCACATCACCCTCGGCTACGTTTCAAGCTCGATGGGCGATCGGATCCGTGCCAAGGCCTGCTACCAGCAAGCGCTGAGCATCGAACCCAACAACGCCCTGGCTTGGAACAATCTGGGCTGCGTCGATCTCGCACAGGGACGACCGGTGCAGGCTCGCCAACGGTTTCGCGAGTCCTTGCGTCTAGATCCGGAAGGGCGCGCGGCGAAAGCCAACCTCAAGCTCGTCGAGCAAAAGCAGCGCCCCGAGACCATCTACAAAGACTACGAAGCCTTTGAGCGCCAGCTAGTCGTCGAGGTCTGGGAGCAGGTGCTGTTTCATCGCAACGCGCGGGCTCAGGCCGTGGCTCACTCCGCGCGTACGCCACCAGTCAGCGCCCCGCTCAGCCCCGGGCAGTTCTGGCGCCACTTCATTCGGCCCAAAGCGCTAGAAGACGATCCGCGCTTACATGCTTTCGCCCTGATCTGGGCGACCGAGTTTCGCACCTTGCCCATCCTGGTCTGGCGCATGCCACAGCTCCTGGTCTGGCTGGGTCTGTCGGTGAGCATGCTGCGTTTGGGACCGGCCGGGCTGGCCTTGGCGCTGACCACCAATGCCACGACCTACCTGCTGGGCCGGGCCCCCCTACGACGCAGATATGAGTCGTATCAGCGGGAACTAGCCCAGACCAAGGCACGCTGGCAGAGGCTGCAAGAGGACTGGCTCGGGGGCGGAATTGATCGCCCACAGCGCGACGCCAGCATTGATCGACTGATCGACGAATTTGCGCATACCGCCGAGCGCTTGCGTGAACAGCTACATAGCGAGGAGTCTGCGACGTAATGGGGGATGGGATAACGGCTGCGGATCGCCTGGAGTCGAGGCTAGCCGCGGTACCGCGAGGTGCGTCACTTCTGCGTCGGAGCTGGGCTTGGCTGGCGCTCCTGCCGCTTGTGGCCGAGTCGGGCTGCTTTTCTGCCCGCTACCTGGGCCAGCAGGCCCTGGGGCAGTTTCACCTTTTGCGCATTCGCCGCCATGTCGATGACGTGCTTGCCGATCCGGCCACACCACCCGCACTTCGCGAGCGCCTGCAGCTAGCCTTGGAGGCCCGGCAGTTCGGCATCGAGGTCCTCGGCCTGCGCGGGGGCGCCGAGTTCAAGCGCTTCGTCGATACCGGTGGCCCCGTCGCCTACAACCTAACGGCCGCCCCCCGTAGCGCCTGGCGGATTCTGCGCTGGCGCTTTCCCCTCGTTGGGGCGGTGCCCTACCTGGGCTTCTTTGAGCGCCGCGACGCGCAGCAGCAAGCTCGCAAGCTGGAAGCCCGCGGCTACGACGTCTATGTCCGCCCGGTTGGCGCCTACTCGACGCTCGGCTACCTGATCTCACCCATCTACGCATCGATGCTCGACCATCCCGGGCCCGAAGGAGAAGTGCAGACTGTCGAGGTCATCCTGCACGAGATGGCGCACTCGACGGCCTACCTACGCTCAGCGTCTGAGCTCAACGAGAGCTATGCCACCCTGGTCGGCGTCGAAGGAGCGGCGCAGTTTTTCCGGCAGCGCGGCTCGGCAGCGCAGAGTGCCATGGTGCATCAGCTTGCCCAGGCGGAGGAGGAACGCCACCGCGCCTTTTCGGCCTGGCTTGAGCCGGCGCTCAAAGAAGCTGCGGCCTACTACGAGCAGGCGAATCGCGAGCACTGGCCAGTGCCCGAGATCGAGCGCCGTCGCAGCGAACTATTTACCAAGCTGCAGGCCAGCTATCGCGCCGCCTTCCCGACGGGCCCCCGTTATCGCCGGCTCGCCGAGGGGCCGCTAAACAACGCCGTCCTGCTGTCGTTTAGCGTCTACCATCGCTCGTCTGACTTGCAGCAGCGCCTCTTGGCTCTCGTCGATGGCGACCTGGCTGCGTACATCGATTTGTACCGCCAAGCGGAGAAACGCAGCGACGGCGTCAAGTGGCTGCGCCAGCTGGCGGCGGCAGGCGATAGCGAAGACGCCGACGAGGCCCCAGCCAAGCGAGCACCTCGGTCGAACGGTTGACCTAGATGCTGCCGGGTGGGGGCGCCGGACGCGGCTTGCCGGCGGGCACACTCCGCGGCATCTGCGGCGAGGTGGGTGCCCCCTGCAGTCGCAGATATTCCCGCGCCATCTCGTGCTCGAAGTATCCGAGCATCTGCGTCTCGACCACCTTGCGCCACTGCTCCAGCGCGCCGGCCTTGTCGCCGCGACGCAGCCGCTCCATGCCGATGTAGAACCGGGCCTCGGCCTGGCGGCCTGTGCTGTCGGCGTGCTGCAAAAGGATCTCTTCGCTGAGCGCGCCAGTGGCCCAACGCGCCAGGTCAGCGTGCCACTTGCTGCCCTGCACCGACTGCAGAAATGCCTGCGCCAGAGGATCCGCCGCCTGCCCTGCCCGCTGCAGCAGATCAGTGATCCACAGCGAACAGTAGACCTTCATGTTCTGAGGCAGCCGCACGCCCAGTGCGCGGTGATACATGCTCACGGCTTCGTCCAGCTCGCCGCGCGGAACCAGGAAGGCCAGCATGTCGATGAAGGCATGACCGGGCGAACGAGACTCCGGGTCGCCTCGCCCCAGATCGGCCGCCCGCCGGAAAGCTGCCATAGCCTGATCCCGCTCGGCCATCTGGTAGTACAGCTTGCCGCGCTCGACCTCGGCATCCGCCGCCCGATCGCCGCTTAGCGTGCCGTTGTCGAGCAGTGTCGCAAACTGCCGCAGTGCCCGCTCGCGCGTCTCTTTGGCTTTGCTCGCGCCGTCGGGCTGGCCATCCAGCGCCTCGGCAATCAGTCGCCCGAGACGAGCAGAGTAAAGCACCTTCACTTGAGGATCGCCGTGACTGTTGGCCAGAAAGACCGCCCGGGCCCGCTCCAGCGTCGCCGCCGCTGCGCCCGTCTCTCCCCGACGTAGCTGCAGCACGCCAAGCTGTTCCAGCGCGACCGCGTTCGCTTCCACGGCATTTGAGCGCTCGAGATAGCGAACGGCATCCGTCAAACGACCGGCGTTGTAATAGCCGCGACCGACCTCGGCCAAAGCTAGTGCCACCCCTGTCGTCGGTGGCTGCTGCGGAAACTGCTGCCGCATCCCCTCATAGAAGGTCTCGATCTTCTTCAGCTCGGCCTCAAGCTCCGAGGTTCGCTCTTCCACCAGCAGATCGCCCAGGCGATCGAGATAAAGCCGTCCGAGCATCTCCCACACCGGCCGCTCGCCGGGAGCCAGCCCTCGGGCCCGCTCAAAGGCGTGCAAGGCCAAGCCCTTTCGCTCCAGTGCAACCGCGAGCTCTCCGACGCAAAGCTGGGCCTGCAAGAGCTTCGGCGAGCGCGCCGCGACATCGCGACAGATCTGCAAGCTGACCTCGGCATCCTCGGGATTCTGCGCCAAGGTCGTGGCCAGCTTGACCGCCGGCAGCAAGCGGTCCCCTTCATCGGCAGCCCCAGGTGCGGTCGCCAGCGTTTCTTCAAGCGTCATCAGCAGGCGCGCTTCTTCGCCTGATAGGCGGGCCCCCTGCCCTAGCTGCTTGATCGCCGCTACACCCTCCCCTGCTAGCGAGGCACGCAGGAAGGCACGCCCCACCTTGAAGGCCGGACTGTTGGTCAAGCCCTTGCGCCGCAGCGTTGCCGAAAGCGACTGCAAAAAATCACGCGATGACTTCTTGCCGCCCGTGGCCAGCAGGTGGGCTTCGCCGCGATACAGCGGTAGCAGCTCATCGCGCACGACGCGCGCTGGCCAGAGGCGATACGCCTGCTCTAGATCCGACTCCAGCGTCGGTGGTGGCGCCGAAAGCAGGTCCGGTAGCGAGCCACTCCGCGTGCGCATCAAGTTGCGCATGCCGTCGTCAGAGTGAGCCACCCATTGCTGGATCTGACTCAGGCGCTGCCGTAGCCCCTCGTCGCCCGGCTGCGCCGACAGCTGCACCATCAGCGCGGTCACCACCTGGGGATGCGCCCCGCGCTTGCTGTATTGGCGATCTAGCTTGGCGGCCAGCGCCAGCAGCTCGGGCGGGATCAGCACCGCCTTGGCCTGCAGCTCATTGGCTTCGAACAGACGCAGCGCGCTGCCGAACAGCGCAAAGGCCTCTTCAAGCTGGCTCTGCTCAACGGCGCTCTCGGCCGCCGAGACGTAGTAACGCAGCAGCTGCAGCCTCAGCTGAGCCCAGCGCGGCTGATCGGAGCTCAAGCTGTCGAGCTCAACCCGCGTGCGATCCGCCTCTTCCTCGCTGGCGAGAGCCGGCAGGGGTTGCAGTCCAGCCGCCAAGTTCGGCGCAGCCGCCGGCGGAGAAACCGGCGGAGAAACCGGCGGAGCGAGAGTGCTCACCGGGGCAACCGGACGCGGCGAGTGGGCACAGCCACCAGCCGAGAGCAACGCAGTAGTCACGCAAGCGGCGGCTATCTTGCCGGCGCGTCGAGGGATGTGCATGAGTAGCTGCTATCGTATCGCGAGACGGGCCAGCGCCAACAGCCTCTTGCGGTGCTTTCGACGACTGCCGCAGCTGCAGCCCACACCGCCCGCCACCCCACAGACCGCAAGGGCAGTCCTGTCGCGCGCTACCGGCAGCAGTACGAGCAGATGTTGATGCCCGTGCAGAGGTTCTTTTCAAACATCTGCATATCGCACTTACTGACCGTCGCCCCCCCGGCGCAGGCGCTATTCGCGTTATTAACGTCGGTGCGTCCGACACAGGCGGTCGCTGTATCACTAATCTGCACTCCGCCAACCACACACTCATCGAGTTTCTTCGTGCAGTACTTATTATCTATACAATAGAAGTCTTCTGGGCATTTTCCACGATCACAGAGGTAGATTTCTTTTGTAAGATCCGGCGTATAGCAGCTCGTTGCCCCCATCAATACCAGCGAAAGCGCAACCCCTACCTGCCCCAGGTATCTGATCATTGGAAGCTCCCTGATAAGGCAAATCCCCCCAGGCGTGGCGATAGAGCCAACGACAGCCCAGTCTTTTGCTCATAAAGCCAGGAGGCGGTCCAGGCCGCACCGCTTACCAGCGCCAGCGCCCCCAGGACATCGAAGGCAATCGCCGCCCCCTCTAGGGCCTTGCCGCGACGCTCAGCGTTCTGCAAGTCGATGTTGAACACCATGTTGTGGTTGGCCGGGTTCCCCACCTGTTTCCCCGCCGCGATTGCCGCGCCGCCCAGACCGGCACCAACGATCAGCAGGACGGCTCCACTACCCATCAGCGCCAGCGCCGGCTTCGGCGGCAGACGCACGGGGGCGGGTGGTGGCTTCTCACCTTCCTTGATGGCCTGGGCAATTCGCAAATCTTCGATCCGCTGCCGAGCAAGTGGCGCGTCCGGCGCCCCCGGACATTCTTGGACATAAGTTTCAAGATACTTAAGCGCATCACCCGGCTGGTCGAGCTTGGCACTGGTCTGGGCCAGATTAATCAGAAAGTCCGGTAAATGAGAAATATCATATGCGTTTTGAAATTCACTTTTCGCTTTCTGGTAATCCTTTGTATCATAGTAAATCATTCCACTTTCCCAGAGTCGTCGCGCTTTCTCTAGGTCAGTATTGGCGGCTTCCTGCGAAGGCCGGCATTCATATTTCTCACGCTCGCGCCGCATGCGATGGCGCGCTTCGGCATTGGGAAGTGAATCACTCAACAAAGTAGCAGCAGTCAGAAAAGCCAAGCTCAGGCCGATACGTTCGATGGGAAGAAAGCTACTCATCTACGTTTTCACCCCCAATCAATCTTGTAATTATAATCGCATAACGATACGGGGGGATAGCGATTTACATGCACCGCCAGCGGCTTGGCGCCTCTCCCTGCCAGTCTCCAGGCTGCGGCCCTGCCGTCGGACGCTTCTCGCCAGCAACGTCGGCACAGCGCCGCTGCGCCCGGCGCTGAGCTAGGCGACTGCCCCAGCGCCGTCAGCCAACTACTTGCAAAGATCGCCCGCCACGTGCCCGCCGCCATCTTCGGGCATGCCGCCGATGGCGCGCCCCCGCAGCGCGGCATTGATGAAGCTGATGCGTCGATTCTGGGCTCGCCCCTCCGCCGTGCTGTTATCGGCAATCGGCTTGGTACCGCCGAAACCCACCGCCAACAGACGCTTGCACTCCACACCGTGTGCGACCAGCCAGCGCCCAACGCTGAGTGCGCGTTTTTCGCTGAGGCTCTGATTCTGGGCGGCGTTGCCTTGGTTGTCGGAGTGCGCCTCGATGCGCAGCAGCGAGACGTAGGATTTTTCCTTCAGATAGCCGGCGACAACCTCCAGGGCCGCATCGCTTTCTGGGCGCAGCTTGTCGCTTGCCGTCTCGAACTGAACTGGGCCCGGAAGCTTTAGCTCATTGCCCTGCAGCGTGTAACTGCCGGCGAGCGCCGACCCCAGCGGCAATGCCAGACCGAGAGCGACGGACGCCGTCAACAACCACCGAGAGACTGCTCGATTGCTCCACATCACCGATCTCGCTCCTTATCGATGTCACGGCCCCGCGTGACGGTACCTGTCTGGGGCTTCCGGCAGTTGGTCGCCGGCGGCTATTGGGTTGAGACTCCTAGCCTTTGGCGGTTGCGCAGACCTGGGCTGCGCTGCGCCCGTCTGCGCAGTTCCCATCATAAGACGAAGGACCTGCCATCACAGTCTAGGCAGATTCCTAATTTCCCTCCCACACCGGCCTAAAGACCCTAAGAACAGCGGCCAGAGGGATGTTCCAAGAGTGGGACACGACACTCCTATGTGGTCCGCTGAAGTTCATTTCTCACCGTCGGTAACGAACTTCCTAAATGTCGCCGTCTAAATACCCCTGATCGTGTAGAAATTTTGGGTTTCCTTCGTTTGTAAGGTTTGCAGTACAATGCGGCCGGGTAGGCATGTGCTGCAGACACTGTTCTGGCTCTAGAAGCGGCACTTGGGGATGTGGGGAAAAGGAGCCTTCCAGGTCTGCCTAGTTTCCTAAAAAGGAGTTTCAGATGAGTCGTCGTCTGTTGTCCCATTCATTAGCTGGTCTTGGTCTTAGCCTGGGGATGCTCAGCGGTCTTGCCGCCTGTACGGCGCCTGACCTAAGCCAGCCTTGCCCGATTCCACCCGGTGCCACCGATGCCGAGCGGACGGCGGCGCTCAACGCCTGTTTCAAGGTCATGAGCGCTGACGTCGTCGATACCAAGCTCACCAAGGACATCGACATCCTGTTCTTGGTCGACAACTCGACCTCGATGAGCCCGAAGCAGAAGGCGATCGCCACCGCGATTCCGACCTTCATGCAGAAGATCGACGCCACCAAGGCGAACTATCACATCGGCGTCATCACCTCTGACGTAGGAACCCTGCCGCCTGGCAAGACGACGTTCCCCGGATCGACGGAAGTCCGCTGCAACACGGCAAAAGGTGACGACGGCCTGCTGCAGAACAAGCCCTGTTCCAGCCGCATCCCCGCCTCCGACCAGAACACCGAGTTCGCCCTGGCCTGCAAGGCCACGACGACCGGTCTGTGCCAGGATCCGTCCTTCGTGCCGCGCGACCTGTGGATTGCCAAGGATGGCACCTCGGTCAACGTCACGCCGACCAACCCCGGCGCCCTCACGGCTAGCGAGATCGCCCAGCGCGCCTTCCAGTGCATCGGCCTGGTGGGTGACTATGGCTGCGGTGTCGAGTCGCCGCTCGAGTCGGTCAAGCGCGCCCTCGATGGTCACCTGACCGAGAACAAGGGCTTCTTGCGCGACAACTCGGTCCTCGCGGTCATCTTCATCACCGACGAAGACGACTGCTCGGTGCAGCTTGCGCAGCGCCAGTACCTCGATCCCGCAGCGACCAACTGTGGCACGTCGAACCCCGACCCCGACTACAAGTGCTACAACCTCGACTATCGCTGCATCGCCAAGTCGCTGCAGTGCGACGAGCCGCTCAACACGCCGGGCCTGAAGCACAACTGCAAGGAGCGGGCTGGCAACTTCCTTGAGCCGGTCGATAAGTACGTCAAGTTCCTCTCGGCCCTGCGCCCGAAGGAGAAGCTGATCCTCGCCGGCATCTGGACGCCGTCGATTCAGGACTTCCAGGCTCGCGGCGGCACGGGTGATGGTCGCTACGAGGTTGATGGCGTCAGCAACGACTTCTCGACCAACGTCCTCAACCGTGGTGAGAAGACGAAGGCCGCTTGCTACGATCCCGATCCGATGATGAAGCTGACGACCAGCACCAAGGGCTTCTTCGGTCAGGCTCAGCTGCGCCTGTCGTCGTTCATCCGCAAGTTTGATCCCTCGGTCTACGTCGAGCAGAGCATCTGCGACGCCGCGAACTACGGCAAGGCGCTCGACTCGATCGCCGACAAGGTGGTCAAGGCGGTCAAGGGTGACTGCTTGGCAGTCAAGCCGCTGGTCCAGAATGGTCAGCCGGCCTGCTTGGTGGGCTTCGTTGATGCCAACCAGCCGGACTCGCTGCCGGATACCTACCTGCCGCAGTGCAGCGCGACCTGCTGCAATGCCTGGGCGAAGGAAGCCGAGCCAATCATCAGCAACCCGAACATCGTCACGGCCTGCACTCCCGAAGCCGCGGACTGCTACTGCGCCGTCACCAGCACGGCCGGTCGCTGCCCCGATACCGCGGTGGCCGGCGTTTGGCGCAAGGGCAACCAGCCTGCACCAACTGGCAAGGTCGTGAACTTCCGCTGCGCGGGGACCCGTCCGCCTACCGCGGCTAGCTACGACGGCGACACCTCGGTCGATGTCGAGTAACTAGCGCTCGCTCGCTTCACCCCTCTCCTTCCGCCTCTCCTCCTCACCTAATCAGCTGACCTCGCCCGCTGCCGCGGGCGGCTAGCACGCGTTCGCTGTGACCAGACGAAGCGTGCCGCGCGAGTGCGTCTCTGGCCGCAATCGACGCCGGATTTGCGGCGAAGAAGGCCTGGTAGCTGACGGGAAGTTCTGATTACATAGTCACATCGCAGTCATGTGTCCGCAGCAGACATGGGTGGTACGGGGACGGTCTTCCCTGCTTGCGATGGCCTGCAGCTTGGTGCTTGCGCCCGGTTGCCGCACGGCCGAGTCGCCTGGGCAGCCAAGCGGGGGAGCCGAGGTCCCGACCCAGAGCGCACAGCTTCTGCAGGTGCATCATCCAGCGGTCGCGACACTCTCGGCAGACGGCCAGACGCTGTATCTCGTAGCCATGGACGATGCGGGGCTCTACCAGATCTACCGGGGGCCGGTGGGGACGCCGCCTGGGGTCGTGACTAGCGCGCTCACCCTGTCGTTTCCCGTTGCCATCCTGGTCAGCGCCGATGAGTCGCAGCTAGCCATCGTCGACTACGGCGACGCCGGGGGCGAGTCGCCAAGCGGTGCGGTTTTTGCGGGGCCCGTCGGCGGGGCGTTGGCTCGCTTGGGTGGCACAGCCGCGCCCACCTACCCGACGGCCGGAGCGCTCACCGCAGACCAGCGGTCGCTGTACATCACCGGACGCGCCCTCCCGAGTGCGGGGGGCGAAGCCATGCTCTGGCAGGTGCCGCTGTCAGGAGGCGATGCCGTGTTGCTGTATCACGGCACCCCGCTATCGCAGCCGATCGGGCTGGCCCTTTCGAGCGACAACACTCTGTACGTAGCCGATGCTCAAGGCGCCCAAGGTCAGGGCGGTGCGATCTTCGTCAGCCGCGGCGATCGGCTGCTGCAGATCAACAAGCAGCCACTGGCCCTGACATACCCCAACGGTCTAAGCGCGGCTGGACACGGCAGCGCCGACCTGCTGTTCACCACGACGATCGCCACAGGTACCGAACCCTGGCTGCGGCGGATTTCTCCAAACGGGGCGCTGCAGGACGTGGTGCTGCCTGCGCTCACCGATGCCACCAGTCTGTCGCGAGCCCAGGCGGTCGATCGCTGGGTCGCCATCGATGCAGTCGTGCCGAACTCAGGCTCCGCGACTACTCCGCCTCCTGGGGCAGGTGTTGACGGCGCAGTGCTGCTGCTTTCGCCATAGCCACCGGGTCGAGTTTCCTGACTTCCATCGCGATGCACTGCCAGAGCACCGCAGCAAAGCAGATACACATGACCGAGCGCCCTCACAACTCAAGCAAGCAGGCAAAGCGCCAGCGCCTCTTTTGCGTATGCGGGGCGCTGCTCGTGCCGTGGCTAGGCCTTAGCTCGGGAGCGCAGGCGTCGAGCCATCGGGACGCTCCCCTCATCGCTGAGGATCCAGCCGCCGATGCAACGGACCTCTATGCTTTCCGCACTCCGCTTGCTGCTACCGACCTTGGGATTGCCCCGGCCAGCCTGGTCATCATCGCCAACTACTGGCCACTGCAAGAGCCGGGGGGCGGACCCAACTGGCCACGATTTTCCGACGGCGTGCTCTACGAGATCAAGATCGACAACACAGGCGATGCCATCGAAGACATCACCTACCAGTTCCGCTTCCGCACCGAATATCTGAAGCGGGACAGTGGACTTCTAGCGAGCGATCAGGTAACCGCCAGCGATGCGGCGGCGCTGCAAGTGCGCCAGCGCTACAGCGTGACGCGGGTCGAGCGCAACGGCAGTACCACGGTGCTGCTGCGTGATCAGCTCACCCCACCGGTCTACGCCGGCAGCTATACGCTGGGCTCGGCGTCGGCATATGAGGCGCTGGCCCAGACCACGGTCTATCCGCTGGGCGGCAACGTCAGTACCAACGGCCGCGTGTTTGTCGGCCAGCGCGACGATCCGTTCTATGCCGACCTCGGCAGCCTGTTTGATCTACTGCGTGTCCGCTGCCAAGCCACACCCAACGCAGCGGCCGGCTGCGGTGGCGGAGGCGCCGTGCGTGGCGTCGACTACGTCGCGGGCTACAACGTGCACACGATTGCTCTGCAGATCCCAGTGATCCAGCTCTTGCGTACCAACGCCGCGAGCACGGGGCGCGATGTCGTCCTGGGGATCTGGACGACCGCCAGTCGCCCGCGGGTCACCATTCGCCGCGTCCCGCCGCTCATTGCTGCGGAACAGGTCAGCCCTCAAGACGCGACCGGCCCGTGGGTGCAGATCTCGCGTCTGGGTCTGCCGCTCATCAATGAGCTGCTGATGCCGCTCGCGAGCAAGGACTACTACAACTCGATGGCTCCGGCCCAGGACGCGGTGTTCTTTGGCTCGCCACGTGGATCGACGGCGCTCAGCAATCCAGAGATCGCTAGCCTGCTGGGGCGCTTCTACGGGCTGGCCGTACCCGCAGCAGGACGCACCGACCTGGCTGACCTGCTGCGCTTTCAGGTCGAGCCAGGCGGCCCCGGCACCCCCCTTCAGCCATTCCGCGGCAAGACGTATTCGTTGGCAGCCGCCGACGTGCTGCGCATCGACACCTCGCTGCCCGCCCCGGCCGACTTCAGCAGCAATCGCCTGGGTGCGCTTGGTGTGGCCGCCGGTACCGCCGACACCAGCGTCGGCTTTCCCAATGGACGGCGCCTGCAAGACGACGTCGTCGATATCGCTGAACGCATCCTGGGAGGTGCACTGCGTGGGGTGGCCGCGGCCAGCACGCTGGGCGATGCCGTCGATAACAACGACAAGCCGTTTTCGACGCAGTTTCCTTACGTGCCCACGCCGTGGTCCGGCTCGGAGGTCAACACCGGCACCCAGTATCGCTATCTACACACGCCGCCTTTGCCATAGCCGGCGAACCGTGGCCGCGCAGCCGCAGGGAGCGCGGTCGATGCTCAGCTTGTTAGCGTCCCTGCTCAACCTCCCCTTCGCCTTGGAGATGTAGCCATGCAAAACCCGAGCTTAAGCACCGCAACCCCGGCCCGTCCTTCGCTGCAGTCGCGGCTGCCTGTTGTCTTTGCGCTGTGCGGTCTCGTCAGCGCGGCCACCGGCTGCCCGGGCCCCACCATGACCACCAACGATGTCGTCGACATGAGCTCGACGCCATCGCCCGACATGACGACCCCGGCGCGCTACGGCCTGCTGCGGGCCTTCAGCACCACCTACTCGAACGGCACCTTTACGCTGAATAGCTCTGGCGCGACGGCGCTGTTCATGGACCCGACCCAGCAGGGCGCAGCCTGTCAGCGCCAAGTCCAGGGCGAGTGCACGCTGTACATGTGTGAAGGCACCAGCTTCACCGCGCCGAATGCCGGCATGATCAACATCACCGGCGGCACCCAGAACATCACGCTGACCCCGCGTACCGACGGCAGCTACGATCCGTTTGTGCACTCGACGGCGAACGTGTTCCCCAGCGGCCAGCTGCTGACGATAAGTGGAGCGGGGGCCATGGTGCCGGCCTTCTCGACTTCGATCACGCCGACCACGCCGCCCGGCACCTTCGCGCTCACCAATCCCGACGGCAACCGTGCATCGATCACGCTCACGCTGCCGAAGTCGCAGGACTACCAGATGACCTGGACGGCGCTGCCCACCGGCACCAAGGTCGCGGCTGAGCTGGTGCAGAGCCCGGACAACAACCGCAGCATCACGCTGGAGTGTCTGTTCGATGGACCGCGCGGAAACGGCACCTTCCCCAGCAGCTTGCTCAGCCGCTTCCTGACCACCAACGGCCAAACCGGCGTCGGCGCCTTCCTGATCGGCCCCGCGGGAGCCCTCACCGAGCGGCAGAGTCCCTGGGAGATCAGCGTCGTCGCCGTTAGCGGTGGCCGAGCCGGTACCGCCACCCTGCAGTAGCCTCCTCCCTCGCCGACCACACCATGCCGCGCAGGATCTCGGCCGCGGCGGCATCCCCTACAAAGAAAGCGGCAGGCTGACGCGCTTGCCATCGCGAGCCGACAGATAGATCGCGATCAAGAGCTCCAGGGACCTCAGGCCCTCGCGGCCGTCGGTCAGCGGCGCCGCATCACCGCGCAGCGTCTGGATGACGTTGCCGTAGTACAGGCCGTGGCCCAGGCCATAGACCGAGCTCGTCTGATAGCTAGCCGAAGTAACCAGCTCGTCATCAGGGTGAGCATCGGCAAAGGCCCAGTGCTCGACGCGGTTGAGCGCCACGCCGCCTAGGCGAACGGTACCGCGCTCACCGAGCACGGTCAGCGAACCTTCGAGGTTTTTGGGATAGGTCAGCATCGTCACGTTCATCGAGCCGATCGCTCCGTTGCGCCAGCGGATGGACACAACCCCGCTGTCCTCGACTTCGATGTTGCGGGCCAGGGTTGCCGTCTGGGCGTTCACACTCTCGACGGGACCGAGGAGCCAGTCGAGGAGGTCGACGTAGTGACTGGCTTGGTTCATAAATGCCCCGCCGTCAAACTCCCATGTGCCTCGCCAGGCCGCGCTGTCGTAGTAGTCCTGGGGCCGCGTCCACAGCACGTTGCAGACCGCCATGTAGATGCGCCCAAAGCGCTTCTGCAAAAAGGCCTGCTTTAGCAGCTGTACCGTCGGGTTCAGGCGATTCTGCTTCACCACAAACAGGTAGCGCCCAGCGCGGTCCAAGGCCTCGACCATGCGCAGACCGTCCTGCCAGCGGGTGGCCATCGGCTTTTCGGTCACCACATGCCGACCCGCTTCCGCGGCGCGGATCGCCTGCGAGGCGTGCAGACCACTCGGCGTGGCCAAGACAACGACGTCGCAGTCACACGCCGCCAGCAGCTGATCCAACGAGCTATAGCCCGGTGCCGACGTACGTGCCTCGGCCACGGCGAGAGCCTTGGGATCGGTGTCGCAGACCGCGACAAGCTCGGCGTGCTCGCGATGGCGAGCCAGCGCTTCGATATGACTGGGAGCGATGCGGCCACAGCCGACCAGGGCAAAGCGCAGCGGTCGCAAAATAGGAGATGGCTTCATGGTAGATAGCGACGGTTTCGCACACGTTGGGCTCGCTGGCAATCCTCGGCGGGGGGCATTCGCGATACGATGTAGGTGTGCAGAACCATCCTCCGGCCGGCCCCCTGGGTCCCGACCTCGCCACGTCCTTTACCGACGGTGAACAGACCACCGAGGCCGTCCCGGTGGCTTCCGCCGCCCAGGCTGACTCTGAGGTTGCACGGCTCATTAACGAGCTCTGCACCCACCATCGCTCCGTCGAAAACTACGTGTTCCTGTATCGCGTAGTGTTCTTCTCTCTGCGTCTGCTTCGCATCGACCCAAGCTCACGCTGGGCTCGCCTCGTCGCCCTGGTCCTGGCCATGCTCCTCATCGGCCTGCCGGCGTCCCTGGTCAGCCTGGCGTTGGGCGAGTGGCGCGACAATCCGATCCCAGAATGGACAGCGGTCATCTGCGGCTTTGCCGTGCTGGGCCTGTGGGGCCATGGACCGCTGGTCTACGCCATCGACGCTTTCCTGACGCTGCATCGCAACATCGTTGATGCCGCCGGTGCTCGTCGCTTGCTGGCGTTCGAGAAGCGCTGGTTCCGCCTGCGCCGCGCCATGCCCCTCGCGGCGCTGTTCAGCTTCCTCATCCACGTCTACCTCTATTTCATCGAGGTCTACTACGGTGAGCGGCCGATGACCTGGGGCACAGCGACGATCACCATGATGCTGATGTATCAAGTCGGCGAGATCGTCTACTCGGTGATCGTCTTGGCCATCCAGTCGCGGCTGCTGCCCGGCTGTCAGTACGCGCTCTATCGTCCGAGCCCGATCGACACGGTGGCCCTGCGGCGCTCGCTGCGCGGCACCAGTCAGCTGGTGGGCGTGGTCAGCCTGATCACCACCGGCATCATCATCGGTTTCGTCATCCTCGTCGAGGATCGACCGATCTTTCTCAACCGCGTCGGCCTGCTCTTGCTGGCGAGCGCCTACATCTCGGCGTTCGCCGCGCTCTTGCTCCCCCGGCTGGCCATCAAGTCGATCGTGCACGCCGCGAAAGAAAACCAGCTGCGGCCGCTACAGCAGCGGCTGAGTGAGCTCCTCGAAAACCCGGTCTCGCTCAGCGAAGATCAGTACAAAGAATTCAAGCGCGTCAAAGAGCTGCACGACCTCTTGCGTGACGCCAGCGAAGAAGTGCTGCCGATGCGGGCGCTGGGGCGGCTATTTGGTGCCCTGCTCTTCCCGACCATGACCTTTGTCGTCAGCCGCTTCGGCGAGCACATCATCCTGCCCTTGCTGCGTCGCTAAGCGGCAGCCGGCTATTCCGGCTGATTCAAGCGGTGCTGCGTGATCAGCTTGTATAGATGCATGCGATCGAGCTGAGCCCGTCGCGCTGCCTCGCTGATATTGCCGCGCTGGATCGCATCTGATTGCATACTGTATACAGTACACGAAGACCTAGCCGCGGCGCAAGCTCTTAGCGGCTCCTATCGACCGCGCGCCGGAGCTATGCAATATTGCATCGGGGCCAGCCGCCCCGGGGTCCGGGCCGCACGGCGCGCCTCCCGGCGCGCCGTGCCGGCACCGCCACCGGCAGCGCCCCGCTGACGCCCGTCCGTCGATCGCCCGGGCGACGAGCCGGCAGCGCGCGTGCTTGCGCGGCTTGCAGTTGTTTGACGGCCCGGCGACCTTCCGTCAGTTTCCGATTGGCTTCGTCGAACTTCTTCTGAGCGGCTTCCAGCTCAATCTGGCGTGAGTGCAGCGCTTTGGTGTACTTGCCGTACATCTGGTATCCGCCGTAGAGCGCACCGATCGTCACGACGGCCACAGCTAGTGTTCGTTCGCGTTGGTTCATGGCTTGACCACCTCGGCGAGTTCACCTTCGGGGCCCGGCACGCGGACCTGCAGAAGACCGCCGACACCGCCCCGGGCAAGGGCGCGACCGGCGCCGACGGCGCCCGCCGGCGGCAGATCCTGCCGGACCTAATCGCGTTCGAAGAGCATGGCTGGCTCACGGCGCTCAAGCGCGTGAACGAGCTCTCGCCCGCGAACACCGAGGTCGCCAACCCGCGCGAGCGCCTGCGCGAACTGGGCGAGTACTGG
>CALFYE010000559.1 GCA_937952145.1 uncultured Myxococcales bacterium
TGCAGCACATCGCGTTGAGGCCATGCGCAGCTTAATTTGTAAACACCTTCTAAGACAACGATGCGGCTCGTTGGCTGCGTTCCGGCTTGGCGCTGGGGTTCCGATTGACGGTCTGCCAGCTGCCAAGCTTTCCGCCGATCCGCAGTCAGGGGGCTATTTCGCCATCTTGCATCAGCTGGGCAACCACGTATTACACGATGAGCTATCTGACTGCGCGTGAGCGTGGTTAGGATATCACATCGACGACTGACAACACGAACAAGTTTTCCCCTGAGCTCATCTATAATCGCTTGAACGGCGGCGTCGGCAACAGCATTATATCGACCAATGCTAACCGCGTCCTGGTGGCGTCAGGCGGTGTCATGTGGTCAGACTTTCCGTATATTGATGGCGAATATACAAAATGGCTGGCCAGCGGAGCAGCTTATCGGAAAGCGCTAAATTATCGAATCAGTCCAGGCATAAAGTACGATGCCGGTGGAAATCCTGACACTTTGGCCAATACAGAGAACTCTATATCAGCTGAGGCTCCGCCGAGTTTGCGCACAATCACCACATGATCGAATTTGACATCACTACTTGGATTGGTCCAACTCAGCGCGACATTGACACCCATCTGTACAGCAGTGAACCCCGAAGCCATCTCAGTCGGTGGCGAGTTATCAGGACCTGGCTCCGTCGATGAGCTGCTGCAGTGTGCAAAAGAACAGCATAGGCCCAGGTAGCAAATATCCATCAACCAGCGTCGGGTCATCATGTTATTTCCTTGCGACTAAAACGAGCAAGCGTGGCAAGCAGAACAATCCGTTTGCCAGTCTGCCCGTAACCAGCAAAATTGGGTCGTCATCCACTAGCTCTCGTCGGTGCTCACCGACTGCCCATAGCCGCATATAGGATAGAGCAACCGGCCATTTCATTGGCAAGTACCGCAATATCAGATTAGTTTTCGTTAGTTAAAGCGCACAAGACGAAGGAATGGGCAAACCGCGGCGCAGCAACCTGGCCCAAGCCAGCCGATAGGGACCGCGAGGTGGTGGGTCCGGTGCGGCCGCTGCGACGGGGGACCGCTGCGGATGGCGCATCGGGAGCCTGCGGCCATAGCCGCTTCCCCGGTGCTACCGCGGACTGCGCTTTCCATGTCGGGCCGGGCGGGGGTAAGACTCTCGCCATGCACTCGTCGTCGTCTCCGTCGTCGTCCCCGTCGTCGTCCCCGTCGTCGTCTCCGTCGTCGTCCCTGTCGGGGCTGACCCCGTCTCTGGCCGCCGAGCTGGGGCTTGCGGATCTGCATCGCCACCTCGATGGCTCGCTGCGGCCATCGACCGTCGCTGAGCTGGCGGCGGCGCGGGGGGTTGCGGTGCCAGCGGATCTGGCGTTTGCGCCGGGGATGGGACTCTCGGCGGCTCTGTCGCGCTTTGCGTTTACGCTGTCGCTGCTGCGCGATCCGGCGAGCGTCACGCGGGTCGCTTCCGAGCTGTGCGAGGACGCGGCGGCCGAGGGGGTGACAACGCTGGAGATTCGCTTTGCGCCGCAGCTTCACGTGGGGGCCGGGATCGAGGCGATTATCGACGCGGCGCTGGCTGGGCTCGACGGACGGGCGGGGCTGATTCTGTGTGGTCTGTACGGCGAGCCGCCGGGCGTGCTGTCGTCGCTGGTCGAGGCGGCAGCCAGCCGGCCCGGTGTGGTTGGCATCGACCTGGCAGGGGGACCGGGGCCGACGTCGGTCTTTGGCCTAACCGACTACGCACCGGCTTTTGCCCGCGCCGCGGATCTGGGACTCGGCCGCACGGTGCACGCTGGCGAAGGTCGCCCCGCGCAAGAGATTGCCGAGGCTATCGACCTGCTGCAGGCGCAGCGCATCGGGCATGGCACGACGCTGCTCGACAGCCCGCTGGTGCTGGACAAGGTGCTCAAGCGCCGTGTGCTGATCGAAGCCTGCCTGACCAGCAACCTGCACACCGGTGCGATTGCTGCCCTAAGTGCCCATCCTCTGCCCCGCTGGCTCACACACGGCGTCGCGGCCTGCGTCTGCACCGACAACACGCTCCTCTCCGCGACCGATGCCCCGTCGGAGCTGGCCCTGGCTGCGGCGCTGCCGGGCATGACCGAAGCCTTTCTGCGACAGATCATCGCCTGCGGCCATCGCGGCGCCTTTGTGCGACGGACCTAGCAGATCGGGCAGAAGAGCGCTCACCATGCGCGGTTTTTCCCGCCGGGGAGCCGGCGTGGTTGCGATAATGATCGAAAGTGCCCGACTCTGTTCCCTCGCCAGGTCCTAGCGGTGCCCCGTCGGGTTCCGACGAGCTTCCCGATCGCGCGGTGGTCCGGCGTCTGCTTCAGGCGCTCTTGCCGACCGATGCCGACTTCAACGCCTTCTGCGTCGATTACTTCGACCGTGTAAGTCAGCGCTTCGCGGCGGGCATGGATCGGCTGGAAAAGGCCAACCTGCTGCTCAAGCTAGCGACGCCGACCGAATTGGTGGCGGCGCTGCGGCAGCACTTCCAAAAAGACAGCAGCGCCCTTTCCACCATCGATCAGCTGCTGGCCCAGCCGCGCAGCGACGCCGAGCGCAAGGCGCGCCATTTGTGGAGCAAGCTGGAGTCGCTGTACCTCGATCGCGAGGAGAGACTGCAGGCCGGACAAGCGACGCTGGAGGTCGACAAGCAAATCGTTCGCCTCAAGCGCGAGCAGCGCCAGGGCTCACAGCTTGCCGAGGGCGAGGTCTTGGGCGATCGCTACCGCCTGATCGAAGTCATCGGCAGCGGCGGCTTCGCCAAGGTGTGGAAGGCCTTTGACCGTCGCAACAATCGCTCAGTGGCGGTCAAGATCCTACACGGCGACCAAGGCAGCGAGGGCAGCCGCGTCGAGCGCTTCGAGCGCGGCGCGCGCGAGATGCTGCAGCTAGAGCACCCGCATATCGTCCGCGTCCTCGACGGGCCGGCCGAGCACAACGGCTTCCACTACTTCGTGATGGAGCTGATGGCGGGCGGCGACCTGTTCCGCGCCGTGACCAAGAACAAGATCGATCGCATGGCGGCCCTATCGGCCCTGCTGCAGGTCGGCCAAGCGCTGAGCTACGCGCACAGCCGCGGCATCGTGCACCGCGACATCAAGCCGCAGAACATCCTGCTCGACGGCCATGGCATGGCGCGGCTGACTGATTTTGACCTGGTGTGGGCGGCGGACACGACGGGCGGCACGCGGACCGGCGCGATGGGCACCTTCCTGTTTTCAGCGCCAGAAGAGATGGCAGATGCCAGCCGCATCGATCAGCGCGCTGATGTTTATGCCCTGGGCATGACGACGGTCTTCGTCGTGCTGGGCCGCAACCTGTCACGCGATGTGCTGGACCGACGTCTGCTGGTTATTGATCAGCTGGACTGCCCCGAGCCGGTACGCGTCCTCCTGCGACAGACCACCGCCCCCGATCCCGAGGACCGCCCGCGCACCGCCGACGAGTTCTGTGCCCGGCTGGCGGCGGCGCTGAACCCGCTTTCGATCGATCGCAGCGCCTCGGTGACCTTGCCCAGCGTGCGGCCGGTCGGTACCTCGTCCGCGTTCACGCCGGTGCGGCGGGGGCTGATTGGCGCGGGGGTGGTCCTGCTGGTGGCGGCGCTCATCGTCGGGATCTATGCGCTGCAGCAGGCGGAGCCGCGGCCCTGGATCACCAAGCCGCCCCCGCCCGCACGGCACGAACCAGCCCCCGACTACTCGGCGGCGCAGCAGGCCATCCGTCAGAATCTGGAGAGGCGGCAGTTTGCCGCCGCCATCCAGCAAGCCGACCTGCTGCTGCGCGACGGGACGCTGCCCAGCGGAGAGCGCGCAACGGTCACCTATTTCAAGACGCAGGCCATCCGCGAGATTCAAAATCAGCTCAGCTACGAAAGCTTCGCCGCCGCCGCGGTTGGTGGTGAATACGAGCAGGCCCTAGCTGCGTATCATGACCTGCCCAAAGATTCCGTATTTTACCCCATGACCCGCGGGGCTTATAATCAAATTTTTCCAATTTATGCCGATATCCATCTCCGCAAAGCCGAGAGCTTCCGTCAGCTTGGGAAGTGCGCCGACTTTGAGCGCGAGCTACAAGCCGTGCTGCGCATCGAGCCCACCCACGCGCGCTCGGTCGCTATCCGCCAGCGCCCCTGCCCCGACAAACCCGCCGCCGACCCCGCCGGAGGCTCAAGGGTCAACCCTCCCGAAAAGCAGGAAGCGCTGCGCCTGCGACAGGTCGAGGCCGCGCTCGATCGCGCCGAGTCTGACCTCTTCGCGCACAACTATCAGGCCGCCCGCGACGCGGCCCTCGCCGGGCGCACGCTGTCGCCCGAGCGATCCTGGCGCATCCTGGGCACCATCGCCTGCATCGGGCGCGACGAGCCGGGGGTCCTATCGGCCTACGGCCAGCTAAGCAGCAGCGGCCGCGAATACCTCCGCAGCATCTGTTCCTTACACGGACAGCAAAAACTCTCGGACGAGCTAGCCAACGCCGATTCGATATTAAGCCAAGCCCAGACCGAATACGTAAACGGCAATTACAACAAAGCCATCGACCGCGCCAAATTAGCAATCAAAAACAGCCCAATCCGGGCCTATCGCATTATGGGCTCCTCGGCCTGCAGCAAAAAAGATCTCAAGGGGGTCCGCGAAGCCTACGCCCACGTCGACGGCGCCGGCCGCAACTACCTGATCTACGTCTGCCAGCGCAACGGCATCCAGCTTGTCGGGAACACCTTCAAGCTGGACGCCGCGCCCACCGCAGCGCCCGAACCGGGCGACAAACCTAGTGACGGGGCGGTGCCCTAACCGATCGCAGCGAGCAAGTTGGGGGACTCGCCCGCACACCCCTTCTACGGCCGCAGCAGAGACAGGCTGGTTAGGGAATGGAGCAGGATGTCGTTGCCGTAACCGCCGGCGGAAAGGGTGCCGTCCCCAAGCAGCGCGAGGCAGCGCAGGAAGGGAGAGGGGCGGGTGGTTGCAGGGCTTCGGAGGGGGAACAGGGCGCCGTCGCGAAGCTGCGAGATGACGATGCGGCCGTCTTCGCCGGCGGAGGCGATGCCATCGGGAGCGAGCGGGCAGAGGGCGTAGATCTCGCCGTGGTGCAGGGGCTGCGAGGCGCGGAGGATCGGCGGGGCGCCGGGCTCGGTTGCGTCGAGCCAGACGAGGTGGCCATCAGCGCAGCCGACGAGGATGTGCAGGCCTTCTTTCGTGCTGGAGTGCAGGGCGGCGAGGGCGTGCAGCGGACCATGCCCGAGCGGCCACTGCGCAAGGGGCGCTCGCCGGTGGAGATCCCACAGGCGCAGGTTGCCGTCTTCGCTGGCGGAGAGGAGCCGACCGCCGGGTAGCGGCAGAAGGGCCCACACCCAGCCACCAGACTGCGGCAGGCAGAGAGGGGTCACCTCGGGTCCAGTGCTGCCGAGGCCGTCCGCAGCGAGGGCAGCGCTGGCCCAGGGGGCGCGGGGAAACAGCCAGATGGCGCCATCCCCGCAGCCGACGGCGATGGTGTCGGGGGCACAGTCAGCGAGGCTCAGCACGGCACCGGGAAGCTTGGCCGCGGTGAGCGAGACGCCGCTGTGCAGATCGTTGAGGCGCACAAGATGATCGCGACCGCCGCTTACGATCATGCGCGGCGCCTGCGACGGGGAAGGCGACAGCGGGAGCAGGCTACTGACCGAGCCCAGGTGACCCCGGAAGACGGCACGAACGGCGCCGCTTTTGGGGCAGGTTACGCGCACGCTGCGATCGCGCGAGCCGCTGACCAGGTCACCGCCCGGCAGCGCGGCGAGCGCAAAGACATAGCCCTGGTGTCCGCCCAGCCAGGGCGTCCCAGCCGCTGATTCGCGATCTATCCCCGATGGTGGCTGGGCAGGCTCGCGCGGCAGGCGGGCATACATGACGTCGGTGCGCAGCACGTGTTTTTCGCCTGCGGTCACGGGTTCGCCGTCGTGCCACAAGCGGTGATCAAAGACGATGGCGCGTCCCAGTCGCGGCACCACGCCGCCCAGCAGCGCACCGCCTCGCGCGTCGTAAAAGCGCGTCTTCCCCTCGACTCGTGCCGGGTCATCGTCGAGATAGACCTGCAGGGTAAGCAGCGACTGCTTATCATCGCCCTCGCAGTGCGCCCCGTCCTGATGGATGCGAAAGCCCTGCCCATGTCGGTAACGACAGAAGCGAAAGCGCGAGTTGAGGCCGCAGAGCCGAAAGGTCGCACCGTCAGAGGTCGTCAGCTGCGCGGGCAAAAATTCGCCCAGCTCGGCAAACAGAGCCTGCGCCAGCTCAGCATCGTCGCAGACCCGGCGATCGTTGCTGCGATACGAGGGCGGATAGTCCGTTGCGGTCGCGAGAAACCCCAGCCCCGTCGCGCGCTGCCGCTGCGCCCGGCACGCCTCCTCCGATAGCGCGGACTCAATCAGAAAGGCTACGCGGTCGCAGGGGAACGGCAGCGCGGCGCGCCGGGGGGTCTCGGGCCGGTCGGCTTCGACACTGGGGCGTAGCGGGTCGGGGCGACTGGGAGGCTGGTGCAAAGGACTGCGCACCGATGTCACTTGCCACCGATTGGCGAGCGCCCAAGCTGGGTGTTGGCCACCTTCCAGCTCAGCTGATTCGCTTCCAGGTCGTCCTGCGAGAGCGGCTGGCCCGCGGTGTCGAAGAAGGCGACGCCGGTTCGCTCACCGCGCTCGTTGAAGGTTAGCTGCACCACGGCGTAGCCGTCTTTGCCGAGGATGGGCTGGCCGCTGGCGTCGAAGAAGGCCTGCTGTACGGCATTGCCGCGGGCGTCGTAGCGCCAGCGCACGCTGGCATGACCCTCGCTGGTGCGCACCGGGCGGCCGCCGACGTCGTAAAAGACGAGCTGGGTCGCGCGCCCGCGAGCGTCATAGCCCTTGCGCAGGCTGGCGTAGCCTTCGGGCCCGCGGACCGGCTTGCCGTCGAGACCGAAGTAGGCTTCCTGGATCACGTCGCCGAATTCATTCAGCTGCCAGCGCAGGGTGGCATAGCCGTTCTCATCGGCGACTGGCAGGCCGCTTCCGTCCAGGTAGGACTGCTCGATGCGGTTGCCGCGCGCGTCGTATTTCCGCAGCAGGCGGGCATAGCCTTCGCTGTGCAGCGTCGGCTTGCCCTCGATATCGAAGAAGGCGTGCTCGATGCGGTTGCCGCGCTCGTCGTACTTCACGCGGAGCGTGGCGTAGCCGTTTTTGACCTTGGTGGGGCGATCGTTCTCGTCGAAGAAGCGGACCTCGGCGAGCCGGCCGCGCTCGTCGTAGGTCTGCCGCAGGATGGCGGCGCCATCGCTCTGCCGCAGCGGCTTGCCGCCGATGCTCAGCGAGATCTGCTCGATGCGTCGATCGTGGTCGTCATGCTTCCAGCGCAGGCTGGCGTAGCCTTCTTTGTGCATCACCGGGCGCTCATCTGCATCGAACACCGCCTGCTCGATCTCGTTATCGCGGGCGTCGTAACGGGAGCGGCGGAGGACGTAACCGTCGCTGCTCGTCGCCGGCTTGTCGTTCTTGCCGAGACACTGCTCTTCCAGGCGGTTGCCGCGGGCGTCGTACTTGAAGCGCCGGCTGGCCACCCCATCGACCAGGGTCCGCGTGCCGCCGACGTCGTAGTAGGACTCCTCGATCACATCGCCCTGCGGGTCGCGCTGATAGCGGATGATGCTCGGGCCCTGCTTGGGAAACACCGGCTGCCCACGGCCGTCGACGAGGGCTTGCTCGATCTTGTGGTCGCGCTCGTCGTACTTCCAGCGCACCGCCGAATTCCAGCCATCGAGGACGACCGGCTGACCTTTAAGATCGAGATACAGCCATTCGAGCACATTGCCGCGAGCGTCGTAGCGCGAGCGCACACTGGCCGCGCCATTTCGCGACGACATCGGGTCGCCTTCTTCATCAAAATAATTCTCGGATATTTCGTTATCGCGTTCGTCGTATTTCCAGCGAATCACGGTATGGCCAGACTTCGTTCTCTGCGGTCGTTGATTGGCATCGAAGAATCGTTCTTCTGTCTTATTTCCGCGATCGTCAAACTTGGTTATGAAAATCGCGCCTCCGGCTTTGTCCGCGATCAGCTTGCGGTTAGCATCAAAACAGGCCACTTCAATACGATTCCCCCAGCGGTCATATTTTGCCTGAACTTGCGTGACCCCCTTGCTATCGGCGACTGGTGCGCCATCGGTACCCAGCGTCAGCTGTTCAATTATATTGCCGTGATCGTCGAATCGCCACCGTATTATGCTATAGCCATCTCGATGATAGACCGGCTGGCCGTTGATTCCAAAATAAGCAATTTCGGTCTCGTTGCCTCGCGCATCAAACGTCGAGCGCGACATGGCAATCCCCAGCTTGTTCAGCACCGGCTGGCCGCTGCCATCTAGGAACACCCGCTCGCTGCGGTTGCCGCGGTCGTCAACCTTCAGCCGAACGATCGAGAAGCCCTCGCTGGTCTGGACCGGCTGCCCGGCCGCGTCGAAGTAGGCCTGCTCGATGATCTCGCCAACCTGCGCCACTTGATCAATGCCCATGAACGCGTCCACCTCGGGAAACAGCTTGGGCAACTCCTCGCGAAACCGCTGGGACAAACAACCGGAGACGACCAGTCCTTGGCCGCGATTCCGAGCTTCGCGAACTTCAGAAGATTCGAGGATGGTGTCCACGCTTTCCTCCTGGGCCGAATCAATGAAAGAACACGTGTTCACAATCATCACGTCGGCCTGGGCTGCATCGTTCGTGATTTCGACACCGCCTTTGAGCAGCGAGCCGAGCATGATTTCGGCGTCCACCAGATTTTTGGCGCAGCCGAGCGAAATCAGCCCGACCTTCAAGGGGTCGGCAGGGTTTTTAGTCTTTGTCACCGGACACCAAACCTAAGCAAACCGGGACGCTGAGGCAATCTTGCTGTGCCGGCAGCGAGAAACTTCTCCCTCGATTTCACACTGCCATTCGGACTAGCTTCGCGCACGATTTGCCTTGTGACTGCTGTGACTGCGGAAACCAAATTCATGCGCCTCGCGCTGCGCCTCGCCCAGAACGCCTACGGAGCGACGTCGCCAAACCCCATGGTCGGCGCGGTTTTGGTCAAAGGCGGAAAAATCATCGGACGCGGCTGGCATCGAAAAGCCGGCAGCCCCCACGCAGAAATTGAGGCGTTGTTGGACGCGGAGCGTCGCGGACACTCCGTGCAAGGCGCTACACTCTACGTGACCCTGGAGCCGTGTTGCACCCACGGACGCACACCACCGTGCACTGACGCCATCAAGACATCAGGCATCAAGGCTGTGGTCGTGGGCGCCACCGACCCGAATCCCTCGCACGCCGGAAAAGGTCTTGAAATCCTGAAACGCGCGGGAATCAAAGTCACCCCCGGCATTTTGGCAGCCGAGTGCTCACGACTGAATGCGGCTTTCAATCATTGGATTGTCACTCGCCGGCCGTTCGTCACTGTCAAAGCGGCGATGACGCTCGATGGTAAAATCGCCACCGCCAAAGGCGAATCGAAGTGGATTACTGGCGAACCAGCTCGCGCCTATGGCATGCGTTTGCGGCAAGGCAGCGATGCCATCCTTGTGGGAGTAAACACCATTTTGGCAGATGACCCATCACTGACGTGGCGACCAGTTCAAAGCTCAAAATCCAAAAACCCAATCCCGCGCTTACGCCGAATCGTGTTGGATTCCCAAGCCCGCACCCCGCTGACAGCCAAAGTAGTCCGCGATGAACACGCGGCGTTGACCACAATTGTCGTGACGCGCCGGGCGCCGAAGACACGGGTGAATGCGCTACGCAAGAAAGCTTCCGTGCTTGTTGCCCCTGACAAGAAATCGCGAATTGATTTGCACTGGTTAATGAAGAAGTTGGGCGCAGAAAACGTGACGACCCTGCTGGTGGAAGGTGGCGGTGAAGTGAATGCCTCGTTTCTCTTTGAAGGTTTAGCCCAGCGAGTAGCGTTTTTTTACGCTCCAAAAATTCTCGGCGGGAGCGCGGCCCGCAAAGGCGTCGCGGGTGAAGGGGCGAAAAACCTGAGTGAGGTGGTGCAGCTGCAGGAAGTAGAATGGCACAAGCTGGGGGCAGATTTGCTACTAACTGCCAAAGTTGCGGGCTGAGGTGCTTTGCAAACTTGCCAGCAGCGCGCGGAAAGCTGCACCATGAGCCTATGTTTACTGGCATTGTCGAAGAAGCGGGCATCGTCGCCGGCATGGGCCTGGCGACGTGGGGACTCCGCGACCTCAGCCGAGGCGGGGCGACCGTCGGCTGGTTCACGGTGGGTGTCGGCCTGTTCGTCGCCTTCAGCGCCTTCCAGCAGATCCGCACCGCTCCCCTGTACAAGGCACTGGAGGGCATGGTCGTGGCCGATGCCATGGCCGCCGCGCCCACCGTAAATATCCAGCACCTGCAGCCGCGTGGCGCCGAGCCAGGAATTGGCGACCTCGAAACCCCTGTGGACCTCGCCCAGAATCTGCGAGGCGGGCAGCCGGCAGTCGTCAAACTCCAGACCAGAGCGTGGGCTTATCCCGTTGGGGTCGCGGCCATCTCTTTGATCGGCTTTCAGTACGCACCCGCATTCGATGTGCCGG
>CALFYE010000560.1 GCA_937952145.1 uncultured Myxococcales bacterium
AGCTCGGCGTGCACGGCAACCGAGAGGCGATCGAGTGCCTGCTGATCGCCGGCGCACCAGGCCTTTAGCAGCTCCGTTACTTCGGGTGTCGTGGGCATCTGGCTATAGACCGGGTCGAAGTTCCAAAGCCCGCCGGCCAGCGCATCTCAATGACAGTGGGGAAATCGTCTACCGCGGCGGCACGGTAGGCCTTTTGCGATCGAAAAAAATAATCAACTGCGCTGATAGCTTTTGCGTCTCACTTTCGCCTTACTAGATAGCATGGATGCCTGCTGCCTAATAGGGGGCGCAGCCAGTACCAATAGCTCTCTGACTTTACACCGCCCACCTACATAAACCAAGGAGAATTTGGTCATGGCAGAGTATTGCCTACCCGGCAGTCCAATCGGCGTGGGCATGCGGCTTAGTCGTACGACAACGGTTATGCAGACCGCCGCGATTAAAAATAGCGATAGCGCGGGCCGGGAATCTGACATGTCGCCGCATCCCCGCTATCGGCTTCTCGAACGGATCGGCAAAGGCGGCATGGGCGAGGTGTTCCGCGCCCACGATCGCCTGACCGATCAGCTCGTCGCACTCAAGCGGGTCAGTATGCCGCTCCGGGCTTCGCCGCGTGCTCTGACCCTGGCGGGCGGCAACAGGGATAACAAGCTGGGGTTTGCCGCAACGCATGTTCCTTATGCCCAGACCCCGGCCGATGATGACACTTGCGCCGCAACGGGACCCAGTCCGCGGCTACTCCAGAGTGTCCGGGCGGCGAATCTTGCGGCGTGCGAAACGGTTGCCAGTCCGGCCGCGGACGCCACTCAGCAGGAGCCCACAGCGGAGGTCTATTTTGCGGCCAAGCCGAGCGCCGAGACAGAGGCGCTGCGCCTTTGCCTGACCCAGGAATTCCGCGCCTTGGCCGGCTTACGTTATCCGCACATCGTCAGCGTGCTCGATTACGGCTTTGACCCGAGCCACCAGCCCTACTTCACGATGGAGCTCTTGGTGGATGCGGTACCGCTTGACCAGGCGTCCCGCGGCCAGGCTTTCCCGGTACGAGTCGGCTTCTTGCTCCAGCTCCTGCAAGCACTGACCTATCTGCACCGGCGCGGCGTGTTGCATCGGGATCTCAAGCCCGGAAACATCCTCGTGATTCCGGGGCCGGGGGGCCCGCAGGTGAAGCTGCTCGACTTCGGACTGGCGCTGTTTTCGCAGGGGCGTTCGGCGCAGCGCGCCGAGGTCGCCGGAACCCTGGGCTATATCGCCCCGGAGATTCTGCTCGGGGCTTCGGCCAGCGAAGCGGCGGACTTGTTTGCCGTGGGCGTCATCGCGCACGAGATCCTGGCTGGCTCGCACCCGCTTGGGACGCTGCCGACTGCGGCGCTGCTTCAAGAGTTCCTGGGTCCGAGTCCGATTTTTTCCGAGGACATGAGGCTTGACGCTGCGCTGGCCGCGGTGCTGCGTCGTGCCCTGTGCCGGATTCCCAGCGAGCGGTACGCCAGCGCCAGTGAGTTTTGTCAGGATCTGGCCCTCGCCGCGGGTCTTCCGCCGCCAGTTGAGACCACGGAGATCCGCAACAGCTTCCTCCAAGCCGCGTCATTCGTCGCGCGTGAAACGGAGCTCGCCACCCTGCGCCGAGCGCTCGATGAGGCAGCCGCGGGAAAAGGCGCAGTGTGGCTCATCGGCGGCGAAAGTGGCGTCGGTAAGTCGCGACTTCTCGATGAGCTGCGGACGCTGGCGCTGGTCCGCGGAGTGCGCGTGGTGCGCGGTCAGGCGATAAGTGCAGGCGGCGCCGCCTATCAGGTATGGCTCGGGGTGTTACGACCGCTGTGCCTTGACGCCGTACTCGATGACCTCGACGCCGGGGTGCTGGGCGCCGTGGTGCCGGACATGCCGGCCCTGCTCGGCCGTTTGGTTCCAGAACCGCCGGCGCTCGATCCGCAGAACGCGCAAACGCGCTTTCTGCTAGCGGTGGAGAAGCTGCTCTTGTCGCAACGGGAGCCGCTGGTTCTGCTCTTGGAAGATCTACACTGGGCCGATCCCGCCAGCCTGGCCGTGCTGCAGCGCCTGGTACGCCCCCTGGCGCACCACCCGCTGCTCGTCGTGGGCACCTATCGCCAAGACGAGCGGCCCACCCTCGCCGACGAGCTTCCCGGGGCACACCTGCTCCCCCTGCATCGACTCTCAGCCGACGAGCTGGCGCTACTTAGCACCTCAATGCTCGGCGAGGTCGGCCGAAGTGAAGAGGTAGTCAGGCTGCTGGAAAGGGAGACGGAAGGGAAGGTGTCAATTACTCATTTTTGTCGTCGGTGGTGGTGTTGTAAGTGGAGGCGGTGGGGTGTTGGATCGGCTGTAGGTGCGCAGGGTTATCCACTGCGCGGTGGGGGTGCGACATGACGGGTAGGCTGGCTGCATGCGTGGCTAGCTCGGCAGCCTCCTACAACGATGCGGAGGTCGTCGATAGGCAGATGATGCGCGGTCTGGGCTGCAATCGGTCGGCGCATATTCGCTAATCAGGGTCATGCTTGTATGCCTATACTCCAGGGGCGCCGGCCGATTCAGGCTCGTTGTTTATGCGCAAGCCGTCCTGGCTGAGCTCTGCTTCTAGCGCATCGACGGTTGGCAGGTTTTTTGCCAATTCTTCGGGCAGCGCTCGGGTGAGCTGGTAGTTGGCGACCCCGATCGGTCGCGGGCTCTGACGTAGGGTGTACTCGACGAGGACGCGATCCTTGTCTTTGCACAAGAGCAAGCCAATCGTCGGGCCGTCCTTCTCCGGATTGCGGATCAGATCATCGACAGCGGACAGATAGAACTGCATCTTGCCGGCGAACTCGGGCTCGAACGCCACGGCTTTTAGCTCCACGACGATGTAGCAATGAAGCCGCGTGTGATAAAAGAGCATGTCGAGGTAGAAGTCCTTGCCGGCGACCTCAAGATGGACCTGGTGGCCGACGAAGGCGAACCCAACCCCCAGCTCCAGCAGGAACGAGCGGATGTGCTCGACGAGGGAGCGCTCCAGCCGGCGCTCGGCTACGTCGCCAGTTAGCTCAAGGAAATCGAACATATACGGGTCCTTGAGCGCCTGCGCGGCCAGATCCGACTGCGGCGGCGGCAGCGTCGCCGGGAAGTTGTGGACCGCAGCGCCTCGACGTTTGAGATACCCACTCTCGATCTGAATGACAAGGATTCCGCGAGACCAGCCATGCTCGACGGCTGCAGCGGCATAGGCCAGTCGCTCAGCGGGGGTCTTTACCTTGTCCAAGAGCACGCAGTTATGGAACCACGGCAATTGTGCAGCAAGCTGCTGCACAATTACCTCGTCGGGCCACGCCAATGCGAAGGCGCGCATATACTTGAGGTTGCGAGCTGAGAAGCCGCGAAGAGTGGGAAACGCGCGCGCGAGGTCCGACGCGAGCAGATCGATGACCTTGGCCCCCCAGCCAGCATCCTTTTGGCGGGCCAAGATATCGCGACCGATGCTCCAGTAGAGCAGCACCAGCTCGCGGTTGACCGAGAGCACGGCGCGGAGTTGAGCGGCGCGGACGCGAGCTTTGAGGTCTTCGAGGAAGGCGCGATAGTCAGGCGGCGAATGGGCGGACAGTACGGGCATGGCCGGGCATAATAGCCAAGCTCCCCGATTGCGCCATGCGAGTTGAGCTTGTGCGGGGCGGCGCCGCCGTCATCCGCCGCTTACAGCATTCCTCAGCAGCTCATTCGGCCAACTCATCGCCATCAGCGCCGCCGGATGCCTGCCGACGAACCGCGTCCTCGTAGGCACGCAAGATCAGTGGCCGCAACTTCTCCACATCCGCCACAGACGAGAAGTAAACGCGGCACTTGTCGGGATTCTCGGGTACAGGCTCGACTTGAACACTGCGCGCCAGCGGCTCGGCTTGAACTGCCGGCAATCGCACCATCAACGACTTTCTCCTGCTGCCAGCAAAGAGGCGCAGGAACCAAGTGCGCACCGGCCCCAGATTGATCGCGAAGAAGTTCGTACTGTCCTTGTACTTGACTGGCACCTTGGCAGACGACTCGGCGCAAATCGCGCACACGACTCGAAAAACTTCGAGTTCTTCCTCGGTCGTGACAATCGCCCCGTCTTTCGCGACGGGGCTGGGCTCGACTGGCTGGCTAGAAACAGGCTTGGAAGGTATCGCACGCTGGGGTACTGGCTCGGCCGGCGCTGCGGGCGCCACTTTATCGGCAGGGCGTACTGGCAGCGGCTCGGGCGCCGGTGGGGCTGTTGCCGGTGGGGCTGTTGCTGGCGCGATCTCCTGCTGGATCGACTTGGTCATCATCCCGAGGAGCGCCGTTTGGATAGACTTTTTGATGATGGGCTCAAAGCGGCTCACGACACTGGCCGTCACTCGTCCGCCGACAAGCTCTAGTTCGCTGAGGATAAAGCGAATAAAATTCTCGGACGGATTCCGCAATAACTCATTCACAAGTGCGGTAACCTTCTCCAGCGAAATGACTTCTTCAGCATGGCGCTGGATTATGGATGAGTTGAAGTTCTCTTTTGTAAACGGCTTTATGAGATCCGCTTCACGCTCAGTAACCCGCAGTACGTTGAACTCCAGAAACGGAGTCGGGTCCATGATATTTGTGGCACGCAGGTCCGTGAAGAATCGATACTGAAGCCCATTGGTGAGGACGGCCAGCTTCACCGATGGCGTAGAATTGAAGTAGCGAGCGAGCTGTCCATCGTGGTCTTCGACTGCAACATCGACAGCCTTACATTCGACGAAAATGGATGGCTCACTTTTTATATAAATAGAGTAATCGATTTTCTCAAATTGACCACTCGACTTCTTTTTTGCAAAATCAGCCACATATTCCGGCTTAACCTCGGTGGGATCATAAATATCGAAACCAAGAACTTGCAGAAACGGAAGAACCAGTGCCTGTTTCGTGGCTTCCTCGCCCTTGACGTGCGCTTGGCGCTTCTTGATTTGTTCAGAAAGATTGCGAAGGTCTTCAAAGAGTCCCATAGTCACCGCCTCGCGCTGTAGTCGGCTACCCACCCGCTGGCCGCGAAGAGTCGTCCGACGGGTCAGCGTATCACAAGGCGGATTGGTTACCCAAGTAGTTTAGCTCGCTTGACCCTGGTCAGGCGCTGATGGCTGTGGGCTGCATCCAAACGCCAGCCAGCTCGGCGACACATCCAATGTCTTCGCCAACATCTCGACGGTATCCACCCGCGGGAGCATCCCGTGGACCTCAATGTTGGCGACGGTCTGTCCCGTAAGACCAGCCGCGTCGCCGAGTGCTTGCCTGCTCAGGCCCCGCTGCTGGCGGACCTCCGCAAGCCGTCGGCCGATCGTGGTGGCGGCCGACTCGGCGGGGATCGCATCTTCGGGCCCGTCGCCGTAGGCGAGCCAGCTTGGCGAGACGCCGAGCGCGGCCGCGAATCGCTCGATCGTATCGATGCGCGGCAGGGTCTGCCGTCGCTCGATCAAGAAGGCAGTTCCGGTGGACATGCCTGAAGTCAGAGATGCGGCAGACATGCCGAGGTCGTTTTTTCGGCGAGCGCGGCGCAGCCGGTCAGGCAAGGCGTAGTAGGCGGGATTTCGGCGTCCTCGAACCACAGGCAGGACATAACAGGTGAGGAACCGAAGGCTCAAGTTCACATCAATCTAACATCACCAATTGACTTGTTTTCTTGATATGAATTGCAAGTGATGCTATGGAGCATTTCGCCGCTCGGATCTTGCCGCGATGCCGCGGGTGCCGACGGCAAGGAGGTCCGCATCACACCAGGCTGAGCTGCCACCCTCGATGAAGAGGGTTTTGCATAGACCGGAGCACGACGGGTGGCACCCCGCCGGCTCCGTAGCACGCCTTGGTGGGTAAACACCTCGGCGCACCGGGAGGCATCATGCCATCTTCGCGTTCAAAAGTCGTCCGTAAGCAACAGTCGAAGTCCAATGCCGCACTCGCTAAGCGAGGCCACTGAGAGAAGCCAGTGAGGCCCGCGCCGGCTCCTTCGTCGCCTCTCATCGCGGACGGAGTCACGACAGAAGCCGATCTGTGTCAGTGGGTGGACTGGCTCGCGCGGTTCCACACGGACCCGCCGGGGCTATATGTCCCGCTCGCGCTGCGCACCGTCGACTGTCTCGTCAAGGTGCAGGGACAGCCGCCGGCTGAGCCGCAAGCGCCTCGCCTCATGCGCTGCGTGCGGGAAGTCGTGAAGTTCAACGGAGCCAAGGCTGTCGAGTGGAAGCTCGTCACTTGGGTGCCGGGGCTGCCCGGCACGCAATTTCAGCCTTGTGCTTCGCATGACGAGGCAATGAACCTGCTCGAGGCCCCGTCCGCCCCAGTCACCTTCTGACAGCCCCCTCTCCACTGCGCTGCCGAGGAGCCCTCGGCAGCGCAGCCTGAACAAAAAATCAAATCCCATTCTGTGACGCGCTGGTCGATGCGCTGCCACACCTACACGCCGCTCGCGCTACCGTGGTGTGATGCTGTGTCCTGTCTGCAAGCTCAATCCCCTGACGGGGCGTAAGGCTACTGCGAAGACGTGTAGCACGAAGTGTCGCTCGACCTTGTATCGCGAACGGAAGCAGCAACGTGCCACGTCACAGCAAGCAGCCGGCCAGGCCCTCGGAACAAGGTCCGCCCCAGGCAGTTCCGCACCCCGGCGGCAGCGCCGCTCGTCGAGAGCCAGCACCGCGGAGTGGAGTCAGCTTATTTCTGCGGCCACAGAGCACATCGTCGATGCGATTCAGAAGTATTGCCTGTCATCATGGCCGCGAGCAACGGATACGGCGCGCGTGGACATGCGCGAGCAGATCGTCGCTCAGGCCCCCAAGCTGGCCATCGGCTATCGGCTCGTATTGCCAGCCCCTCGCGATGGTGCCCCCCCCAAGCTCGTCCCGAAGCGATGTCGATCGCGCGAGGTGGGTTGGTACGCGCTCACGCCCTTTGAGTACCCCGACGATATTCGCCTGTGCGAAGGCCGCTGGTACCGGATTGTCTGGATCGATGCACAAGGCCAGCGCATCCCGATGCGACCTGGCGAGTCGGTGCCCGGGCTTTGCTATTGCATCGGGCCTCTGCGGCAGGCTTTGCGCCATCCAGGCAGCGAACAAACTCCCGAGCCCTCAGACCCGATGCCCCAGAGTGTAGGCACGGCAACGGCACCGCCCGAATCGGCTCATCCTCCGCCGCCTCTGACGGTGCCCGACAATCGACACGAGTCTGATACAGACGAGCTTCAAATACCGCTCCCACCCAAGATGAGCAGTCGTGACAAAGAGCTCAGCAAGTTGGTGAATGCGATCGCCGCTAAGATACGTCCCGAGGATCTAGATCCGCAGCCCCCTCCTGACGTGCCCTCTGCCAAGAGAGCTGATACGCGGCCATCTCTGCTTGCATCGCTGCCACCCCAGCTTGTCGCTGAGATTCCTGAAGAGCGGCGCTCCGTACTCGCCACCATGTCGGCTCTGACCGTCGAGACTAGCCTTTTGGTCGTCCGGTTCGTGCAACAACCAGAATGGATGCTCCAGCTCCTCTACGAGGAACACCGATCTGAAGCCAAGGCCAGCGGCGCCCCTCTACCGCCCCAGCCGCCCACCTCGCTCTCCTACGAGGAGCGGAAGACAATCCACGACATCCTCACGGGGATGGTGCCCGAGCACTTCATGATGCTCTGCAAGCTCATTCATGCCTTTGCGCGAAAGTACGGCATCGAGGTGCTTGACTGTCTACCGACGCCACCACCGCTCCTGCCCGCTGCTGAGCGGCAGCGAATGCAAAGCGCGCTCGCCAACCCGCAGAAGTTGTCTTATCTGCACTATGTGTTCGCGTGGCAGGAATCGCTGCTGCGTAGCCTTCCGCTGCCGCCAGAGCCAAATATCTCCATCAGCGCTAAAGAACGGAATCAGCTTCGAAGGATGATGCGCGATCTGCGTGCTGTGATGCTCTTCGAGAAGCAGACACGACCACCGCTTTCCTTCCTTCAGCGATAAGGGGCGCAAACGTACCCAGGCGTTCTGTGGCCGCCCTGGCGGGGCGATCAACGACGCGAAGCACATGAGCCGCCACGTCACACCAAGAAAAGCGATATCACCGATGAGTAATTGACTTCGGCTTCTTCGGTGACTCGGTCACAGCTACACACGGCATTGCACGCTGTCACATCACGGCAGCCGCACCTCTCGCCATGCTCCTCTCTCGATACGCTACGCGCTCCCGCGATTGTCGGATCAAGAACTGCTCGCTCGCCGGGTCGAGCAGAAGTCCCTCTACCGCCCACCGAGGGCGAAGCCGGAAGCTCTGCGGCGCATGATCCATGAGCTGCCATCGCACGGCGAGGGTTGCTGCCAGTGCTTGCTCATCCAGCGTCCGTGTCGGGTCGAGTCGTCGCTCACTCTCCCGACTGCGATGCAGGCTTTCCCAGTCGGCAAAACGATCTCTGACCTGTAGCTCGCAGCGGATCTGAGAAAACAGCTCAGTACGGGCGGCGCTGTAGTCCGCCGACGGCGCAGCGGTGATGCCACCGTCTGGGATGAGCAGATTCGTCAATCGGGTCGAGAGCCGGTCTCTCTGCTCTGCGATTTCGGCACGCTCGCGACGGACCTGTTCCAGCTCGGTCAACAGGATCGACGCGCGTGCCTGCACGCGCGCGGCGTCGTCTGCAGCCCAAGGCTGGCCGTCTGGCCTCGGCTCGGCTTCTGCGGCCAGAGACAACGCTCGCTGAAGCTGCTGCTCCAGCTCCGCGCAGCGTCGCTCCAGCGTGGCGATTTGCCGCCGAAGCTCCTCCACCAAGGCCAGCAGCTCGGCATGAGCTGCAAGCGCCTGGCTAAGCTGCCTGCGCACCTCCATGATGCCTGGCCGCGGACTGGCTGGTCGTGGCCGCGGAGGCGGCCCTCCGCTCGGTTCACCGGCCTGCCCGCCTGGCGGCTGCCCATTGCCTCCTGCGCTTTCTGCCTGCGAGCTATCTGGGGGTTCGCCGTCCTGCTCTTGCTCTCCAAGCCCGCCACGCGCCTCGGCCAGCAGCCGTTCGAGCTCGGCGATTCGCGCTCGTGCTTCGGCTAGCTCGCGGACCTGCTCGTCAAATCGCCGCTGCAAGTCGGCGGCAGTCAGCTCGGCGCGCTCGGCGCGCATGCGATTCCTTATTGCGAGCCTTCGCAGCGCCGCTCGGCTAAGCGTCACCGGGATCGGATGACGTGCAGGACGCCCCCGCGGTCGGCAACCAGGATGCTGCCCTCGACGTTGGCGCAGCGCACGCATGCGGCATGTGCTGCTGCAGTACCGCCGATCAGAGCGATCGTGCCGTCGGAGCCGCATCGCGCAGATCGCGCATTTTTCTGGCGCCATCGTTGATCATAGGAATAGCCGTCACAATTTTTGTCAAAGGCATTTTGTAACTATGCGATTTGATTAAGAATAGCCGTCACGACCCGGTCCAAATTTCAGGACTGCGCTCGACGGAGCAAGAGCTAGTTCCGGACAACATGCTGAGATGACTACTGCTCAATCAAGCGCGTGGAGGGGATGCCTTTCTAGAGCGCAGGCGGAGGCTGTTTGAGTGCAGGCAAGACGCTTAGGCGCTATGAGCTGACCGATTGGGCCGGCGCGCAGCTTCGTAGAAGATCAAGTATCGACGCCGCGTGCCAGACCTCGCCGCGCGGCGGCAGGAAGTTCTCGCTGCGCAGCCGCTCGCCGATCTGCCGCAGGCTGAGTCCTTGACGACGCAGCTCAGCCGCGCGAACAGCTGCCTGTGCCTTGTCGCGCACGACTTCCTTCAGCCGCTGTGCTTCTCGCTGCCGTCGCGAGGGCTCTGACTTTTTCGGCTTCCATTCTGGATCTTGGTATCCCGCTCTCCGCAGCACGCGATAGACCGTCGCGCGGTGCCAGTGTGGCCCGCGCGGCGGCACCTTCTCCGCATCAAGTTGCTCGCAGATCTGCCAGACGTACATATCCGTTTCATACAGCTCGCATATCCGCTTGATCCCTGCCTGCTCCTCGGGACGCTCCACGAGCTTACGCCGGCCGTGCTCGTCTAACTCATCGATGTACTTCCAGCCATAAGGAGCCGCGCCCAGGTACACGCCCTGTGCCTTCATGTGCTGCATTGCTTCCCGCACCCGGTCGGCGATGGCCTCACGTTCCCACTGGGCGACGGAAGTAAGGACATTGAGGATCAGCTTCCCGCTCGCCGAGCGCGTGTCGATCGAATCACTCACCGACATCAACGACCACGCCTTACCATCGCCAAAGTACGACTCGCACAAGTGGCCAAGGTCTTTGACGCTGCGCGTGAGGCGGTCGAGCTTCATGACGATGAGCGCGTCAGCCTTGTCCTGCCTCAGCATCTTCAGCGCCTTCTGAATACCCGCTCGATCGAGCGACTTCGCGGATACGCCCTCGTCCGCGATGATCTCGACCAGCTTGATATCAAGGGCAGTGCAGTGCGCCTGGATGCGGAACTTCTGCGCATCCAGGCTGACGCCCTCCTGTGCCTGCTGCTCAGTACTCACACGAACATATCCGACGGCTCGGACTTGCTGAGATTTCGACATGTTACGCCCCTCCGCCTTGCGTTTCTAACTCCCAGCGCGTCACGGC
>CALFYE010000561.1 GCA_937952145.1 uncultured Myxococcales bacterium
GCGTCGGCCAGATGGCGCAGTTCTTTGGCCAAGCGCTCGATCGTATCGACGCCAGCCTGACCGCCGTTCTCAATCTGGGCGATGCTGGGAGCGGCCAAATCAGCAATCCGGCCCAGCGACATGGCGCAGCGACCGAGACAGGCGATCGAGCTTCGCGACGAGCAGCGTGTTCGCGCGACCGCGCCGGATCATCTGTAGCGCCGCTTGCAACCCTGGTCGGTCGAGAGTGCTACCCGAATAACCCTCGTCCGCTTTTATGTCGATGAGCTTGATCGAATTGAGCTTGCAATAGGCTCTGAGCCTATCGCGTTGTGCGTCCAGGCTCACCCCCTCGGAGGCCTGCTCATGTGTGCTTACTTGAACGTATCCGATGGCCGTTTGGGGAACCGTTGTATGGGCATGTGTTCTCATTCCTGGCCTCCCGTCGAGAAAGCTTAATCGGCGCGGCGTAAAATTGCCTCTAGATGATGTGGGTGGACACACAGGAGTCTGGCATCTGGTTCCTGATTCCGGTGTCTGTGGGGCCGCATCGCTGGCCGGTTGAGTAGCCATCTTGCCGCAGATTCACGACGTTGCGGTGCAGAGCGGACATAGGAATCAACGGGCCGCAGGAGTCTGTCTTTCAGATTATGCGGATACCGCAGATATGCGCTATCCCCCAACTGGAACCGCTATTTAGACTGGTTCTGTAACAGGAGTTGTTCGGCGGCGGCTCGCTCTCTCGCAAGCTCGGCGCGTAGCTCCTCCTCCGTCGGCAGAACCATTTGATACCGGGCGGCCATCACTTGCTCGCAGTCGGGGAGCGCGATCTTCACCATCGCGTCGTTCTTGCTGGAGCAGAGGACGATGCCAATGGTCGGGGCCTCGTGCTCGGCGCGCTCGAAGCGGTCGAAGTAGTTGACGTACAGGCGCATCTGGCCGAGGTCTTGCGGCGTGAGCTTGCCGAGTTTGAGCTCGAACAGCACCCAGGCGCGAAGGAGTCGGTTGTAGAAGACGAGATCGACGTAGTAGTGGTCGCCGTCGATGGTGATGCGGCGCTGGCGGGCGGCGAACAGGAAGCCGCGGCCCAGCTCCAGCAGGAAGTCTTCGAGGCGGTCGATGATGGCTTGTTCCAGGTCGCGCTCGTGCCAGGACGGGCGCTCGCGCAGGTTCAGGAACTCAAGCACAAGGGGGTTCTTGAGCACGTCGCCGGGGGCAGCCTCGTGGCGACCGGCGCGGGCGACGGCCAGGACTGCGGCGGGGTCGCGGTTGGTGGCGAGGCGCTCAAAAAGGAGTGCGTCGATTTGGCGTTCCAGCTCGCGCGTCCCCCAGCCCTCGCGCGCGGCCTCGACTTCGTAGAAGGCACGTGCCGTCGGATTGCTGACGCGCAAGAGTACCAGATAGTGGGTCCAGCCAAGCTGGGGTGGGAAGAGGGCTGGCTGGGCTGTCGAAGATTCGATCAGCACTGCTGATCGAATTGGGGTGGGTGCAGATTCGATCAGCAGTGCTGATCGAATTGGCGGGCGGGTCGCATCGGATGCCAGTGTCGAGCCTTGCGGATAGGTCAGGTAGAGCTGACGCATGCGGCGCAGCGTGGCGATGCCGAAGCCGCGGCCGAGTCGAGCCGTCAGTCGCTCGGAGAGCCGCGCCATGACCTGTTCGCCGTAGCGCGCCCGCTCCTCACCGGCTTGCTCGACGATCACGATCTCACGCCCGACGCGCCAGTTGGCATGCAGAGCCGCCGTATCGACCGTCCGATCGACGACAGAGCGCGCACCTTCGACGATGGAGACGACCCGTTCAAAGAGGCGATCTTCCGCCTGGGCAGGGCTTTCGTCCTGCGTGGTGCGAACCAGCGCGTGCTCTACATAGGCCAGGCTGGCTTCTGACTTGGGTTTGGATCGCTTGGCCACGGTGCCCTCGGTCGCAGATTCGTAGCACGGGCAGCCCGCGGTTGCTCGGACTGAGCAGTGCGTGGGGCACGACAGCCCCAGCCCAGGCGCGACAGCGGCCGGACGCAGGAGGTCTACCAGGGCGCACCGCTGCGGGCGTGATATCGCGGCGATATCACGCGCCCGTTGCACAACATCGCCGTGATATCGCCGTGGGCGACGGGGTGATATTGCGGCGATATCGCGGGCCGGGTGGCGTGAGGTTGCCGCGATATCACGGGCTGTGGCGCACGCCATCACCGTGATATCGCGGCGATATCACCGACGGTGCCGCGATATCACCGGGCGCAGGCTGTGATGTCACGCCTGCGCGCAGGGATCGCGCAGCGGTGCGCGGTTCGCGCTTCGCGGCGCTTCCAGTTTTGGCACCTAAATATGCAGATATAAAGGCCCAATTATCGGGTCATTGACATCGTTTATTTTGTGGGCAGACTTACTTTTCACAGACCGCGATATCAAGAGGTGCAGCCATGCCAGCGACCCCGATCCGCTCCGTTCGCCTTCCGCAAGACCCGCCGTCCCGGCTCACGCCGCTTATCCCCACCGTCGTCGTTGCGTCCTATAAGGGCGGCGTCGGCAAGACCGCGCTCACCGTCGCCATTGCTGAGCGACTGGCCTGGGCCGGGCTGCGCGTGCTCTTACTCACCTGTGATAGCCAAGAGGACGCCCGCCATCGTCTCGGCGTGCAGGCGTCCGATCCGCTGGTTGCAAGACGGAGCTACGGCCCCGACGGCAGCGTCACCGTCCTCGGGATTCGCGGCACAAAGGCCGTCGACCTGCTGTACCGGATCGGGCCGGATCGACTCGGCCTTGGGTCGTTTGATCTCGCGGTCGTCGATACGCCCCCCGAGGTGCAGGGCGGCAGCCTGCCCGGCGTCTTGCTGTTTACGCCGGTCGATGGCACCGACGCGGCGCGCAACCTGCTGACGATGCTCCAGCGCACGCCTGCGAACACCGACATCATGCTGATCCGCGTCGGGCGCGAAGACCGCGATGACTGGGCGCAGAACGCGGCGACGATCGAGCGTGCGCTCGGTCGCGATCTGCAATATCTCGACGATCCGCTCCCGAGGACCAAGCGCATCAAGCAGGCCCATGACGCGGGCCGCTCGGTGTGGGCTTTGCCGCGCAGCGGCGTCACGCACGACTTCCTATCTGGCGTGGACACGCTGGCGCAGATGGCCTGGGAGCGGTGCAATCCGCGACGTGCGTGGCCGTCGATGCCGTCGGCGTCAGCAGCGGCCACCTATGTGCCGGGCTGGGACGACGACGAATGAAACTCGACGCCGACACACTCCGCGCCGAGGCAGAAGCCCATCGCGCTCGCATGCAGAGTCCGCTGTGGGCAGACGACGGCGATAAGCGCGACGACAGTTGGACGGCCAAGCTCGGCCAAGAGGCTCGCCCGTCGCCGCGGTCGCCCGTTGAAGAAGCGACGCGCGAGCGGACCACGCAACCTCGGCCGATCGAGCGGGAGTCGTTGCTGGCTGAGACAGAAGAGACGACGCGCTCACCGTCGCGGACACGGGCTAAAGCCCCGGAACATACGATGCAGGAGATCCTGCCGCGTCTCGATGCGCTCGATCACGCCGTCGAGAAGCTGACCGCTGCCCTGTCGCGTCGTCCCCTCGGAGGTGGGGACGCTCCGGGCTGGCTTGCCACGGCGGCCGGCGACCCGCACACCTACGACGCGCCTGACGCGGATCGCAGAGGCGTCTGCGTGCGCGTGCTGCCGGCGACGTATGCGCAGCTCCAGCAGCTCCAGCGCAAGCTGGGCCTGCGCACGACGGCGGGGGCGTGGGAGTTTTTGTTGCGGTTGGGGTTTGCAGCAGCGGATAGACTGCCGGCGTAAGCGGCGATGGCCGAAGCTGAAGGATTGAACGCTTATCAGAAGCTGTAGAGCACCGCCGTGACATTGACCAGCCTGGCACCGGTCGCCACATGCTCACCGTCGGTGTTCCCTGCCCAATGAGCAAGAATTGTCAGGCTGGAGGCTTGGCGTCGAAGACCTGCCCAATCTCTCTCCTCCACGCCTGCGCCTTCACCCGCTTTTCCTCTGCTGAGCCCCCGCACCGCGACTCCAGGTCTTCCAAGAGCGCTTGCTCCAACTTGCGCTTCGCTTCCTCTCCGTCGAACTCCCAGAATCCTTCGACCGCGCCGTAGCGGTCGTCAAGGAAGCAGTCCGCGCGGTGCACGATACGCAGCCTCTCACTGCACTTGCTTTCGTACCAGCCGCCTCCAATGTGCTTGGCAACATGCCACAGTCCCAGAGTTTTCCCCCGGTACACGGCAATCTTCTTTTCGAGCGCCGCAGGGTCCTGGGGACGCAGACCGAGCCGCAGCAAGTAGTCGCTCGCGGTGGCATCTTTCCCCATCTCGGGCGTGAACTTCCACCGAAGCCCCAGTATAGAGCCGGCGCAGTTGTACGTGGGCAGGCTATCCGGGTGCTCGTCTGTGACGTAGACTTCCGCGTCGGGCTTGATGCGAAGAATCTCGCGCTCGCGCTGGCTGATGGGCTTCATGACGGGGAAGGTAGATCACGGGGCCGCAGTGCGCCACCCTTACACCCGCGCGCAGAAGGGCATCGGTTCCCGTCCACCTCGACGAGGTGCGTACCGCATGCTCTGGTCTGGGTCACGGCGATGATTGGCCCCACCGACAGACTGAAGCCGATTGGGTGAGGATGCACAAGACGGTTTAATGGGGGCTGTACCTTCAGGTGGAGCGCTGGTCAGCTCGGAAGTTTAGGGGGATCACTCTCGACGGTTGGACGCGGCAATTCGGCGATGCTCACGGGGCTATTAGCTTCACGTCGGACAATCGGACGCCATCGGCTCTGCGCAGCGTCGCGCAAGCTCAGCCCGCACTGCCTCAGCCGTAGCATAGTCCCGCCAATGGACCGCCGTCTCCGTCAGGCTCACCTCCGCCAGCGCAAACGGCTTGGCTGCGTCATCAGGCCGCACCCACCGCACCGCGCACAGCAGCACCCCGCCTTGCCGACGCAGATCGAAAAGAAACCACATCCGATCGCGCTTGCTCGTCGCACGGCACAAGAAATCATGCGCCTGCCGCTCAGCCGGCTGGCTGAGATCGAGCATTGCCAGCGCTATTAACGGTGACCGCCGAGGCGGCTGGTGGCGACGGCGAGAGGCACTTGCACTACGAACGTGACTGCACATACACTCCTCCTGTTCGCGTCGGACCATGCTTTCCACGGCGAGGGTCTGACGCGGGCGATGGGCTCCCGGTTCGCGCCGGGGGCCTTTTTGGTCTTCAGAGCCCGAAGGAAGCGGACTCTAGAGGTAGACATACACGCTGTTTACCTCCTGCGGCAATGTTTAATAGAACGTCACCGGCATGAAAATTATCAATTTTTTCGCTGCTTTCGGTGCGTGTTACGCCGTGGCCATGGTCCGCGGCCAGAAAAACCCCGCCCATGTCGGCCTACCTTCTCGTCTGAAAGCTGCCCGGCGCCTGCGCGACATCAGGCGTCGGCCGCTAGCGGATGCGGCTGGCATCGCCCCTTCGACTGTCGGTTACATCGAGATGGGGCGGCAGATCCCCACCGCTGGCAAGATTGCTCAACTGGCGTCGGCGCTGTCAGTTTCGGCCGCGTGGCTAGGCTTTGGCATTGGTGAAATGCTCATCGAGAACACGACGGCGACCTGCGATGGCATGGGTGCTCGATTGCAGGCGGTTCGCGTCGAGCGAGCTATCACAAAGGCCGAGCTTGGCCGACTGGCCGGACTCACCGCTCCATCCATCACTCAAATCGAAAAGGGAGGACAGTCGGGCGTTGAGGCCATCGAGGCCATTGCCAAGGCGCTTGGCGTGTCGCCCGGCTGGCTGGCCTATGGTGTCGGATCGCAAGTAGTCGCCACGCCTCGCCGTGGCCGTCCCCCCGCGCAATCACCCGCCGACGCTCGCTGACTCATCACCCACGAGCAGCGCATTCACTGACGCCGGATGCCAAATCCCGCCTTCTCTTGGCAGAAGTCCTTCTGTCGCCAAGTGAATCCCGATCTCGCGCAGTGGCATGCCTTGCATGCGTAGCTCTCGCGCACGTCGCGACGCAGATTCCTTGTCGCCGCGCGTCGCTTCTTGCAGGAGCTTGGCGACCTGGGCCGGGTGCCAGATGCCGCCCCGTAGCGGGGTCAGCTTCTCTTTCCGCAGACGCTGGCCGATCTGGTTCAGGCTCAGCCCCTGGGCGCGTAGCTCCTTCGCTCGTGCCGTTGCGGCTTGGGGATCGTGCCGTCGCGGGATACGCGGGCCGGTGGGCCGAATAGAGCGGACCTGCTCTGTGCCTTGCCGTCGCAGAACGATACTCAATCGTTGCGCTCTCCACCTGCCGCCGCGTCGCGCAGGGATGCCCGTTTCGTTCAGCCGTCGCGCGATCTGATGCAGTTTCAGACCATCCGCCCGCATGTCGCGGATCTTGCGCAGCACTTCTTGTTCGTCGGTCAGTGGCACCAATAAACGACGCCCGTTGCCGTCGGTCTCATGGCTGAACTCATAGCCATACGGCGCTGGGCCGAGCCGCACGCCCTGCTTCATCATGTGCCGCAGCGCGTCGCGGGTCCTCTCGGAAATCACCTCTCTCTCGAACTGGTTGTAGTTGGCGAGGTTCATCAGGACCATGCGCCCCGCCGCCGAGTGCGTGTTGACCATGCCGCACAGCGACAGCAGGTGATACCGCTCATCGCCGAAGAAATCCTCGACGAGCGAGCAAACGTCCCGCAGCGACCGCGACAACCGGTCGAGCTTCGCGACGATCAGCGTGTTCGCCCGACCGCGCTTGATCATCTGTAGCGCCGCTTGCAAACCTGGGCGCTCTAGCGTGCTACCCGATATTCCTTCGTCCGATTTTATGTCGATGAGCTTGATCCCGTTCATCTTGCAATACGCTGTGAGTCTATCGCGCTGAGCATCCAAACTGACACCATCGGTGGCCTGCTCCTGGGTGCTCACACGAACGTAGCCGATGGCGGTTTTGGCGGGCTGTGTATGTGCATGTGTTTTCATGCCGGAGGAATTAATGCTTTTGAACGGACGTTTCTGATGACAAATTGTGTGGACAGATTCCCGAAGTCGTGGCTACGCACAAGGCTGTGGCACACAGCAATTCGCAGGCAGCCCCACTCGCCGCGTATAATGCGCGCATGAAGCCCATCGTCCTCGAAATCCCGCCGGAGGTCGCGGATGCGGCGCGCATCCCGGCTGGTGAGATGGTGCAGACGCTCAAGCAGGAGCTGGCGGTGCATCTGTATGAACGGCAGATTCTGCCCAAGGCAGCGGCACGGCGGCTGGCCGAGCTGGATCGGCTGGCCTTCGATCAGCTCCTTGGCCAGCGCGGAATTGCCAGTCGACTAGAACCGGCCGATGTCGATGCGGATTTGCTCTCACTGCGCGCCTCGCAGCGAAGCCCGAAGCCCAATCCTGGCTCCGAGCCATTGTTATGAAGCAGGTTGTCAGCAACACGACGCCCATCTCCAACCTGCTGCGCATCCAACAACTGCCTCTGCTGCGACTCTTGTTTCAGCGTGTCCTGATCCCGGGCCAAGTCGCCGCCGAGCTGACTCGCGGGCAGTCGCTTCTAGGCGAGTGGCAGAGGGCACCCGGGGCGGAAGTTCTGACCGTCATCGAACTGAAGATGACCCCTTTTTTGCATCAGCTTGAGGCCCGCCTCGACGCAGGGGAAGCCGCAGCCATCGCGCTCGCCAACGACCACAGCGCCGATCTGCTGCTGATGGACGAAGTGGAAGGTCGCCAAGTCGCCGCATATCACGGCCTACATGTCGCAGGCACTCTGGGAATTCTTCTGGAGGCGAAACGACTCGGCCATCTGCCCGCCGTCACTCCGCTCATCCAGCAGCTCGAACAGGTCAACTTCCGCATCAGCCCCGCGCTCAAGCGACACATCATCCATCTGGCTGGTGAAGTCGCCCCGTAGTCGCAACCTGCCACGCTCTCCCACAGCTCGAACGTGGACCACAAAAGGACCACCGCCCGCCGAGCCCCGTGCTATATCGTCGCGGATTCAAAAGCGGGGCGCACATCCAGGTGGCGATTTTCAGCGAACAGAAAAAACCAATGTTCCCGCGCGTTTGCGACGGTGATAGGCTTTGGTCTGCAAGCGGACTTTTCACCTCCCGAGGAGCGCCTACATCCAGCTCGTGGACCACAGAAGGACCACGGGCAACGGCGTGATTCTGAGGGAACCATGGGCGACGTCATCAGGAAGATCAAAGGCGGCAAGTTCATCGGTTGGTATATCCGGTATCGCGATGCCGATGGTCGCAGGAAACAGCGCGCCAGCCATCAGCCCAGCAAGGCCGAGGCGCGACGACTGCTGCTGGAAGTAGAGGCACGAGTCACGCGCGACCGGGTCGGAATACCCGCACCGACAAAAGACATCACCGTGGCCGAGCTGTGCGCGCGATTCATTTCGGAGTATGCGAGCCCGCGTATCAAAGACATCGAACGCTACCGCCGCTCGGGTCGCTATGCACTCAAGCCGGTCATCGAAGCGATTGGCCGCACGCCCATCACGCAGCTCAACCGGGCCACGCTGGAGCGGCTGCGAGACAGCCTGTCTCGACGATGCGCCGCGAACACCGTGCGCTATCACCTGCGTCCGCTGGGGGCCGCACTCTCTTGGGCCGTCAGGCAGGGACTCTTGTCGCACAGCCCGCTCGCCGGGATGGAGCGTCCCCGCGCGGCACACTCTCTGGAATACCTCGCGCGCGAAGATGCTGCGCGCCTGCTGGCAGAAGCCGAACAGCGTGCCCGCTCATCACAGCGCCCCGCAGAGTGGTGCCGCTTCATCGGGCTGGCGATGGGCCTATACGCCGGCCTGCGCCGCGGCGAAATCTTCGGCCTGCGCTGGCAAGACGTCGACATCGACGCCGGACGACTGACCGTGGCGCGCAGCTACAAGCTGCTGCCGAAGTCGAACAAGCCACGCCATCTGCCTCTGCCCGCCGCACTGATCCCGCTGCTGCGCGAATGGCGCCCGCGCTGTCCTGAAACGGCCGAGCGACTGATCTGCCCTGTCTTCAATCGTAGCCAGTGGGGCATGAGCACCGTGTCGCTCATAGGCCAGTACAGCATCCAAGAGCTGTTTCGCGCAGTGGGCTGCGCGATGCCAGCGCGCCCCTAGCACGCCCTGCGCCATACCTATGCCAGCCACTACGTCATGGCCGGCGGCAACATCATGGTCCTGCGCCAGCTTCTGGGTCACAGCAGCGTGGAAACGACGCAGATCTATGCGCACTTGGCTCCGGATTTTTTGGCGGCAGAAGCAAATCGAGTGCGGTACTGAGACTCCCTTCCGAATCGCAACCCGGGAAGCTTGAGCAAGGAGTCCCCGTTTCGATATCATCAGCGGATGCGAAGTGAATGCTGGCGCAGCCTAGCCGCTGCCCTCTTGATCGCAGGAAGCCCTATGATGGTTGGTTTCGCTGCAGCGGGCCAAGAGACCGTGGCTGGCCAAGGCCAACTGCGCGTCGACGCCACCAGCCTTAGGGGACCGGTAACGATTCAGGTTGACGGTGTGCAGTTCACCACCGGGACTCGGAACGTCTTCGGTCCAGGGGCCGAACAGACCAGCTGCGCGATGCGAACGACGGCGCAGCCCATCGCCACGTTCGAGGTCACCGCGCCCGGTCTGCCGCTGCACCTATCGGTCATCGGCAAGGAGAACAATGGATTCTTCCTGCGACGTGGGGATCGCTACTTCTCGCAATGCAATGGCGTGACCCTGACGCCGGCCGACATTCGCTGGGAACCCGGGCGCTACGAGATCTTTCCTGCAGCCCGCTCGAACTTCAGCGGTCGGCCTCAGGTCGTGTCCTATCAAGTCGAGCTCTTTGATCCCGCGAGCATCGCCAAGCAGCGAGGTCTGAATCAGCTCGTGCTCGATGCCAAGCTCGAAGCGCCGCGCCTGATCACGGTCACGATGCAGCCGGGCCGACGCAAGCTCCGCAACGAGGTGTCGGGATTTGGTTGCGGACAGGTGGCACTGCCTGACGTTCCCGATCTGTCGCTTACCATCGAGCGTCCGATCCCAGGGCTCTTGATTCGTCCGCTGCCCTCGATTCCATCGGTCCAGCTGCGTGTGGCCTCGCTCGACACTAGTGGCATGCTGCGAGCACACTGCACGGGCGCTGCCGCCTCCTCAAGCAGCGCACAAGAGACGACGCCCCGCGGACCCGCCGGTGCCCCGAGCTATGTAACCCCAAGCGAGCTGCGCTTCGCCGCTGATGCCGAGGGCGCCTTCACCATCTCGGTCGGCTCCCCTGAGGCAGGGCTTCCCGGTACAGTGACGCTGCTCGTGGCCGACGCATCGACCAGGTATGACCGGCTCACGGTGATCCCCTTCGGCGGGTCGAGCCCCACGCTCTTTCAGCGCTGGCTTGGCTTCCAGTTTCCCTTTCTCGATCTGGCCGAGATCGAGCCGTCCCACAGGTTCACGCATGACAACGCGGTTCTTGCTGCGCAGGTGTTCGCCAAGCTGCCGCGGCCCGCGCTGGTCTATGCCAAGTTCACCTTTGACAGCGCCGCCGCGACGGGAAACAGCTCAGAGTTTCCCGTCAAGGACGAGCCGCTCGCGTTGCTTGAGCTAAATGGCGATCGGGCCTGGGTCCTGGCTGCAGATGGAACGCACTACAATGTCAAGGCTGGTCACCTCGTGCTGGCGCCCTCGGCCGCTCCTGTGATCCTCAGCCGCCCCCGCCCCCTCAACCCTGAGTCCCTTGCCAATATCAACACGGTGATCGAGCGCCTGCCGCCGTCAGCAAAGAAGCTCGGAGCCGCCTATCAGACACGCGAGACGAGCTGGAAGGAGTGCCGGGCCAAGGCCTGGGCTCCCTTCGGCGCGAAGCTGCCGCAGGTGATGCCGGGCTTCCGAATCGCGGCGAAGTCCCCGGCGTATGTCCGAGTCGAAAATGCCGGGCACGCTGCGATGGACAAGAAGTGCGGCTCGACCGAGGCCTTTGCCAAAGAGACGGATGCTACTCGCGTCAAGCTCATCGCCGAGATCGAGAAAGCCCGCGCTCAGCTTCTGATCGAGGCCACCGCGCAGCTTCGCTAGGCCGTCCAAGAAGTAGCCCCCATCCCGCTACTTCGGTGATGACGCTTCCATGTTGGTCCGATGTTCCCAGCTCCGAGACCGCTCTGCGGTCATCCCATCGCAGCGTCTCGCAAGCCCTGCAGGTCGCCCCTAAAAACGGCCTAAGCCCCCGCTCAGACGGTGTGGGCCTGTGAGGGTAGC
>CALFYE010000562.1 GCA_937952145.1 uncultured Myxococcales bacterium
GGGCCGATTGTTTCGTTCGATACACAGCGCGCGGCGGCTTGGTTGGTGTGGTCGCCACCGGGGAGCGCTTCGCTGCGGTAGCGCTTGCCGCACACGCCGCAGTTCAGCTCTAGGCCGGGCTTGCCCCAGACCTTGCCGTGGCCCTTGGGGCACTCATACGCGAACTTCGATGGGGTGCGCGTCACTCGGCGGCGCTCACCCTCGGGGATGCCGGCCCAGGGGAGCCACAGCTCACCGGGCATCGACGACCAGGCCCGCGCGAATGCGCCCTTGGGGTCGATATAGTGCGTCATGTGCTGGCCGGTCTGCTTGCCGCCGGGCTGGCCGGTGTCCGACGGCACGAGCCCGACTTCGAGCATCTTGGTTGCCCACTCGCGATTGTGATAGCCGGTGCGGCCGGGGTTGCCGTTTTCGTGCTGCCACAGGTGGACCATCTCGTGAACCAGCGTCGACGCCACGTCTTCCGGGGTGCGCGTCTTTAGGTGCTGCGGGTTCAGGCTGATCTCGTGCGCTCGCTGCTGGCCTTTGCCTGCCCACCGCTCCGGCGCGAAGAATCCATAGGTGCGATTTAGCCGGCTGAAGTTCAGCAGCACCGACGGCAACGAGCCCCCAAAGAGCCGCTGATTGAAATAGTCAAACATGCCGCTGTAAGCGCCAAACTGCGCCGGGGTCGGCGCATCGCTGCGCGGCCTGCTGGCCCGGCTGGCAGAGACTGCGCGCCGGTTCGGTGTCGCCCCCATCGCGTCCCCCCGTCGCTGGTTGTTTAGGTCAGAGCGGCGCGCAGCGCTTGATCGAGGCGTCGTAGATACTCGCCGGCTTCGCGCACCCGGCGGCGGCCCTCGGTGGCGTTGTCGTCGGCAAGCCGCGTCGCCGCATGTTCAAGCGAACGCTTCGACCACCCCATCAGCCCCAGGCGCGTCGAGTCGTAATACTCGACGATGCGGCCGAGCCGCTTATCCAGCGCGACGAGGTCACGGCGTAGCGCTGCGACCATCTTCTTGGCGCTCTTCACGTCGGGCTCCTGGCCAAAGTCTGAGAGCGCGCGCTGCGCCTCGTCACATCGTTCGATCAGCTCCCAGATCTGGGGCATCGGGTCCTCCTCTGCGAGCGTGGTTAGGGCACGATCCCCGCCCCGTTGACGACAAGCGCGGTGATGCGCTTGCCGCTGCGCTGCGTGTTGCCGCTGTCGCCGGAGACCAGCAGGAGCGACGGCATCACGGCCCCCGCCGGCAGTCCGCCGTCGGCGGGAAAGGCATCGACGAGCACGGCGGCCGGGTTGGCAGCGGCCAGATCGACCCAGCGATAAGAACGCTCGGCCCAGGCGGCGCCGACGCTGACATGGGCAGCGACCCCGCCCGGAATGGTGCCCGGTGTCGAGCCGACGACGAGGCAGTCCTGCGCGCTCGTCCATGCGTAGGTCAGCTCGTTGAGCCCGCCGGGATTGCTGTAGCTGCCGATCGCCGCGGTGATGGCTCCGTTGAGCGAGTCGTCGAGGAGCACGAGCACCCGCACGTCATGCGCGCCCAGCGGATCGAAATCGACGAGCACGTTGACGTAGGGCGTCAGCACCGACGGCCCGCCGGGTGGATTGAAGAACGGCCCGCCCGACCCGGCGACGTTTTGCCAGGTGTACGCGACGGACACGAGGTCCGCCATGGGCAGGCCGGCGAATCCGAATACGCCGAAGATCGATTTGTTGCCCGTGCCGCCACCGTGGAAGGCCCCGGCGGCATTCGGTCGGGCTCCGGTGCGCAGGACGATCGAGCCGTCGGCGTAGCCCCCATCGACCCCCGCCGCGTTGACCGAGAAATCCGCGAGGCTCACCCCCGGCGGCCCCGGCGGGCCAGCGACGCCAGGCGGGCCAGCGGCTCCAGGGGGCCCCGGCGGGCCAGCGACCCCAGGCGGGTCAGCGGCTCCAGGCGGGCCAGCGGCTCCAGGTGGGCCGGGCGGACCCAGCGCGACGGGGGCGGCGGGCGGCAGGCCGGCGACGGGGGTGGGCCGACGGCGACGGCGGCGGCGGCTTGCTCGCCCGAGGAGGGGCGGCAGGGTCAGGCCGAGCGCGATCAGCGCGGCGACGGGGTGATCAGGGTCTTGCTTCATTTATTTGCAGCACAAAACGCCATTTTGCGGATTGGTATTGATGGCTTTATCTAGATTGTGGCCCTTGCTGAAATCGAATCCCCCTTTGCCATCACGGGCGGCGGTCTGAAATCCATTGCAGTCCTCGGTTCGCTGATAGCAGGGTTCTATGGTGCAATCGCCGCAGCCCATAAATAGGCGCTCATCCAAACTGGTTAGCTGGCAGCGATACATGGTGGAAAAGGCCGCGGGGGCATCGGCAATCACGAATCCCGGCTTAAAGCCGGTGCAGGTGGCGGGCGGAATGGGATCGCGCGTCGTGCAGACCTGCCAGCCCGTCGAGCACAGGGCGCGGGCCTGCCCTTGGGCAAAGGCGCCGGGGCAGGCGTAGACGGGGGCGGCGGGTGGCGCGGTCAGAAGTTGGCCCGAGCTGGGCCCCGATGCGCACCCCCAGCTGGGGACGCCGAGATCTGCGCCCGGCCCGGTGCCGCTGCACAGGCCAGAGGCACAGGTCGAGCCCTGCGGGCAGGGGTTGTCGGCATCGCAGCGGACGGGGATCTCTCCGTCGCTGGGGCGCGAGAAACAGGCGACCAAGGACAGAGCCAGCAGAAAGAGGGTTCGCATCGGGGCTTCCTGGGTTTAGGGCGTCGGGCGCAGCCGGTTGAGTTCGGCGCGGAGGGTCGCGACTTCTTGGCGCAGCGTGGCCTTGAAGGTGTCGTCGCAGCAGGCGGTGATCTTGGCGTCGAGCGCGCTGATCTTGCCGTCGAGGACTTTGATCGTCTCCTCGGTGCCGGCAACGCGGGCGGTCAGGGCCTTGATCTTGGCGTCTAGCTCATCGCTGAAATCGCCACTTAAGAGGCACCATGGCTGCAGCGTGAGCTTGGCCATTCGCTCTCGATAGGTCATCATATCCCCCTTTCAATAGACGTGATTCACAAATACTCTTAGCCCGGGGCAATTCCTGGCATCGTGAGAACTTTGACCGCTTGCGAATCGCCGGCGGCGATGGTCCCGCTGTTTTGTAGCAAGCTAAAGCCCTGCGAAGTAACCGTGACCGGGATATATTCATAATCGGCCGACGGCTCGGCAATCACGAAGGGCGATAGCGGCTGCAGGACGCCGTTGACGGTCGCGCGGTACTCGCTGCCATAGCGCAGGCTGACGAGGTTGGTCCCCGGCACGATGCCGGCCCCGCCGGTCTTGGCGGTGATCAGCAGGCGGATCACTTCGTCGGTGGAGCCCGCCAGGACGACGACGCTGTCGACCTGATTGCCCAGGGTGCCGTAGACCGTCGGCACCCTCTGCGGGTCGCGGTGTGCGTCGGTGAGCACGGCGCCGTTTTGAAACAGGGCGTCCCACACGGTCTTGTATTGGTTCCAGGTCAGAGCGCGCCCAGCGACGGACTGAACCAACGAGTTGAGCGCGTTATAGATCTGCTCTTTGCTAGCCTGCGACGGGCTGCCCGGCAGGATGAGGGACATGAGCGCAGTGCGGACCTCTTCAAACGTCAGCGCCAGGCCCAGCTTAGTCAGCTCACCGACGGCGGTCACGCGCTGATCTTGCGTGTACTGCCCCGGCACGGGCGGCCACTGCGAGGTCGTGGCCCGCGCCACACCGGACAGATCCGGCCGGCTCACCGTCGAGGTTGCCGGGATCGCGGTCGGGCTCTGCTGCGCCGGGGTGGCAATCGCCAGGCCGCCGAGCACGTCCTGCACCGTCGCCACCAGCAAGCGGGCGGCGGTGCCGCTCTGCAGCCAAGCGTTGATCAGATCCAGGGCATCGCGGGCGCGCTCGTCGGTGCGGTCGATGCGGCGGTCGAGATGATCCTGCGTGCGCACGTAATGCACTCCGGCGGCGGCCAAGCCACCGCCGACGAGGCCGAGGAGTTCAGCGTCTTTGTTTTCCATGGTGTTCGGTCTCCAAGTGGTCGATGGGTGGGCTTAGCGACGGCGGCGACGATCGCGCGAGTCGCGAGAGAGGAGGAGCGCCGCGCCGACCCCGGCCGCGCCGAGCGCAATCGTGGTGCCGGCCCCGCTGCCGCCGCCGCTGCTGCGACTGCCCGAGCTATCGGTGAAGCTGGCGACGACGTTGGCGACGCCCGCGCCGGTCTGGATATCGACGGCGCTGATCTGCGTCTCTAACACCGCGGCCTGCGCATCAAACAGCTCTTGCTGCGCGTCGAGGATGCGCATCATCTGGGCATTGGTGAGCGGGTCATTCGTCGGGCGGCTGCGGATCTCGTCGTGCAGGCGGTCGAGCGTCTCCTGCGCGTCGTCGTAGTCGTTGAGCTTGTTGCGGAAGTCGCGGCCAGCGAAGAAACCCGACAGCGCGTTGGCGCCATCGGCCGCCGTGCGCAGGGCCCGCGTCGTCGGCGTGCCGCCCCCCTCGCTGAGCGTGCTCATCGAGCCGCCGCCCAAGGACTGCGCGCTCTGCTGCTGCTGCGACTGATACCAGGACTTCAAAAGCTGCGCGTCGGCGTCGGAAGCGACGCGGATCTTGCTGCCGTTGGGTAGCTCCAGCATCACGCCGCCCATGGGCTGCGACTGGTTGGAGAGGGTCAGCGCGGTGCTTTGCGACCCGCCACCGCCGAAAGGATTGTCCGCCGTGCCGGCGGCGCTGCTCATTCCTGTTGTCCGAAGTGCCATAGGTTCCCCCTGTGTTGCGATGTGATTGATGAGTTGTGGCTAGCGCGCGCCGTAGATTTCCCGTCGCCAGCCGGGGCCGTACCAGTCCAGAAGCACGCGGGCCGGCAGGACTTGGCCTTGCCCGGTGCCGCCGTTGTAGAAAAGGACTCCCTTGTCGCGGTCGAGCCCGAACTGCGCCGGGCTGATGCCGGGATAAAGCTCGTTCCATCGCCCGGGATCGCCGCCGAGGTTGAAGCCGTCCTCGGGCGCATCGGCCACGGCGATGCTGGCGCCGGGCGCTAGCTCGTAGTCGCTGCCGCCGACGTGGCGCACGATGTCGGTGAGCGGAACCGGCGTTCCGTCCATCATCCCGACGACTTCAAACGTGCGCACGCGCGGCGGTGGCTGCGTGACGACCGGCGTCTTGGGCTTGTTCTTCGGGCGCGGATCTTGGTCGGGGTAGAAGCTGTAATACGCCTCGGTAAAGCCCTTGCCGAAGTTGAGCCCAGCCGCCGACAACTCAGCAATCGGCGGGATGTCTGACGACGTGCGCACGAAGTAGCCGTATTGGGTCGTCGCGCCTGCGTTGCGCGCAGCGGTCGATGCCTCTTCGCTCGTCGAGTTGAGGACCCACACGCCCTTTTTCAGCGAGCGCGGATCGAGCACCCAGAACGTATTGTTGACGCCGATCCCAATCGCATTTTCGGCGCCGCGCTCCCAGGGTTTGTCGGTGAGGATGCCCTCGATGAGGTAGGGGAATGCTTTCTTAACAGCGAAGGCCGAAGGGCCCGGGAAGCTGCCGGGGATCGCTCCCAGTTCCTCCTCGGACGAATACTCTTCTTTGTTGCCTAATACGCGCCGCAGATCGGCGTTTGTTGGTGCCCACCAGGCCATGATCAAGCCTCCTTTTTCGTCGGTGATGTTAGGGACGGGTCGTCGACGTGATGTGGATCGCCCGCGCGCTCGAATCGGCGGTCGTTGGCTGTCAGGTACTCGGTCAGCGCCGGCCGAGCGGGCGGCGTGCCCGGTGCCTTGCTCGTCGGGGGCTGGGCGCCATCGACCATCGGCCCGGCATCGACCAGGACGACGTCGCGCGAGTCCCCGCGCCGCAGGATGACGCTCTGCCGCGCATCGTTGACAAGCGGCGGCGACTTGTCCGGCAGGTTGCGGATCTCGACGATGCGGTCGTCTGGGTTCAGCGTCGAAGGCTGCCAGCTGAGCACCGTTGCCGCAGGCTGCGCGCCGCGCGGCCGAGCCGGAAACATCGGCGCATCGTAGGCGCGGATCTTGTCGCGCTCGGTCTGTGCGCGCAGCGTGTCTTCTTGCAGCTTCAGCTTTCGTTCTTCGAGGGCAAGGCGCTGTTTTTCAAGCTCTCGATCCTCGCGGTCGCCGGCTTTGTCTTTCGCTTCGGCTTCGGCGCGCTTGCGTTCGGTGCGGCCGGTGGCGTCCGAGACGATGCCGCGAATGGCGTCGACACCCTCGCGGGTTGCCTTGGCGCCGCCATCGCCGCCGCCTGCGACACCGACAATCGCGCCGCCGATGCCGCCGATCGCGGCCAAGACCTTGTCTGCGATCTCTTCTGCGTCTGCCATGTCAGGCCACCCTCTCTCGCGGCGGCAGGACCTGCAGCGGATCGACGGGCTCGCCGTACTCCCCCGCGCCCCGGTCCCAATCCGCCGCGCGAATCTCGAAATGCACATGCGGCTCCGAGTGCTCGACGCCGCTTCCCCCCGACGGGCTCACCGTGCCCAGCGGCTGCCCCGCGCGCACCGGCTCCCCCTCGCGGACGACGACCGAGCCCAGATGCAAATAGCGATACACCCACCCACTCAGCGCCCGCACATCGACGAAAAGCCCAGCCCGCGCGAGCCCCTCCTGCTTCTTCGGATCTGCCGTGCGCCCATCGACGACGCGCAGCACGCGCCCATACGCCGCCGACAGAACGGGGCTCCCCGCCTCGGCGAAGAGGTCCACCCCTTTGTGCGGTCGTCCACTGCCCGCCCGCCGCGCCATCACCGACTCCCCCACCCGTCGCAGCCGGCCCGCAGGAATCGGCCACACGGGACCGAGGATCGCGCTTGTCTGGGCTCGTGCCATGTCGTCGTCCTTGCTGCGAGGCTCGCGCGGGCTCGGCTGCTTCGTCGGAGACTGCAGCGCCCAGGCCACCGCCCCCAGCGCCACCCCCGCGGCCCCCACCGCGCCAAGCCATAGCAGGCTGGGCGCGTCGTCGGTCTGGGCCGGGCTCACGCGGCCCCCTTGGATTCCGAGAGGCCCCAGGCGGTGAGCGCCGCCAGCCCCAGCACAGCGGCCGCGCCCCCGGCGTAGAGGGCTGCGTCGGGCAGAGAGTTGGCGGCCTTGCGCATGCCCTCGCCGCGGGCGCCGCTGGCCACGGCTTCCTCGGCTTTCATGACGCGCTCGCGGGCCGTGCGGCGCTGGCTCTCGCCCTCTTTGACCGCGCGCTCGTATTCGCTGCGCAGGCGCTGCGGCGTCGGGACTCGGCGCGCGATCTGGGCCTCGACAGTGCGGAAGGCGCGATGGGTGACGACGACCTCTAGCGCCGTAATCAGCCCACCGGCAAAAGCGCGGGCGAAGGATTCGCCGGCTTGGTCTAGCTGCTCGTCGCGGGTCGCGCGGTATGCGGTCTGCCACCAGTCCGACAGCGCGCCGGCTAGGCTCTTGGCCTGCTCCCACAGCCCCGACAGGCCCCAGGCCATCAGCGCAGCGTTGGCGACGGCGGCAAGCGGCCCCCCGACGACCGTCACGGCGACCCAGGCGGCAAACACCAGGCCCAGGGTCTTCATCGACTCCAGCGACAGCAGGCGCTGAAACTCGGCCCAGGCGGCGTCATCGAGATAGCGAATGCTGCGCAAAAGCGACACCAAGAGCCGCAGCGCCGCCGCGCCCAGGTGGCGCACACCCGTCGAGAGCGGCGAGGACGCCTCAAAGCCGCGATAAAACAGCGCCTGATCCAAGCTCAGCTCGGGCACCGCCGGCCCGGCCGCATCGTCGGCCAGCGTCGGCGCAAGGGTGATGACCAGCGCGATCACCATGCCAAAGCCGCGACGGCGCACCTTATCCTCGTCGCCGCCTTGCCCCAGGCGCAGCCAGTGCGTCAGGCTGTCCAGCTCGTCGCGCAGCTTGCCGTCGCTGGACTGCGCGGCCCGCAGGTACAGGGCGCTGGCCTGCCGCTCTAGCTCGGCCGTCGGTGTGCCACTCGTCAGGATTTCGCGATAGCGAGTCGATAGACTGGCGGGAATCATGATTAAACCTCTACCTCGGCGGGCTCGGTTAATTGCTGTAAGCGCTCTTGAAAATACGAGTGGACCTCTTCCTGCATAGGCGCATCCAGCATGGCCCGCCACATGACCTCGGCATCGCGATCGCTGTCGTAGGGGGATAGGCCCATAAAGTTCATGCGCTCTTCTAAAAACATCCGCAGATCGGGGGGCAGCGCCGGGTCGCGCAGCTGCCGCCGGATGAAGTCGGGGTCGTCGTCGGGCTTCCGTCGCGGGTAGTCGAAGCGGTCAAACTCGCGGATGCGGTCACGACCGGCCGAAAGCTTCGGCTCGGGGGCTGCGGGCGGCGCGAAGGCTTGCTGCACCTCGGGCGGCGGCGGGTAGTCGGCAAGGATGCGGCGGGCCAAGCTGACAAACGCGCCGCTCGACACCAGCGAGTTCAGCGTCGGGACGCCGATCAACTGGGCAAGGTTTGCAAACTGCGCCCCCAGCCCCGCTAGGCGAACGCGCGATGGCAGCGTGCTCGACGCCGCGGCCTCGCGCACCATCGGCAAGAGCTGCGCTTCCATGTAGTCGAAGGCGGAAAAGACCAGCCCCGGCTGAACGGTAAACGGCAGACCCGATTCGAGGCCGCGCTTCGTACCGCCCCAGGCCGCCAAGAGCACGGCCAGCGGCCACGCGCGCTCGGGCGTCAGCAGCCCGGCCAGCGCCGGGGCTAGGCTCGCGCGACTTGCCGCCATGCCCAGCGCAAGATCCCCAGCAAGCGACATGATCAGCGCCCTCCCTGCGTGCGGGCGCGAAGCTGCTTCAGCTCCTCAGCTTTGGCCAAGATCTCCTCGCGGGCCTTGGTCAGAAGCTCGGTCAGCTCTTTTTCGCGCGCTCGGCTGGCGTCGATTTGGCCTTTCTGCGTGTCGATCGTCTCGGACTTAATGCGCTGTTCATCAATGTTTTCCCAATACTTGTATCGCATCGCCCGAATAAAGTTACTCAGGCCCAGATTGCTTAATAGGAGCGCCCATTTGTTGAATCCCAGACGCAGCTCACTTGGGACATAGGGCTCGGCCCCCTCTTTTCCGGCCGCGGCCTTGTCTTCCTCGTTCTTTTGCAGCAGAGAATCCGTCACATAAAGCGCCGTCCCCAGCAGGCCGGGCAGGCTCTGGGTAAAGGCGACGTTGGAATACCACCAGCCCTCCTCGCCGCCGCTCTCGCGCGACCACTCGGCGATGAGGCGAAAAATCCAGTTCATGCCCTCGTGGACGACGTGCGCCCCGCCCGAGGCCAAGACGTCGGTCGTGGCGCGGTTGCTGACCTTGGTGGTCGATAGCAGGCGATTGCCCAGAGCCTCGGCGCGGGCCTGCCAAGCGCGGCTCTCGCCCTGGGCCTTGGCCTTGTCTTTTTCGGCTTGCTTAAGCGCCGCCTCGTTGCCCTTGGTGAGCGCCGCCGTGGCCTTGGGGCTCGGTGCGCTCGTCGCTGCCATGCGGGCCTTGGACTCGCGGGCGTACTGCTTGGGGGTCTTGCGTGCTTTCTTCATGACTCAGCCTTTCTGGAGGGTCGAGAGGGCTTGTTCTAGGGCTTGCGCCGGGCTCAGCTTCTCGGCGGCGAAGAGCCCGCCCTGGGCCGAGGGATGGGCCGCCGCCAGCTCGGCATAGCGACGGGCAAAGCGAGCCAAGGCCAGCGGCTTGCCGGCGGTGTCGAATAGGAGCTGCAGCAGGGCCGGCCCGTGCGTTACCGATAGAACCGCCGGCGGCTCGATGGCCGACTGCCGCAGATAGAAATCGACCGAGGGCGCCCCCGCTCGACGCAGTGCGTGCAGATCGCGAACCGCCGCGACGAGCGCCGGGCGCAGATCCCAGTCCGCACCGGCCGCCGCCGCCGACAGCAACCACGGCGCTGAGCGGGCCAGCGTGCCGAGAAGCTGCGGTCCCGCTCGGTCGAGCAGCGCCGCATCGGGGACAAGCGCCGCCGTCAGCAGCCGCTCGACGAAGGTCTTGCCGTCCTCGGAAAACGAATCAACGGTCAGATAGCGCTTGGCGTTGTTGTCGGTGAGGATCTGGGCCCGCCGCAGCGCCGCGGCGAGCGTCCGACTGTCGCGGCTCGACAGGTAGTCGCGCAGGCTGCTGTCCGGCTCGGCCAGCGCCGTCGCGAGGATGTCGAAGATCTCGGGGCTCAGTCGCTGCGCTTCAGCGACGGACTCCGAGCGGATGTCGAGCGCCTGGGACAGCGGGATATTTAGGACGCGGACAAGCTCTTGTAGCTCGCGCCGGTTTAGCGGCTTTTCCGTCTCGATGACGCGCACCACGACCGGCCGCTCGACGGCCTCGACCTGGGCCCGGCTAAAGCCAAACGGCCCGCCGTGGTCGCGCAGGTAGTCGGCGGCGACGTGACCGCCCTGGGCATAGTGCAGCTGCAGCGCCATCGAGCGCCCATTGCCGCCGAGCACGATCGCGTCCTCGGTGACGACGGGCAGGCCATCGATCGCGCCCGGCGCCCCGTTAAAGACCAGCTCGGGGATCAGGTTCTGCGCGATGCCCAAGACCTTGAGCTGCTCGGCGCGGTCGCGCTGATAGTCGCGTTCCTGTACGCCGCTTGGATACTCGGGCCGCGGGCGAAAGCCGCGCAGCGGGTCGTGCGACGGGATCAGCTGCTCGGCCGACAGCAGGCAGTAGCGCGCCAGCCGCGGCACCGGCACCCCCTGGGCTCTCGCCAGCACCAGCACCGCCGGCAGACCACAGGCCCCGCCGAGCACGCCCAGCTTGCACGCCTGCTGCCCCGGGGGACAGGTGGCGCCGCGGGGTGGCCGAGGGGCACGAGGAGCGCGCGGTCGCGGCGGGGGCGCTGGCCGCACATCATCGACGCCAAAGGCTTGCCCGCGCTTGGCACCGCGTGGGCCGCGTACCGGCTGCGGCGTGGCTGGCTTCGTCGGGCAGATCTGACCGCCGCGACACTGGCACAGCGTCTGCGCCGCCAGCTCGGGACTGCCGCCCTGACGCCACACCGCGGTCACGGCGGGCAGCAGGGTCTGCACCGTCGCCGCGGTCAGCGAGGCGCCGGGGTACAGCTCACGCGCAGCGACGACGAAGCGCGCCACCCAGGCCACGGGCGGGTCTTTGCCTTGACGGCTGTTCATCGCCCCCTCCCGTCGCGGTCCAGGCCCAGCCGACGCCGCAGCGACTGCAGGCCACGATCGACACCGTCGAGGAGCAGGTCGCCCAAGCCCCCGACCAAGCGGTCGCCGACTTCCGATAGCCGCTCGCCGGCTTGGTCGCCGAGGGCCAGCGCGCGGGCTCGAATGCGTCCCGTGACCTGCTCGACGCTGTCGCGCGCAGTGCGTGCTCGCTTCGGCAGGTCCGCGTTGCACAGGTCGCAGCCACAGGCCGCCTCGGGCGGCACACGGTTGGCCGCGCCGCAGGACGGGCACAGCACCGCGCCAATCGAGCCCAGGAAGGCCCGCAGCTCACGGTCGTAGGCGGCGCGCTGGCTTGGCTGGCGCAGGACATCCCAGGCCGCGCGGACCTCGGCGAAGCGCGTGCGCGTGCCGCCGTGGTCGGGGTGCGTCTCGCGGGCTCGCCGTCGGTAAGCCGTGCGCAGCGCCTCCTCGCTGGCCTCGGGGCCGACACCGAGGACGCCATAGTGGTTCATCATGGCAGCGCCTCCTCGGGCGGCCGGGCGATGTCGCCTAGCTCGCGCAGGAAGCCGACGAAGTTCTCGACGCTGCTGAGCATCCAAGCAATCGACGACTCAGACAGCGTGAACACCCGCCGCTTGATCTCGCGAGCCGCCCACGCCACCGACCACGGCTCTGTGCGTCGCCGCGGCGGCATCGGCAGCCCCAGCGACAAGAGCAGGTCTCGCAGCCCCGGCGCCTCGACGAGCGCCGCCAGGTCATCCCCAGCCAGCGCCGGAAATCCCAGCGCATGCAGACCGACGGGCTCGACCTCGGGCTCGACCTCGGCCGAAACCAGGGGCGCAACCTCCGGCGCGACCAGGGGCGCAGCCTCGGGCGCAGCCCCGGGCGCAGCCTCGAACCCCGGCACAGCCGGCAGGGCCGTCTCGACGCTGACCCGGCAGACCTCATCCCAGTCGATCAGCACATCGGCCGGCAGGCTCGCCGACGCCGTCGCCATCTTCGCGGCAGTCGTCGGCGAGGCCGGCGGGGGTGGTGGGGCATCGGGCGCCTTGGGCGCTTTGCCGTCCTTCCCCGCCTCCTTCCCCGCCGACAGGGCCCGCGGCTCGTCCGCGGGGCGCAGCCTCGCCTCGCGTACCATGCCGCCGCCGCCCCGCGCCTGGGCCGCGTTCGTGATCAGAAGCTGAGCAATCCCGCCGACCTGCCGCGCGATCTCGCTGCCGACGGTGGCCAGGTTGTCGGTCTTCGCCGTGCTCAGGGCCTGCCCGATGGCCTGCGTGCTCTTGACCAGGTTCTCGCTCTGCGCCTCGGTGCTGCTGGCCATGTGCTGCGCAAACTTCGCTTGCTGTTCGCTTAATCGCGCCTGTGCATCGGCAATCGCTGCCAGGGTCTTGGTTAGCGAGTGATCCCGCTCGATCGAGTTCGCGTTCAATTTGCATATCACGTCGGTAAGCTGAATCAGATTATTCATCAGCGTAGACCGTCGCTGATTTTCAATGTCCCGACGTTCGACGCGCTGCTGAATCGCGGTCTCGCGCTCCTCCCAGGCCATCGGCGAGACGATGACCGCGCCGCCTTCTACTACCAAGCTAGGAGGTGGCTCATCATCGACGAGACGCACCTCGCTATCGAGCTTTAACGGGTCGGTGTAGTAATGAATCACAAACACCCCCGACTCGACGCCAGGCGGCACATCGATGTGCCCGAAGCAGCAGGCCGCCGGCTGATCCGGCCGGGGGATAAGTCGCCCATCCTCCGCCATCAGCCGATAGTACGTTCCCTCGCTCGGGCGGTTCCTATCGACGACGGACTGGATCATCGGGCTGTGCGTGCTGGCTCGCTTCGACATCGCGTCTTGCCACCTTCCCTGACCGTTGAGAGCGCCAAGGGCTTCCCCAGATGCAACGGTCGCTAGCATAGCG
>CALFYE010000563.1 GCA_937952145.1 uncultured Myxococcales bacterium
CTGTTCATCGATCAGCGTGTACGACACCATATTCCCGTGCTCCTCCGCTCGACGCGCGTCGACGATAAGCTCGCGCTCGCCGATTCGCAGACGATAGCGGATAGCGGCACTGCCCCCCGCAGCGGCTGGCTCGGTGACCAGGCGCTCGACGCTTACCGCACCTTCGCGGGCGGCCTTGGCCTGTCCCGCACTCGCCATGACCTGAACCTGATATTCGTCCATCATCACCGCAATCCGTCGCAGAGGGAGGCACCGAAGCGCTGGCTACTCGTCGTCCTCGTCTTCGAAGTCGTCGTCATCTTCGTCATCTTCGAAGTCATCTAGATCGTCGTCGTCATCATCATCGTCGTCGTCGTCTAGCTCTTCATCATCCTCATCGTCTTCTTCGTCGTAGTCGAAGTCTTCGTCTTCATCGTCAAAGTCTTCGTCCTCGTCGACGTCCTCATCGTCAAAGTCCTCGTCTTCAAGGTCTTCGTCTTCGAAGTCCTCATCTTCGTCGTCGGCTGGCGAAAGCCAAATCGGTTCGGCCGTCGCCACCCGCCACGCGGGGACCTTGTCGATCTCGGTGCTCACCATCGAATCTCCTCCCGGCTCCTATTTCGTGTCGGTATGGTCAAAGTTACTCTTTGGCTTCGAGTGTGCAGATGGCCTGCGAGCGCTTGATGCGCAAGACCGCGCACTCAAAGACGCGGAACGGATGGTTCATCTGCTCTGCTCCCAGATAGGCCACGCGGAAGTCCTGGGCGACAGCCAGGTCAAAGTTCTGCGGCCCGGTAGAGAGCACCACCGCAGTGTTCTTCGCGAGCACACTCGATCGGAAAACGCCGTCGGTGCAGACCTCGCGGATGTGGTTAAGCTCGGAAACGCCGGTGTTCTCGACGAAGCGGGCGAGCTTGGCATGCAGGTGGGGGCTCGTGACGAGGCAGTACGGGCCGTAAAAGCCGTTCTCCACTAGGCGCTCGATCGCTGCGGCGACAGAGGTAATCGCTGCGCCGACTCGATTCCAGTCTCCCAGCGGCAGCACATGGCGGCCTGGCACCGTGGTCAGCCCAGGCTGACCTAGCTCCGACACGCCGTTGAACACCATGTCGTCCTCGCGATCACTCACGAAGCTGGCGGCGCCCGCTGCTGCCGACATGTCAAGCGGCGTACCAAACTGCTCGGCCGTCTGCACATCGCGCCAGTAGAGCGAAAAGTCCTTGTACAGGATGGGAATCGTTAGCATCTGCCGACCGGCGGCACGGACGGGCGATCGCGGCTCTTCGCCAAGGACTCCGATGGCCGCCCGTTCGGTACCGGCGAAGACATCATTGGCGACGGACTGCACGCCGGATCCCAGGGGACCGTACAGGTCAAGGAAGCGGCGGCCAACCAGGCGACGGCGCGCGACCTCGACGACTGCCATGTTCAGCTCGCGCCAGCGTTCAGCCGACAGCGGCATATGTTCGTGCGTCAGAAAGTTGCTCGAATCGGGCATGTTTTCCTCGGATTCAGCGATGGGTACAAAGGGACCGCGTGAGCCTGCTCCGGGCATCGTGCGGACTGTCGCTTACTCAGGGCAGCGCCCCGCTTAGCTACTGCGAACCGGCCGGCTCGCCTTGCGGCTGTCGTTTCAGTCCGCCAACCGACCAAGCTCCGTCGGGGAACAGGGGAGGCGGAGGGGGCCGTGGATCGCTGCGCAGGATCTCTGGCGTGGGGGTGCTTTGGCTGGGATGCTCCCCACTGATCAGAGCCTTGTCCCCAAGTCCCGCCACCGAAGCCGCCGTCTCCTGCGACGGATGCGCAGACACCAGCGACATCCCAGCAAGCTGGGCTCGGCCATCCGCGGCACGCAGTCGCTGCCGCTCGTCGCGCTCCATGATCAGCTCATACATCTCCGCTACGTGCTCACGTTCTTCGTCGGTGACGTGTTCGATGATCTGGCGCAGGTTGGGATCGGCGATCCGCGACAGCATGCGCTCGTAGGCGTTGATCGTCTCAAGCTCTCGCTGAAGGATCTCGCGCAGGACAACCAAGTCCTCTGACATGCGCAAGGTGTTAGCCGCTTCGGTGCCCCGCTGTCAATTGAGAGGAATCACTCTCAATTTGCAAGGTCCCCAAGAGCGCGGCGCGCAGAATTATCGCGAGCTCGGTCGGCTGTTCCAACCAGACGGTGTGACCCGCGCCCTTGACGATGTGCAGAGGGCAGCCCAGGCTCTGCGCGAGCTCACGCTGGGTGGCGGGTGGCATCAAGATGTCGAGCTCGCTGCCGATGACTACGCAGCGCGGCCCTCCCCTCACCTCCGTCGATGCAACCTGGCGAGCCAGTCCTGACAAAGCGTCGTGCGTCAGCATCGCATCAAGCTGCAGGAGCGGGATGGTGCGCCCCTGCTCAGCAGCGGCAGAGTGCGACCGAGGATCGCTGGCCAGCATCTCCAGCAGCGCGATCGCGCTCGGGCGCTCCAAGAACTCCACTGAGAACAGCAACGGAGCCAAGACCCGCCAGACGTCGATTCGTTCGGCCCCCGATCGCCAAAGTGCTTGCAGGCCGAATAAGATGCTGCGCTGTCGAGGCGAGAGTCGCCCCGCGCTACAGACCAAGACCACCGAAGCAAACAAATGGGGGGCAGCCAGCAGTACATGCTGGGCCCACATCCCGCCCATCGAAAAGCCCAGCAGTTCGACGGGCTCCGAGGTCACGGCTGCGATCAGTCGCTGCAGGCGCTGCACTTGGCGCGGCCAGCCGTACTCAGTAGGGTTGGTCGGCGCATGCGATCGCCCAGAGCCCAGCGGATCGACAAGCAGGCATCGCCGTCCCAGCTCACGGGCGAGCCGCTTTAGCTGCCGACCATCGCTGAGGAAGCCGGGCAAGGCCACCACTAGAGGCTGTGCGTGCCCAGGTATCGCACCGGGTTCGGCGTCGATGCTTGGGGCGCGGGGGCTTATGACCTCGTAGAACAGGCCGTCGATCTCTCCGCTCTGTTCGAGCTCGCGTCGATGTCCACTCATGGGCGACAGGGATGGCATTTCAGCCAAGCTAGGCCGCTCGCGCAATCATTCTCCAATCGGCCCAGTCGATTGGCACCCAACCCAGAACATGAGAACCTGGGCCCACCATGCACTTGGCTCGACGCAGTTGGCTGCTGGTTTGCTGCCTCATGGCTTGGCTTTCGACGGCGGCTGGGTGCGGGCGGAGCAATATCAAGAGCAGCCTTGATCGGATGAGCCGCAGCGATGCCGACCTGGTGGCGTTGCTGCCGCGCGGGCTCGACGCAGTTCTCGATATCGACATCAGCGGGCCGAATGGCTTGCGCCAGCTCGCGAGCCTGGACGAGATACTGACCCTACTACCAGCGGGCACCGTGTCGTCGCTGGAACAGCTCTGTGATCACCCAACGCTACAGCTGGAGGCGGTCGCCGTCGGGATCTCGGGCCTGGGTACGGCCACACCAGAGATCGCCATCCTGGTGCGCGGTGATCTCATCAAAGAGCGCATCTTTGCCGCCGTAAGGAAGCGCGCCGGGCAGGCTGCGGCTGTCGAGTACCACGGCATCCCGCTTATCGAGGCGGCAGCGGCTACCGAAGATCAACCATCCGCGACAGGAGCGGGCCTCCCTGCCTTCGACCCTGCCCACAGTGCCGCCGCGGCCATGCTGACTGAAAAGACGGTGGTGTTTGGCAGCCGGCTCTCAACGAGACAGGTGGTTGATATCTTTCGCGGCGAAGAGGAGGGCCTGCGCAGCCAGACCGAGCTGATGAATGCGCTGGGCCGCGCGCCGCGCGCCAAGACGGGCCGGCCCGCCGTGCTACTGGCCGCCCTGATGCCGCAGCCGATGCGCGACCAGCTGCGCCTACAAGGGCTTCCCGAGCTAGCCGACAATGCCGACTTCTTCAGCGCCGCACTTGCAGTCGGAGACGGTCTGGACCTTGGCGTAGTGGTTGGCTATCGCACGATGCCTGCCGCTTCCGAGGCCGTTCGCTCGCTGCAGCAACGAACCCAAGAACTGCGACGACGCCCTGCCCTCGTCTTCATTGGCCTGGCTAATTTCCTCGAACCGCTGCAGTTGGTGGCAGCCCCGCGCAGTGCTCGTCGCAACCAGCCTGAACTGCACGTCGCCTACCGACTGCCCGGCGACGAGCTAGCACAGCTCTTGTCTCGCGTGGCTCGCCTCAAACAGATGGATCTCGGACGACTGCGCGAATCGGACACGACTGGCGCCACCCCAGCCCGCTGACCCTGCCCTTGCTACCCCGGTGTGGATCCCGCGCAGGCGGTGTGGCGTCGGCGCACCGGCGATGAAGAAATCGCCGCTGAGCCCCGTCGGATCGGTTAAATTGGCCGATGTACTAGAGGAGACTGTGCCCATGAGACGTCTGAGCGCCACCCTTGTGAGCATTGCTGGTCTAGCGGGCTGCTATACCGAGACCTACGTGGAGCCTACGCCGGTGTATGAGACCAGCGTGGTCGAAGTGCCCTACGGGCCGCCGCCCCCGGTGACCGTCAGCATGGCGCCGCCGGCGCCTCGGTACGAATCGGTCATGACCTGCGGCTATGGGTCGAGCTGGGTCCCGGGCCGCTGGGACTGGAACGGCCGCTGGTACTGGGGACGCGGGTACTGCGCGCCGGCACGCTCCGGCTATGTCTACGTGGCACCCCGTTATGTCGGCAACACGTATTACCGCGGACATTGGGCCAACTCCGGAGGAACATACGTGGTTCCTCCCTCATCCGGAACCTACGTCGCGCCGGGTCAGCCTGCGTATGTTTCACCTGGACCAACGGTCTATCAGCCGGCGCCAGCGCCGCGGCCAGCCTACGTGGCCCCGCCAGCAGTCGCTCCAGCGCCGCCTGCCTATGTGGCTCCTGGCCCGACCGTCTATCAGCCGGCTCCTGCCCCACGTCCGGCCTATGTCGCGCCGGTTGCGCCTGCTCCGCCGGCCTATGTCGCCCCTGGACCAGTCGTCCACCAGCCAGCACCACCGCCACGTCCTGCCTACGGTGCGCCAGCCTATGGAGCCCCGGCCTATGGAGCCCCGGCCTATGGTGGCCAGCCCGCACCAGCCTACCGTCCGGCGCCTCAGCCCGCGCCCGCTTATGGCGCTCCGGCCTATGGTGCGCAGCCGGCACCGGCCTACCGTCCGGCGCCTCCGCCCGCGCCCGGTTATGGTGGACAGCCTGGCCATGGAGCCCAACCCGCGCCAGCCTATCGCCCAGCACCTCAGCCGGCTCAGCCGACCCCCGCTTATGGTGGCCAGCCTGGCTATGGCGCCCAGCCCGCGCCGGCCTACCGCCCGGCACCTCAGCCAGCTCAGCCGCAGCCGTCGGCACCCCCGGCCTACCGTCCAGCGCCTGGTGCGCCGGCAGGTGGCCAGGGAGCCCCAGCCTATCGTCCAGCCCCCAGCCCCTCACCCGGCGGATCGCCCGGCGGTGGAACTCACACCGGAGCGCCTCCTCCGCGCGGCGCCGGTGCCCCTGGGTACCGATAGCCGTCAGGCAGCAGTCCGGAGGCATTTCCGGATTGGATTCTGTTCGTAGCCCCCGCCCTCACAAGCCCCCGCAGGATCGCAGCTCTCGCTGAGAGCCCCCTTTTCCCACGCCTGGTGATTGACCAGACGCTACGCAGCGTACTCGGGGTCTGACCGCGCTACCGCGCCGGTACGTCTTGGGCCAGGCAGCCTGTCTGATGCTAGACGAGCTGCGCGACGACGAGCGTGATGTCGTCCTTGCGCGGACAGTTGCCGTAGAACTGCGCGGCCGCCGTCATCAGCGAGTCACGCATCTGTGCCGGCCCTTGATCTCCGGCCGCCCGGATAGCACTGCGCAGCCGCTTCTCGCCGTATTCCTCACCGGTCGGACTCTCGCACTCGATCAAACCGTCGGTATAGAACACCAGGCGGTCACCGTTTCGCAGCGCCTGCGAGGACTCAGCAAAGGTCGAATCCGGCACATCTCCCAGACGGTTTCCGCGAGACATCAGGACCGTGATCTCGCTCTCGCCCTCGCGGAGGGTGCTCGGGTGGCGATAGAGATAGGGGAAATTGTGCCCAGCGTTGGCGTAGGTGATGGAGCGTGCGCGGGTATCAATCACGCAAGCGAAGCAGGTCATGACGAAGCGACGACGCGCGCTCTCATAGATCGCGCGATTCATCAGCTCCAGGATGCGAGCGGCGGTCAGACGCGGCCCTTCGAGCGCACGCCCGACATCGCAGGCCGCCTTGGCGGCAGCCGTAATCATGGCCGCAGGTACGCCGTGCCCGGTCACATCGCCGATGATGACGAGGATCCGCCCATCCACGATGTCGTGTACCGCCCACCAGTCGCCACCGCACTGCGTAGCGGGCTGAAAGTGCCCAGCGACGCGCAGCGGGCCGCGTTCCAGAAGTTCCGTCGGAGGCACCAGGGTTTCCTGGATGGTGCGGGCGAGCTCAAGCTCTTTTTCGAGAACCGCCTTGGCCTTGGTCTCGTCGAGCAGAGCCTGCAGGCGATCCGCCATATAGTTGAAGTTGTCAGCGAGAAGGCCGATCTCATCCTTCGAATCGACCGCCACCCGCGCATCCATCTGGCCACCTGCGATCTGAGACGCGCCGAGCGCCAAGAGCTTGATCGGGCGCGCGATGCGTAGCCCCTGAAACACTGCCAAGCCAACCCCGACGAGCAGGAAGACCAAACCGAGCAGACCGATCTGCACGCCGTAGGCCTGGGCGTCCGTGTTTTTCTTGGCTTCGATCTCGTCTAGCTGACGCTGCAACGAGGCCATGCTGTAGGTCACGACGAGAGTGCCAAATTTCTTGCCCGAAGCGACGACGGGACGGGCGAACACCTTGCGGCGCTCCTTCTCCTTGCTCCCTCGAGCTTCAGCCTCGATCTCTTTGGTCACGGGCTTTGAGATCTTCGCCATCTCAGGACCGAGTACCGGATCAACTTCAGCGACCGGCTGTCCTTCCTTGAAGCGCGAGTCGCTATGCGCAGCAATGAGACCGTTGTCGGTGATGACGTACAGCGCGACGATGTCGCGATCGATCTTGGCGGCCTGCGGCACGAAGTTCTGCAGACTGCTGTAGTCGGTCTGCATGAGTGCGGTCCGTGCGCTCTCAGCCACCGTCAGCGTCTGCGTCTCAGCCCGTGTCTCCAGCGCTGAGTTGTACGCCGCCGACAGCCGCTCCGCTGCTTCGTCAAAGGTGCGGCGGCTGTAGTAGATACTTGTCGCCCCGAGCAGCCCGACGATGAGCAGGATGAGAATCAGACTCGTCAGAATCATCTTTAGGCTGATTGAAAGTCGGGAGCCCATTCATTCAAAGTCTACGCAGGCTTGTTCTCCCGGTCAATCGCCGCTAGGATGACCCTATGCACCCAGCTCTGGAGCGCTTCATCCAGCAGTTTAAGGCGCAGTCCGATGTAATCATCGACAGCTGGTTCATCTGCGACGCTGAGCGCAATATCGTCGAGTACAATCGCGCGTTCTTCGCCATGTTCCCACGGTCAGAGGCGCGCAACCTCAAGAGTCGGAAGTGCCACGAGGTCTTGCGGCTAAGCATCTGCGAGGGGTCGTGCATCGCGCAGCAGTGCTGGCGTGACCAAAGGCATGTACGCCTCGACGAGATCGATGGCAAGCCGCTAGGCCAGGCAGATGACACGCCGGCCCGCCGCTACGTGCTCTCTGCCATCCCGATCCTCGACGACAATGGCCAGCCGGTGGGAGCGCTAGAGATTCAGCGCGACGTCACCGATGAGGCTCAGGTTCAGGATAAGTACCGCAAGATGCTCGATAACGAAGCTCGCGAGCGCGAGCGGCTGGCGATCCAGATCCGCACCCGCACGCGTGAGCTCATCGAGACCAATCAGCTCCTATTGAAGGTGCAAAAAGAGCTGATGAGCCACAAGAAGGGCATGGCGCTGTAGCTGCAGGCGCGGATTTCCAGCCAGGGGGGCGCGATGGGTACACAGCGCGGCACAGGGGCGATGCGACCTGGAGCACGGCGACGGCAGCAGGACCACGGCCAGGGTGGGCCGGTCCGTGGCCAGCAACCGCTGGGGCGTGGGTTTTGGCCGTGGGCTTCCGCGGCGACGCTCCTCACGCTGGCCACCGGCTGCCCAACGTCGGTCGTGGCGCCCACGCCAGGCATCAGCCAGGCGCCGGCCAAGCCAGACAGCGTGCGGGACTTGATCCTGGGTATGCAGGCCATTTTGCAGCCGGGCTCGCCTCCGCCGCCCGAGGATGCCAGCAAGTCCGGCACTGGCTCATCGGTGACAGCGCTATCGACGCTGCATGGATTGATCGGCACGACGTATCAGGTACTGGTTCCTCGGCCTCTGCGGGGCCATCGGGATGCGATCAACAGCGCTGTCTTTTCGCCTGATGGCACGAGCGTGCTCACGGCCAGCGCTGACGTGACGACTCGCCTGTTTGATGCCAACACAGGAAGCGAGCGGCTGCGTCTGAGCGGGCATGCAGGCAGTGTCAATAGCGCCGTCTTCTCTCCCGACGGCAAGCGGATGGCCACGGGGAGTGCCGACCACACGGCTCGCCTCTGGGCTGCCGAGGGAGGCCGCTCGCTACAGGTATTGAGCGGACATACGGGCAGCGTCAACGCCGTCGCGTTTTCCCCGGATGGCACCAAGCTCCTGACCGCCAGCGCCGATCACACGGCTCGCCTGTGGTCTGCGAGTGGTCCTGGCGAACCGCTGGCCACGGCGGTCACTCTCAAGGGACACACCGGCGGTATCAACAGCGCTGCGTTTGCCCCCGACGGGCTCCGCATCGCCACCGCCAGCGATGACAAGACGGCGCGCATCAGCGATGCCGAGAGCGGTCGAGTCCTGGTGACTCTCAACGGCCATACAGCCGTTGTGAACTCGGTAGGATTTTCTCCCGATGGCAAGCTGGTCGTGACAGCCAGCGCGGATCAGAACGCGATCATCTGGAACAGCGGCGATGGGCACGAGGTTGGGACGCTGAAGGGACACACCGCCTGGGTGTACTCGGCAAGCTTTTCGCCCGACGGCAAGTACGTGCTGACGGCCAGCGAAGACGGAACCGCTCGCCTGTGGGATGTCGCCAACAGCAAGGAAGTCGCCCGCTACGCGGGGCATGGCGCTGGCATTCTCGCCGCTAGCTTCTCTCCCGACGGAGCAACCTTGGTCACGGCGGGCCTGGATGCAACCGCCCGAGTTCGCTACACCCAGCGCGGAAACTCCCTGACCCTGCTGTCTGGGCACGAGAACAGCGTATTCGCCGTCGCCTTCTCCGCCGATGGGAGCCGCATCGGAACCGCCAGCCTGGATGAGCGAGCAGCGATCTGGGACACCGCGAGCGGCAGTCGCCTCGCCGTGCTCACCGGCCACAGCGCGGGTGTTAACGCGATCGCATTTTCGCCAAACGGTACGCAGGTGGCGACCGGCAGCGATGACAAGTCGGCTCGCCTCTGGGACGTCGGCACTGGCCAGAGCCTGGCGACGCTGCCACATGGCGGCTGGGTCAACGGAGTGGCCTACAGCGCAGATGGCAAGCGGCTGCTAACCGGTAGCGGCGATTACGCAGCACGCATCTGGGACCTGAGCAGCACGCCCCCTGCCCCGCTCATCGTCTTCAAGGGGCACAAGGGCAACATCCGCGATGTGACCTTCTCAAAGGACGAGCGCTATGTCGCGACGGCCAGCGACGACAACACCGCCCGTGTCTGGGATGTTCAGACCGGCCAGGTCCTGCAGGTGTTCACGGGGCACCAGGATCGCGTCCGCGCAGTCTCGTTCTCTCCGGATGCCCGCCTGTTGGCGACGAGCAGTGACGACAAGACCGCTCGCATCTGGGCCTGGGATGCCCAGGGAGTGCGGATGATTTCAACGCTCCGCGGCCACACGGCGCGGGTGCGCTCAGCGCAGTTCTCACCGGCCGGTGACTTCTTGGCGACGGCCAGCGAGGACGGAACGACGCGCCTGTGGTCGCCGGCTACCGGCAAGGAGCTGATGGTGCTCCGTGGCCATGACGCCGGCGTGTGGGATGTCACCTTTTCCAGCGACGGCAAGTGGCTGGCCACCGCCGGCGAGGACTACACGGCCATCGTCCACCCGGCGACCACCGATGGGTTTCGCGCGTTCGCCTGCCGGGTCCTGCGCAACCTGGGCCCCAGTCGCGAGATGACCGCAGCGCAGCAGATTGAGCTCCTGCGAGCCTGCGGCAACTAGCCCGGGCGCCAGGGGGCTGTGCGCCTAGTTGCAGACGTCGTCGTTCCCCAGGGGACGTGCGCTGCAACCGCTTCCACAGCGCACCACCGTCGGTGAGCTACCATCGCAGCGATACAGGCTGCCGCTATTGCAGGTCCAGTATTGCCTGCCCATGTACGACGAGCTGGCACAGGACCAGCCGCTTGCCGCCGAGATGCACAGGTCGTCCTGGCCGACGCCAGCGGCGAAGCAACCGACGCCACAAGCCTCGCTGCGCGGAGTCCCCGCTTCGCACTTCCATCGCGCGTTGCCGTCGCAAGTCCAGACCTGCTTGCCCATGTAGTCAGACTTGCTGCAGTCCCAGCTTGGCCCGGGGCCACCGCCGGTGTTGGCCTTCGCATGCGCCCAGCCGGTGGGGACCCAAGTAGACCAGCGAGCGCCGATGCGGCTTCCGTCGTAAGGCAGCGTGGCCTTGCCGTTTCCGCTCACGTTCTGTTCGATGATATCAACGGCACCGGCCCGCACCGCGACGACTAGCGCGACATGTCCATAGGTGCTGTTTTCCCAGATGACCATGTCGCCCGGCACGGGAGGATGCGCCCGATCCCCGTTGTTAAAGACATCGACGCTGGCCCGGGGAGCATTGCGCAGCAGATCTTTGGCATTGCCGTACCAGCGGAGGCCCCACTTGCGCATGAAGTGACGCATCACCAGCTCGACGCACTGGTACTGATAGCCAGAGGCCACGACGCCACCACAGGACGTTCCGGTGCCGGTGTATGACCCGTTCGAGTAGGCGGTCGTCCCATCAAACGCAGCCAGCGCCGTGTGACAGGCGGGCATCGCCGCAGCTTCCAGGGCCGACGGGTTGACGGTTTCTAGCGACTCCAGCTCGGGCCCACCGCAGCTCGGCAGAGCCAGCAGACCGAGACCAGCAGCGACGAGTGATAAAGACTTTGGGGTCAGACGGGAGGGTGTAGGCATACGCCTGAACAAAAGCAGCAGCCGTGCCAACTTGAGCCCCGAGGGAGCGCGGCAGATCGCCCCGCTTGCTCTGGGGTCCCGGGTCCCAGGGTGCTGCCGGCAGCCCGCAGCAGGCCAAGCCGTTGCCCGTCGTAACCGCAGTGATATGGTGCCGGCCATGCAGGCGCCCAGGCTCGCGAGCAGCCCTCTGGTCTTTGAGTCGGTGAGTACCGGTTGGCCGAGCCGTTTCCGTCGAGAACTCTTCGAACCTATCCTGCATGGCCTGGCGCAGACCCTGCAGTGCAACAGTGCCAACCTGGCGATTGTCGATGAGGACCAGCAGTCGCTGGTCATTGCGCTGGGGTGCTCGGCACGGGGCATTCCCGATCTGCCCAACGTCGAGCACGCCCTGGGTTTCACCGTCAGCGGACTCAAGGTGCCGCTGTCTTTGGGGCGCAGCCACATCGTGCGCGCCCTCCGCGAAGAACGCCTGTTCTGCACAACCGAGATCAACGAAATCGCCGGCCACGCGCTAAGCGACGACGTAGTGCAAGCGGTGATGGCGATCATCGGGCCGCGCTCTTTTGCCGTCGTACCGGTGCTGGGCCGCACCAGTGCCCTCGGTGTGCTGCTCGTCGATCGCGTCGGGGATGCCGGCTTTGCGGCGCAGGAACGCGAGATCCTTCTGACCTATGCCGAGCGGCTAGGAACCGAGCTGGAATCCGAGTCGCTGCTCGGCACCGCTCAGCGGCTGGAGCGGCTGGGACAGTTCACGCTGCCTCCCCCGTCGATGCTCTTCGCGTGTGTCGATTCCGAGCGCCGCAGCCTGGTCTGTGTCGGTGGATCGCGGCACGGACAGTCGCTGCATCAGGTCCTGGGCCTCGGCAGCCCGGCGACGATCCTCGGCTCTGATGATGAGGTGCTAACGCGGCTGACAGCCGGCGAGAGCATCACGCTGACGCTATCGGCCGCAGTGCCCAGCGTTGTGGCCGAGCTGACCCTCGCTGTCCCCCTGCGCGTCACGTTGCGGCAGGTTCCGCCGCCCCCCAGTGGCCTTGCAACGGGCCAGCCCGCCACGCCCTTGCTCTGCGTTGCCGTCGAAGACTTGACCTGGACGCAGGATCTGCGGCGCGAGCTGGCCCTGGCCAAAGAGCGCCTGGCCAAGGTCATGGGAGCGATCGGCGATGCCATCCTGACACTCGACAAGACCGGCCTTATCCAGCAGGCCAACGACGCCACCCAGGCGGTCCTCGGCGTTGCACCGAGCGACCTATACCGCTCGCCCGGGCTGGACTTAGCGGCCACGCCCCGCGCCCGCGCTCAGCTCATCGCCATGAGCGAGCAGCTTCAGCAGTCCGGCTTTGCCGAGGTCGAGCTGCGACTGCTGCGCCGTCGCGGTACTCGGCCGCCCTCGACACAGTCTCGCCCCGGCGTGCTGATCGCCGATCGGCCGCAGCGCTTCCTGGCTCGCATGTCGGCGCTGCACCTGTGCGACGAGTCGGGCGCCCCAGCGGGAGCCGTCTGGCGCATCCAAGATCTGACTGAGCTGCGCCGCGATGCCGCGGAACGCCACCGCTTGCGGCTGCGCCTGGTCCAGTCCGAGCGACTCTCGGCCCTCGGCGAGATGGCGGCGCGAATCGCTCACGAGGTGCGCAATCCCATGGTCTCGATCGGGGCTGCCGCACAGGTGGTGGCCGAAGAGCTCCCCGATACGAGCCCAGTGCGCGGCGAGGCGCAGGCGATCTGCAGCGAGGTCCGCCGGCTGGATCACATCCTGAGCAACGTCCTGCGGTTTGCCCGTCCGCCCCGCGCCGCAGCCCAGCGCACCGATGTCGTCGAGGCTCTGCGACAGGTCCTTGATCTGATCCGCAGCAAAGCGCTGGGGCTCACACTGCGCCTCGATGCCAATCTGCCGGCGGGCAGCCAGTTTGCCCTCATCGATTCGGATCAGCTCAAGCAGGTCCTGTGGAACCTGCTGCTCAATGCCTGCGACGCAGCGCGCACACCGTCTGCCGCATCGGGTGATCAGCGACCGGCCACCGCGGTCCCGGCTGCTGCTGAAGCCTCACCGGGCAGTGGGGTGGTCGAGTGCGCAGTGCGCCGCCGCCGGCTCTGGCCAACCCGGACTGCCGACGGGGGGCGACGCAGCAGCTCCCCCGGCAGCGTCCTTATCACGATTGCTGACTCGGGGCCGGGTATCCCTTCAGCCGTGCGGCGCCGCGTCTTCGATCCATTCTTTTCTACCAAGTCACGGGGCACCGGCCTCGGGCTGCCGATCAGCAAGCAGATCATCGAAGCGGCAGGCGGGCGGATCCGACTGCTCAATCGGCCCGGCGGGGGAACCCGCGTCGTCGTCGAGCTGAACGCTGCGCTCTAGGGGCAGTGCTCGGTCTCGATAAGCGCCTGCGCGCCACGGCCGATATCGGTAGCGGGCCGACTAAGCAGCAGCTTCCGCGCCGTCAGACACGCTTCTTTGGCATGCCCCAGACGGGATAGCAGCTGCGCCAGAGCAAGCTCGCTGCGCGCCTGCTCAAGCGCGGGCCCGCCGAGCTGTCGGGCCGCATACAGATGCCCAAGTGCTCGCAACCGGTTGTCCTGAGCCTCGTACGCCAGACTTAGCAGGCGCTGCACCTCAGGACTGTTGGCCTGTTCTCGCTGCTCGCGCAGGATGCGCAGGGCTTCGTCGATCTGGGCGGCCAGCAACGGTCGTTGCGCCAAGATCTCGCGGGCGCGGGCCAGTGGCCCCTGGTCGGCTACCGTCGGTGGGGTGGTATGCCATAGGCGCTGACTAAGCTCGTTCCGGGCAAGAAACAGCAGCAGGGCCGTCGCCCCGACTGCAGCGAACACCCAGATCCATGCCGACCTACGAGGCACGGCCAGTTCACTCTCTGGGTCGGCGGTGCCACTCGCGGCCGAGGGGGCTACAGAATTCCGAGCCACCGCCCCACTTCGGCTCGCTCGAGATGGCCGATCGAACTCGCTGTGCTGCGCCGCCAAGCTCACCCCCGGCTGCCCGGCCGCAGCGGGCACCTTGGGTCGGCCTATCGTAAGAGTCACTGCGACTACGTCGCCCTCAATAGCGGCTGAATCGGGCTCAGCCGCGGCCGGCTCGGGCAGCGATGCCGAAACCGCGGACTCACTGGTTGCAGCCGCCCCATCAGGCCGTGAGCCGCGAGCCGGCGCAGGCTCGACTGCGGCGAACGCCGCTGACAGCGATGTCGGGCCGCTGCGCGTTGCGATAGCGGCGGCTGTGCCGCTCTCTGTCTCTACCGCCCCGCCGCTTGGTGCTGGACTTGAGCGGTTGGGTTCGCGCAAGCCAGAGCGCGCCGTCGGCTTGGCTGCCGGCAGCCGTTGCACGGTGCGCGCAACACCGCCAGCTGGCAGCGCTGTACTAGCGCCGCCCCCCGAGGCTACTGCCGACGGTAGCTGATCGGCGCTACGCGCGACCGAGATCTCGCCACTCCGCAGGTTCTCATCGGGATAGATGGCAAGCAGCTGATCCAAGGTCTCGGCGATCACTTCCGCCGTCTCGGGTCGGCTATCGGGCTCCTTGGCCAGACAGCTCATCACCAGCGCCTCTAGCTCGCTCGGCACGCTGAGGCTGCTGTTTTGGCTACGCAGCAGGGGTGGTGGGTCGTTGACGGTCTTGGCGATCAGCGCCAGAAACGTCGAAGCCGAAAACGGCAGCTTGCCGCACAGCATTTGGTACAGCACGACGCCCAGGGCATATAGGTCGGTGCGTGGGTCGAGTGAGCGTCCCTCCGCCTGTTCCGGCGACATGTACTCGGGCGTGCCAAAGACAACTCCAGTCCGCGTCAGCGACTGCACGGCCAGATCCGGTTCAGCGCTATCGCCCGCGTCCCCACGGGGCGAGTGGGTGATGAGCTTGGCAAGACCGAAGTCCAGCACCTTGACGAGCTGGCGGCTCTTGCCGCGCCTTACAAGGACGATGTTCTCGGGCTTGAGGTCACGGTGGATGACGCCCTGCTCGTGCGCGTGCGAGAGGCCTAAGGCGACATCACGCGCAATCGAAGCAGCCCTTCGCCACGGCAGGGGACCGCGGCGAACGACCTCTGCCAGGTTTTCACCGTCGAGGAGCTCCATGATTAGGAACAGGAGCCCGTCATCGGTCTGCCCGAAGTCACTGACCCGGATAATGTGCTCGTGATCAAGTCGCGAGGCTGAGCGTGCTTCGCGATGAAAGCGCGCCACAGCCTCGGTATCGCTAGCTAGCTCCTGCCGCAGCACCTTCACCGCGACGGGCTTGTCCATCAGGATGTGGTGGGCGCGATAGACCGCCCCCATGCCCCCACGACCGATGACCTCGATCAGCCGGTATCGCCCCGAGAGCACCCGACCCGACAGCGGGTCTTCGGGAAGGGATGCGCGCAGCGGGGTGCCATCCCGCGGACAGAACTGCTCGCCGCCTGAAAAGCTGGACTTGCAGGTCGGGCAGATGTGCACCGCGCTCAGAATCGCATACCTCGCTTGGCGCGGAACATGAACCAGTCATAGGCGAGGTAGGCGGTGGGGACGAGCGCCAGAACTCCGACCACGGGCGTGATCACCACGGCCGCGATCCCCGAAGCAGCCAAGGCCGCGCCCGCCATGGCCCCCTTCTTTCGGGCCGTATCTTCATCGCGCTCACGCAGGGTGGTCATCGCCGGTCCTCCTCGATCGAATGGCTCGCGCTGGGCTTGCATGGACGCTGCATTTGCTTGGGCCAAACGCCCTCCCCCACGGGGCCTGCAGACGTCATCCCACCGTAAAAGTTTGCGTCGAGGGTGTCAATGTCGGCTGGCGACGAAGTCCACCGACTGCAGCCCAGCGCGGCCCGTCTGCGATGCGGCGGCTCGGCCAGCGTGGCTTCCGGATTGCCTGCACGAGCGCCCCGCTTCGTTCTAGACTGCCGAGCGTGATCTGCGATCGCTGGTCAGCGGGCCGGCTCTTGCAGCCACCCGCGACGTAGCGCCCGGCGAGTAGGCCGGCACTCTTCAAGCCCATGGACAAAGCCACCCTGTTCTCTTGTCTGCTGATCTTTTCGGCGCGCGTCTGCGACGTGTCCCTGGGGACGCTGCGCGTGCTGATGGTGACCCAAGGGCGCCGCACCGTCGCAGCCTGCCTGGGGTTCGTCGAGGTCCTGATTTGGGTGGCGGCAGTGTCGCGCGTCATCGGCAACCTCGGCCGTCCCGCCTTCGCGATCGCCTATGCGGCCGGCTTCGCTTGCGGCAACTTCACCGGCCTGACCATCGAGCGCTGGTTCGCCATCGGTCGCCAGGTCGTGCGCGTGTTTTCGCGACGCGGCCCCGCCCTCGCCGAGCGCCTGCGCACCTGTGGCTTTCTCGTGACCCTCTTTGAAGGGGAAGGCCGCGACGGCCCCGTCCACCTGCTGTTGCTAGAGACCGAACGCCGCGAAGTCCCCCGGCTCGTCGCTGCGGCTCGCGATCTGGATCCCCTCTGCTACTACGTCATCGACGACATCCGCGTGGCCTCGTCCGCGACGCAGCAGATCACCAGCCGCTGGTCGCTGCGCAATCGCAAGTAGCACCGCTCTGGCCTGACGGTCGCGCTCACCTTGTGCATTGCAGAATGGGCGCACTCGGATTAAGAACCCCCAGCACTCTTACGTTCGCTTTACCCGCCTACCCATTGCCTAACCCGCCCGTCGATGCGGGTCCGCGGAGCCTCGCTTGTGGTCTAGACGTCAGCTGCACACGCTGTTCGGTTTCGTCGTTTTCAGCGGCGCCCTCTTCGTCCTTGGCAGCGGTCCGCGCCGCAGCTACGCCCAGGCGGGATCCGGCTCTGCCCCGCCGTCGCAGTTTCTCGTCGATCCCAGCGAACGGCCAATCGCCAAGCCGGTCGGCAAGGTGCACAAGTACACCCTGCCCGAGCTATGGGCCCGCGCCGAACGAGTTCATCCGACGCTGCGTTCGAGCCGCGAAGGCATCAACATCGCACGCCACACGCTGGAGGAGCAGAAGTGGCTGGCCCTGCCGAGCGGCGACATGTCGCTGTTCCTGACCTGGTCGCCCGAGATTCGCTGCAAGGACACACTGACGCTGGTGGATCCGAACGGCCAGTCGACCGACTACCGCTTCGCTGCCGGCAGCTCTCCCTGCTTGGAGACCAACGTCAGCCAAAACCTCCTGCAGGATGACTTTCGCAAGTACCTGCCGATTTACGGCGTCCTGGCTCGCCTGAGCGTGACCTTGACCCAGCCTCTTTTCACGTTCGGCAAGCTGACGACGGCACGAGCGCTGGGCCGGGTCGGTGTCAACGTCGCCGAGGCGGCCTTCGATGGAGCCCGAGGCGATGTCGCGGTGAACATCATCCGCGCCTACTTTGGCCTGAAGGTAGCGCGCGCCGCGCTCGACACCGTGAAGGAAGGCCACGATCAGCTCGTCCAATGGATCAAGACGGTCGACCGCGAGATCGAGTCAGGCAAGGGCGCGTACACCGAAATCGACCTCATGCGCCTCAAGGTCACGGAGTCCCAGTTGCAGTTCAACCTCGTCGATGCTGAGCGAATCATTAACAGCGCCCTCGCTGCCGTACGCTATCTGGCGCAGGACGAGCTGGCTGATGTCGACGACAGTGACCTCGCGCAGTACGAGCCAGAAGAGCGAGACCTGCAGTTCTACCTCGATGCAGCGGTGGCCAGACGCCCCGAGCTGCGTCAGCTGAATGCTCTGGGCGAGAGCCTGCGCCTGTATCGCCGCTTGCGCATCGCTGAACTCCTGCCGGACTTCGGCATCATCGCCTCGATTGGTTACAACGTCGCCACTAGCGTCCAGGATCCGACCGCGGCGTTCATGAATCGCCTCAATGGCCTTGGGGCAGGGATCGGCCTGGGCATGCGCTTGGGCCTCGACTTCGGCCCCAAGACTGCACGTCTTTTGCGTTCCACCGCCGAGCTACGCCAGTACGAAGCCCGCCGGCAAGAGGCACTTACCGGCGGTGCGCTCGAGATCGAGCGCACCTACAACGACTTCATCGAAGCGATGAAACGCTACCGCGCCGCCGAAGGTGCAGAGCGCCGGGCCCGTGGCTGGCTACAAGGCATTCAACAGAACATCGACGTCGGTACCGCCGAGTCGCGCGATATGACCGACGCACTGCGCACCTACTTCGATCAGCACGTCAACGTCTTGCGTGCTCTTAACGACGCCAATGTCCAAGCCGCGGTGCTCAAGCGGCTGTGCGGACTGGAGGTAATCGCGAAATGAGCTCTCTGCCTAGCCTACGTACTCGTTCCCTACCGTCTGTCCTGGTCTCGCTCGTGCTCCACGGTGCGGTCGTCCTCCCGTTCTTTCCCTTGGTGACCCCGGCACTTGCAGCAGCAGCCGGCCCAGCCACCACTGGCATGGGGCCGCGGGCGACGCTGCAGAAGCTCAACGGCGATGTCGACAAGCTGCTGCGCGCCAAGACTGTCCCCGGCTCCGATGAAGAGCAGCGCGTGAAGAACGACATCAAGCAGCGGGCCTCGGAGCTCCTTGACTACAGCGAGCTGTGCAAGCGCGCTCTCGGCGAGCACTGGGGCAAGATGCCCGAGAAGCAGCGCACCGAGTTTGTCGCCACGCTGCGCGATCTCATCGAACGCAACTACGTCAAGCAGCTGCGCACCAACCTCGACTACGAGGTCAAGTACGGTGACGAAGAGCTCAGTAAGGGCGAGACCAGCGGCGAAGCCAAGGTGGTCACGACGCTGAAGCTGCAGACCAAGGGCAAATCGACCACCGCGACCATCGAATACCGGCTCATCCAGCACGAAAAGCAGTGGATGGTCTACGACGTCATCACCGATGAGCTGTCGCTGGTGCGCAACTACCGCTCGACGTTTCTGCGCATCATTGGCAACTCGGGCTACGACGGGCTGCTCAACAAGATGAAGACCAAGCTCACCGAGGAGCGGGCCCGCGACGCCAAGGATGAGCAAGAGCGCGCCGCCAAGAAGACCGCAGCCGCCGGCGCTCCCGCCCCGTCACCAAAGAACTAGCAGCACGAGCAGAATCAGTAGCACCGCACAGCCGAGCAAAAGCCACGAAGTCAGCGACAGCTTTAGCGGGCGCGCGCCATTCACCGCCACGTTCGCCGTGCTGCTATCGCTCTTCTCTTTGGCTGAGGCCGGTATCGACGTCGATCCCGGGCTGGCCGGAGCCGTCACCGCACCGGGTGGAGTTGGCGTCGGGCTAGGCCCAGGGAACGAGCCGGATGACGGCGTGCTGGATCGCGTCGGAGGCAGCGCCGGGATACCCGAGCGCGGCGATGGCGCGACGGCCACAGCCGCCGAGCGCGGCGAGCCCGGGGGGGTCTGTTCGCGTGGATGACTGGACAGCCCTTCGCCTCGCTGTGGCGGGCGCGGCGGGGTACTCGAAAGGCTAAGGCGCCCTGAGACCTCCGGCCCGACGAGCAGGGCAACCTCGGGGATCTCGCGCAGCCGGGCGCGCACCTCGCCAGCGTGAGCCGGTCGCCGCTGCGGATCGCGTTGCAGCAGGTCCGCATGCAGCGTAGACAGCTGGACCGAGATCTCGCGGCCCAGCGAAAGCGGCGGCACATCGGCCGTCAGACGCTTGTGCAAGAGCACGGTCGGGGTCTCGCGATCCTCATAGCGCGCCGCAAATGGCAGCAAGCCCGTGACTAGCTCGTGCATCAAGAGCCCAAGCGAGTACACGTCCATGCGCGGATCGCCCGGGGCCCCACCAAAGCGCTCGGGAGCCATGTAGAGCGCGGTGCCGAGGTTAGTGTTGGCATCGGTCTTCACCAGGCCACTCTTGCCGTCAGGTCCCTGCAGGATCTTGGCAATGCCGAAGTCTACGACCTTGGCTTGCTCGCCCTCATCCTCGTCCTCGCACAAGAGCACGTTGTCGGGCTTGAGATCGCGGTGCACGATGCCCAGCCGGTGCGCATGCGACAGCGCAGCGACGATCTGGCAGAACAGCCGCAGCCCGCGCTGCGGCTCCATCGTGTAGCGGCTGCCGCGCGCATCCTTGACCCAGGCCTCCTCGATCAGCGACGCCAGCGAGCCACCAGCGATGTACTCCATGGCGATGTAGAACAGGCCGTCTTGGGTACTGCCGCTGGTGTAGGTGATCGCCAGATTGCGATGCTGCAGTCGCGCGGTCGCCCGGGCTTCTTGCAAGAAGCGCTGTACGACCTGCGGATCATCCGTCAAGCCAGAGCGCAGCACTTTAAGGGCGACGGTGCGCTCCATACCGATTTGGATCGCGCGATAGACGGTGCCCATCCCACCACTGCCTACCCGCGCCACGATGGCGAAGTCGGCAATGCGTCGCCCGAGGAGCGGGTCGTTCTCGGCCGCCTTCAGGTCTTCGTAGGTGACCAGATAGGCTCCGTCCCGCGGACAGAACTGCTCGGCAGCAAGCTCGGCGCGGTAGTCACAGGCAGGACAGACGCGCGCCCGCGGGTCAATTCCCGAATCGGCAGGGGCCCCTTGGCCAGCGCTGAGATCGTCTGCAGGCACAGCGACTTAACTATAGCTCCCGTGGGGGAGCGTATTCAATCGTGCCGCTCTCGGCTGGGCGCAAAGACTGCGGATTCGCGCCGGTAGCTGCCGCAGCGGCCCGCGGAAGGTCCATCGAGCGCATCGCTGCGATATCATGGATGGGAAATGCTGCGTCCGTTGAGCACGTCGCTGGGCCTGGCCCGGCTCCTTTGGTTCCTGGCAGGGTTCAGTCTGGCAGCCCTGCCCAACGCCGATGGCAAGACCAAGGCCAAGGCGACGACCGACCCGCCCCCGGCGGCCGCCGAGGCCAAGACCAGCGCACCTCCGGAAGCCAAATCGGCAACGCCACCTGCGGAGTCGGCTGCCAGCAGCAGTGCGGCGGTCCCCTCGGGCGCTGCTGGGGGCACGGCGAGCGCGAGTCCGGCAGGCGATGCCGCCAGCAGCCAAGCCACCGGGCGCAAGCTCAGCAAGGCTGAGATTGATGAGGTCAAAGCGCAGGCCTCAGCCGCTTTTCAGGCGGGAAAATACACCGAAGCTGCCGAGATTCTGCGGCGCGTCTACGAGTCCGACCCCCAACCCTTGTACCTGTTCAACGCGGGCCAAGCGTATCGCAAAGGCGACAAGCCGCGCGAGGCCAAGGCGGCGTATGAGCAGTTCCTGAGCGTCGCTCCGCAGCACAAGCTAGCCCCCGAAGTCAGCGGCTACATCCGCGACATGGACACCATCCTTTCGACCCAGAAGAAGGCGCAAGAGATCTCGCTAGAGCTGGATAAAGAGAAGGCCGAAGCGACGTTCGCTCGCCAAGCGCTACAGCAAGAACGCAGCACGCCCATCTACAAAAAGCCGCTGTTCTGGGCGACGGTTGCCGGCGGCGTGGTGATTGTCGCGACGGCTGGGCTGATCGTGTTTGGAATCCAGGCTCAGGGCTTCAGCGACCTGGGTAACCGCAAGGTGAAGTGATGTTTGGAAAATCAATACATCGCTCTATTACGTCGGAAAAATCGATCTTTTGGGCGGGCGGGCTGCCGCTGCTCGGGATGGCGGTCGGGCTTATCGCCGGCTGCGGCTTGCCGGACTATCGCATCGAGCTGAGCAACATCCCCAGCAGCACGACCAGCCTGGAAGTGCTGGTCTTCCCCAATACCGCAACGACGCTGGCGACGCCCAAGACCCTGGACCCGCTCCCCGTGACATCGGTGCCCAGCACGGGCAAGCTCACCTTCACGCTCGATCTGGTGGACGATCTCGATAAGGCCACGGCGGTGGTCAGCGTGGCGGCTCGCGACTCATCCAACTGCATCGTGGCGGTCGGCAGCGTCAACACCATGGGCGCAGCGCCCGCGCTGCAGGTGCGAGCGGTCGCGCTAGATCTGTTTGCACTCAAGCCGCCAGTCACCAGCGATCGCTGCCGGCCCAAGTCAGGCGAATCGACGCTGCTGTCGGTTCAGCGACGCACCCAAGGCCCGTACCAAGGCGCCGAGTATCAGCTCTTGCTCTACGGCTGGAACCTGCATGGCACGCATTCGCCCGTCGTAAAGAGCTCGGCCCCGGTGGTCTACGGCGGCGTCTTTAACAACGCGCCGCCGGCGCTGGCCTGCGACAGTTCCTCGTGCACCGGCATCCCCATGGCAGGTGGCGTGATGTGCAAGACCGGCTGCACCATCGACACCACGCCTACGACGCTGGGCTCAGCGCTGATCATGCTGAGCATCAAGCCCATCGAGTACACGCTGCCTTTGGTTCAAAAAAAAGAAGCCGTCGTGCCCTATCTCTCGACGTTCCCGTTCTCGGTGCAGCTTGATGCCAATGCAAGCGGTAACCAGGCCTACACAGAGGGCCTGGCTTCTTATTAACGCCCCTGTATCCGGCGGCGCTGAGTATGCTGCCGCCGTGAAGATTCTCCTGACCAATGACGATGGCATTCGCGCGGACGGGCTTTCGGTCCTGGCCTCGCGCTTGGCGGATCTCGGGACGGTGTTTGTCGTGGCTCCCGATCGCGAGCGGAGCTGTAGCGGCCACGCCTTCACCATGCACGAGCCACTGCGCGTCGATCGCGTCGCCCCACACTGGTTTGCGGTCAGCGGCACACCGGCTGACTGCGTCTACCTTGGGGTATTTGAGCTGTGTCCGCAGCCTGACCTCGTGGTCTCGGGAATCAATCATGGCTATAACCTTGGCGCCGACGTGTTCTATTCGGGTACCGTCGCTGGCGCGGTCGAGGCAGCGCTGCACGGTATCCCCGCCATCGCGGTATCGATGGGCTATGCGCCAGGCGCTGACTTCGGGCCCGCCGCGGCGATCGTCCACTCGCTAGTCGCAGCGAGCCGGCAAGAGAGCTTCCCGGCCAGCACCGTGCTCAACGTCAACCTGCCCGGCCCCGCGCACCAGCGAGCCGAGGTCCGCAAAGATCAGTTCATGTGGACGCGGCTCGGGCAGCGCGAGTACCACCAGCAGGTCGATAGCCGTACTGATCCACGCGGGCACTCGTACTACTGGATTGGCGGACCACCGGCTAGCAACAACGATCCACCCGGCACCGATGCCCATGCCGTTCACCGCGGGCTGGCATCGATCACGCCTCTGACGCTGGACCTGACCCATCACGAGGCACTCGATGCGCTGTCGGCGTGGCGGCTCCCTGGCTACCAAGGGGTGTCCTAGACCCAGCACTGGCAACGCCGGCCGCGGTGCCTGCGATGGCGGACCTAGGCGGGGTAGAAATCGCGGTACCAGGCCACGAAGCGAGCCACGCCTTCGGCGATTGGGGTGCGCGGCCGAAAGTCGATGGCCGCTTGCAAATCCGCCGAGTCAGACAGTGTATCCGCGACGTCGCCGGGCTCCGCCGGAGCAAGCTGCTTTTGGGCCTCTTGCCCCAGGGCCTGCTCTAGCACGGAAATGAAATCGAGAAGCGCGACGGGCTGGCTGTTGCCGACGTTGTACAGACGATAGGGCGCGGTGCTCGTTGCTGGGTCAGGATCGTCGCCGCGAAAGCTAGCGTTCGAAGTCGCCGGACGATGAGTGATGCGAAAGACCGCCTCAGCCACGTCCTCGACAAAGGTGAAGTCGCGGCTGTGTTGGCCACGGTTGTAGAGCTCGATGGGCTGACCGGAGAGGATGCGCTGCGTGAACTTAAACGGCGCCATGTCAGGCCGGCCCCAGGGGCCATACACGGTAAAGAAGCGCAATCCGGTGGTGGCGACGCCATACAAGTGGCTGTAGGCATGCGCCATCGCTTCATTGGCCTTCTTTGTCGCGGCGTATAGCGACAGCGGATGATCCGCCGCCTGATGTTCGGACAGCGGCAGGCGCGTATTTCCGCCATACACCGAGCTCGTCGAGGCGAACACGAGGTGCCGCAGCGCGCCGGCCGCGGTCAACGCTCGCGCAAGCTCCAAAACATGAAAGAAGCCGAGGATGTTTGCGTCGATGTAGCTGCGCGGAGCCTCGCGGCTGTAGCGCACACCAGGCTGGGCAGCGAGATGCACGATGTAGGCTGGCGGAGCTGCCGAGAGCGACGCAAAGGCAGCAGGGTCGTTGAGGTCGGCGCGCAGGAAGGTGAAGCCCGGCTGAGTCAGGAGCTGAGCCAGTCGAGCTTCTTTGAGTCGCGGGTCGTAGTAGGGGCTTAGGCAATCGAGGCCGATCACCTGTCGACCTTCGGCGAGGAAGCGGCGAGCGACATGGAAGCCGATGAAGCCAGCGACACCGGTGACTAGCACCGGACGTCGCCGATCCTCCTCGGGAATACCGACCTCCCAGGGCACCGCCTACAGGCCTAGATGCTGGCGGATGGTGAAGTAGTCTTCCGTCGTCGTGAAGCGCAGCGTCTCAAGCAGGCGCTGCTTCGGCAGGAGCGGCGAAGCCCCAGGCGGCTCAGTCGCGAGGAGCAGTGCGACGGTCTCTAAATCCCCACAGAGCAGGAGCCCAGCGCGGACCGCGGTGAGATCCGAATACGCAAGCCAGCTACTCGCGGCGGCTTCCCCTTGCACTCCGGCATCGCGCAGGCCGAGACCGACCTTGCGAACCTGTTCCAAGATCGGCGGCGTCAGCGCTCGGCGTAGGCCATCGGCCGTGGCCCGTAGACGCTCGGGCGGCAGCGGTGCCGTCTCATCCCCGCACAGCGCGATCGCTGCATCGAGCACCAGACCGAGCTGACCCGGCGTGCTGTAGAGCAGACGCAGCATGCGATCAGTGCGCAAGAACGCCGCCAGCCTGGCCGCATCGTAGGTGATCTCGCGCTCGGGGCGGCGCGGGCTCAGCATCGGCGAACCCAGCTCGACGCAGACGACTGGCGCTCCGCCAGCCCCGTCGGTGGCCACGCTGACTCGATAGGACTGCTCGAACAGCGTCGGGTCGTCCGGGCGGGCATAGAACTCAGGCAGCGGAGCATCCAGCGCTTCGAACGCGTAGCGCAGGGCCTTGCCGCAGAATCCTCCGCCAGTCGTGATGTCGAGTCGCTCTTTGCGGTTCAGGCCCAGCTCAGCCCAGCTCTTCGCTTTGCCGCGCAGCGCCGCTTCCCGCAGGAGCTGAAACATCGTCCCCAGTCGCGCGTCTTCTCCACCGTGCGCGACCAGGCGCCACAGCTCCTTGGACAGCGGTCGCGTCGCCGGGCGCAGCGAGCGCGAGCGTAGCTCGTTCACGATCGACTCATCGCTGGCGTCGCCCTTACCCAGGATGTGCATGGCATAGGCCACTGCTGCGGACTTCTCGCGCTGCATGCTGCGCGCGTACAGTTCCTTCAGCGCGCGGTAGCTGTCGAGCTCACCGGGATTGAGCTGGAGCAGTCGCTGATGTTCCAGGATCGCCTTGTCGAGATGCTCCCCACCCATTTCGGCATAAATCGCCGCCATCTGCCGACGGCGATCCAGGTTCTTGTCGTCGAGAGCCACCGTAACTTCATAGGCGGCAGCCCCGGTCGGCAGGTCCCCCAGGCGCTGAATGCACAGCATCGACAGCGCGGTCCACAGGCGCAGGCGCTCGGCCCGGGCCTTAGGCGTGTCCGCCGAATCAGGACCCATCGCCTTGATTTTGCGCTGGTACACCCGCACCAGCTCGCGCGGGTCATCGACCGTCAGCGCGATGCTCTCCATCGCTTCGCGGGCCCGCTCCAGGGTCGAATCGTCGTCGAGCGCGCCATATAGATGATTCAGCGCCCGTCGCCCATCCTTGAGCTCGTCCCGCGCAATCAGCGCGGCGGTCATGCGGTAGCGGGCTCGCCGCTTCTCGCTCTTCTCTAGCCCGATGAGGCTATCGAGGACCTCGGCAGCTTCCGTCCAGCGCGACTCTTGGCTGTACACATCCAGCAGCTTGTGCAAAAGCGGCTGCGACTCGGGGCGTAGCTGCAGACCCTCGCGGTAGGCGGTGATGGCCTCCTCGGGCTTGCCAAGCTGCTTGGCCAGGTACTCGCCCATCTCGCCCAGGATGCGCACGCGCTCGTCGGTGTATCCGCCGGTAGCGCCGGTCGCCGCCTGGTTCAGCAGGACCTTCAGCAGCGATTGGCGAAGATCGACATGCTCGATGGGGTCCAAGCCAGGAAGCTGAATGATGGCGCGCAGCGCCGCGGCATTGTGCGGGTCCAAGCGCAGGGCTTCGCGCAGGGCTTCACGCGCGGCTTCGCCGTGCTGCAGCTTGATCTCGCACTCGCCCAGGATGGCCAGAAGCTGCACGCGCTCTCCCACAGGCAGCGCCTCGCGGTGCGTGTCGAGAGCGCGCTGGCACAGCTTCTGGGCATCGACAAACTGGCCGGTGGCGACGAGCAGCGGGATGACTCCACGCAGCGCACCGAGGTCCGTCACATCTAGGTTCAGCGCCGCTTGATACGCCTTGATGGCGCGGTCGCGCTGCTGTGACAGCGTCGCGGCGTGGCCCAGTCGGCACAGGCGGCTGACCTGCAGCGCCTTGTCAGCTTCTTTGCGCGTCAGGATTTCAAGCAGCGGCAGGGCGTCTTCGTAGCGCTCCTCGTGCCAGTACAGGTCGCTCATGCCAGCAACGGCGTCGGTGTGCTCGGGATCCGTCTTTAGCACCTGCTCGTACAGCACCCGGGCCTGGGCCAAGTCGTCGGCCTGCTGGCAGAGCCGCGCCGAGTCGACCATGAAGCGGGCCTTCTCCAGCCGATTCTGCGTCGCTGCAGACGCCTCGCCAAACAGCTTGGCGGCCCGCAGGAAGTCGCCCTGACTGCGGTACACCTCGGCCAGCGCAGTGAGCGCGGGCACGTAGCCAGCGTCGACTTCGATGGCACGGACGTAGTTGTCTTCGGTCCGCTTCAGATCCAGCTGATGCTTCTCGCACAGCTGAGCCGCGCGATAGAAGTAGCTCGCCTTCTGCGTCTTGTCGTCGGTAAGGCGGGCTCGTTTTTCCAGCGCGCGCACCGCTTCGAGGTGCTCGCCGGTGACCTGCTGCAAGCGCGAGAGCGCATCCAGCGCGCCCAGGTGATCGGGCTGTAGCTCCAGGATGCGCAGCCAGGCTTTGACCGCGAGCGGAGCCTGGGTTCGCAGCACCTCGGCATCGCCGGCCGGCAGATCCTGCTCGTAGACACGCGCCAGCGCCGCCAAGAGCTCGACCTTACCGCCCTCGCTGCGCTCGATGTGGCGCTCGTAGGTCGCGATGAGCGCGGTCCAGTTCTTGTCCTTGCCGTACAGGCGCTCTAGGCCGCGGTAAGCGTCCTCGGCCGTCGTGTCGATCTTGAGGATCTTCTCCAGACACTCAGCAGCTTGCGCGGCGTGGCCTGGCAGATCCTCGTACTCGGCGTACAAGCGACGATACAGCGATAGGCGCTCTTTTTCAGACGGCACGCTGTCCGCCAGAGCCGACACCACCTGCAGGTACTGCTCCGAGGCCCCGCCGTCGTGGGCATGCAGCTTCTCAAGTGCCCGCAGGGTCTCGACGTCGGTCGGCGCCAGCTTGCGCAGTGCTTCCCAGCGCGCGACGGCGGCCTTGCGATCATTCTGATGCTCTGTGCAAAGACGGGCAGCCTCGCGGCGACACTCCAGCGCAGCGGCGGCATCCGCCTCGGTCCCGGTCGCTTCTAGGGTCGGGCACTTCTCATCCAGCACCGCGATGAGATCCGTCCAGCTGGAGTGACGACGCAGCGAGTGCTCCAGCGCACTCAGCACATCTCGGCTTTCGGGGGCGGCCGCGCGTGCCTTTTTGAAGGCCGCGATGGCAGAAATTCCGTCGGAGAGTCGGGTCTCGTAGAGCTCGCCCTGCTCCAAATACAGGTCGATCTGGCGATCCTTTTCGCCGCCCTCGCCGCCTAGATCGGCGGCCAGCAGACCCAGGGCCTCGGCCAGATCCTTCCAACGCTCGGCGCGACGATTCAGCTCGACGCGCGCATCGAGCAGCCGACGACGCAGGGCAGCATCGCGAATGTCCAGCTTCTGCGCTTCGGCCAGCGAGGCCAGCGCGTAGTCCATGTGGTTGAGCTTCTCGCCATACAGACGAGCGATCCGCAGCCAAAGCTCGGGCTGCGCCGCGGCCGGCAAAGACGGCATCAGCTCGCGCAGCGCGCCCAGAAGATCGACCCAGCCACCGCTGATTCCGGCCAGGCGCTCTAGATCATCTAGATGCGCAAGCTCGGGGACCTCGCGGAAGGCGGCCAGCGCCGACTGGAAGGCCTCGGCCATCTGGCCTTTTTTGTGCTCGAACACTTCGGCGACGCAGCGCAGGCAGCGGGCCCGCCCCGCGGCGGTGGTCTCGACCTCAGTGCGTCCCAGCCACAGCTCGATCAGACGGTCGGCATCGCCCCGCTCATCGAGGCGACGCTCAATTGCCGCCAGCGCATCGACGGCATCGGTGCGATTGGGCTCCTGCTGCAGCACGCGCAGCCAGCCTTCCAGGTCGTCCTCGTCGGGCAGGAACTCTCCCGTGTGCCCCCCCAGCGCCTCCGAGAGCGCGCGCAGCAGTGAGAGCTCCTCTGGAAACTGCTCGGTGGGCAGCGCGCGAATGCCGTAAGAGGCTTCGATCTCTTCCTGCACCACGCGCGGCACGCCGGTAAACAGAGCGAAGTGCGCGGGCTCCTGCCCGGCGGTGACGACCGGCGCCTTGGCCCCGACCAGCACGCGGTCAACCACGATGCCGAAGTCAGGATCGGCGGGATCAAAGCCGATAAAGAGGAAGCTGCGCTTGGCATAGAGCTCGCCGACCAGGGCCCGGAAGCCATCGTCCGCGAGCACGCGCCGCAGATCGGCCTCGGAAAACAGCACGTTCGCCGGATCATCTGCGCCGCCGAGGAGCCGTAGGACATAGCGCCCCCGACCATCGCGCCTGACCTCTTCAGCCTGGTCGGCGCGGTAGATGCGGATGTCGGGCTGGCTGCTCTGGCAAGCGCGCACCAGCGAGTCATCAATACCGGTGGTCAGCAGCGCGCGAAAGGGCAGCTTGGCAGCCCGCTCGACGGCTTCCGGCAAAGAGTCCGGCGTCGGCACCGCCGCGGCCAGAGCCGCCCCGAAGTGATCGCCCAGACGGCGACGCACGAAACCACACACCGACAGCGGATAGCCACCAACCAAGCCGCGGGCTTCCTGCACCTCGGCTTCGCTACCCGGCTGCTTGGCCAGCTCGTTCAGCAGGGACTCGACCCGGCCGCGCCAGGTGGGACGACCGCTGCCCAGCGCTGCACCGGCAACCAGGACCACCCGGCCGGCTCGCAAGCGCTCAATTAAGATCTGTAGATAGTCGGAGCGGCCCTCCGCGCCCTCTCCTGCTGAGGTGTTGGCCGTCGAGACAGCCGGGGTTTGGTGGACTGCGACCGCGCCCCGGTCGGCTCGGTCTGTATCGGTATCACCGAGGTTCCCGGCCGAAGGGTCGCGCTGTGGAGCATGCTTTCTAGCCATCCCGCGCGGGTTATCACAGAACGATCCAGCCCAGCAACAGTTTTGGCGGGTCCGCGCCTCGTGCAGCACCCCCTGCTTCCCCCGCGAAGTCCGTCTGCAAACGGCGCGACTGTGATAGGGTGCGCCGCGTGACTGGCCAGCCCAATCGGCAACTCGAAGTGGTGGTGTCTCCTTCCCTTTCCGCGACCTCCCAGCGGCCGCGCGTCGTGCTGAAGCGAGGCCGCGCGAACCCAGTCTGGCGGGGCCATCCCTGGGTCTATTCCGGCGCTGTAGAGCGCATCGATGGCCACGGCGCAGACGCTGAACCCGGCGAGCTAGCCGATGTGCTGGATGCCGATGGGCGACTGATTGGCTGCGGCTTTCTGAATGCCCGTTCGCAGATCGCGGTGCGCATGCTGACCCGCGGATCTATGGAGAGCGCGCTATCCCCCGCCACGCTTCCCGGTGGGTTGGAGGAGCACAGCAGCGACGAGCTCGCCGCGATCCATGCCCCGCCAGGCAGCGAATTGGCAGGAGCATCAAGCCAAGTCTTGTCGACGCTAATCAGCGAGCGGCTGGCAGACGCGCTGCAGCGTCGCATCCGCATCGGGCTGCCAAGTCGCGACACCACGGCCTTCCGCTTGGTCAACTCGGAAGGCGATGGCCTGCCCGGACTCATCGTCGACATCTATGGTGATACCGCGGCGGTGCAGTTTTCGGCCATGGGCATGAAGCGCTGCCAGGAGGCGGTGGTTGCTGGTCTGCGCCGCCTCAGCACGCCAGCCCGTCGGGACCGCGGCGGGCAGCTGGCGCTTGCGGCCATCGCCGAGGTCGGGGCCGGCAGCTTCTCACAGGTCGAAGGCTTCGCCTCGCAGACGCGCATCCTCTGGGGGGCCAGCGACCGCTTGCGCGGCCTGGCCTGCCGCGAAAATGGCATCGAACTGCGCGTCGATCTCGAGCAGACGCAGAAGACTGGCCTGTTCCTTGACCAGCGACGGAACCGCGCACGCTTGGCCGAGCTCTGCACCGGGGCCACCGTGCTGGATGTCTACAGCCACGTCGGCGGCTTCGCGCTCAATGCGCTGCGCCACGGGGCAGTCGCGGCAACCTGCGTCGATGCCTCCGCCCGGGCACTGCAGCGCGCCGCCGAGCATGCCACCCAAAATGGCCTCGGCCCGCTTACCCCTATCGAGTCGGATGCCTTCCGTTTTCTAGAGGCGCAGACGCCGCAGCAGTTCGATGTGGTGGTCCTCGATCCGCCGAAGTTTGCTCGCAGTCAGCGCGATCTCCCGGCCGCTCTCAAGGGGTATCAGCGACTCAACGCGCTGGGCCTAAATGCCGTCAAGCCAGGGGGACTTCTGGCGAGCTGTTCGTGTTCACAGCTCGTCGATGAGCAGAGCTTCGAGCGCATGCTGGCCGCCGCCGCGCACGACGCCGGACGGCGCGTCAACGTCCTTGAGATCGGCTCGCAGGGCCCCGATCACCCGCTGCCCCCCGCTTTTCCCGAGGGCCGCTACCTGAAGTTCTACCTCCTGTCGGTGGACTAGCCGCGGTCTGTGATGCTGCCTGCTCTGCTGTCGCTGGCTGCGCTGTTGATCGCGATCGCGCTCAGCGTATTTTCGCAGCTGAACGTGGGGCTCCTGGGGCTGGGCCTGGCCTATCTGCTCGGTGCGCTGCTACTGGGTGTCCCCCCGCGTGAAATCAGCGCCAGCTTTCCCAACGGCCTGCTGCTGACGCTTTTGGGTCTAACGTTCTTGTTCGGCCATGCACGCGTCAACGGCACGCTGGATCGACTGGCGGGCTGGGCGGTGCAGCTGACCGGGGGACGGATTGGCCTGATGCCGGTCAGCTTCTTTGGGCTGGCCGTGCTGCTTGGCACCCTGGGGGCCGGCAACATCGGCTCGGTGGCGCTGCTGGCCCCGATTGCCATGGAGGTCGCCGCTGAGCTTGGCATCCCGCCGTTTTTGATGGCCCTCATGGTGGCTTGTGGCGGCAATGCCACGGCGTTTTCGCCCGTCGCTCCGACCGGAGTCATCGCGGCCAGTTTCATGGCCCGCATTGGCCTTTCCGGCTACGCCTGGCACGCCTACTTCCAGTGCCTTTTGGCGCACGTCATCGTAGGTTTTTCTGGCTACTTGCTGTTTGGCGGGCTGCGCCTGCTGCGCGATCCCCCCACGCCGGCCCAGCAGGAGCGATTGCAGACGCTCTTAGTGCGGCGCAAGCGACCGCTTGAGTACCGACATGTGGCGACGCTCGTCGTGCTGTGCAGCATGCTGCTCCTGATCGCCCGCTTTCGGCTGGAGGTCGGCCCCGTGGCCCTGGGCGCGGCGCTCTTGCTCAGCCTGTTTCGCCTCGGCGATGAAAGGCAGGCGCTGGCTACAATTCCATGGGAGACGATGCTGGTGGTCTGCGGCATGACGGTGCTGATGGGCATCCTGGAACGCACCGGCGGCATCGATCTATGCACCCGCCTGCTCGGTCGGTTATCGACGCCGCGCACCGCCCCCGGGGTGATGGGCCTTCTGACCGGCGCGCTGTCGGCCTATAGCAGCTCGTCGGGGGTGGTCCTGCCGGCGTTCTTGCCGACGATCCCTGGCCTGATCCAAAAGATCGGCGGCGGCAATGCGCTGGCCCTGGCGGACAGCGTCAACATCGGTGCGCACCTCGTCGATGTCTCGCCGCTTTCGACGCTCGGCTCGCTCTGCGTTGCGGCCTGCGTAAGTGGAGAGCGCGATCGTCTGTATCGTCAGCTCCTCGCCTGGGGTATGGCCATGATCCTCGTCGCCGGCGTGTACTGCTTCGTGCTGTTTAGCCTGCTGCGCTGATGGCAGCAGCGCGCCTACCCGTTTTTTCCCAAGTCCCCCTGAGCCCCTATCCCCATGATTGCCTTTAGCAACGTCACCAAGCAGTACGGCGGACAGATCCTCTTCGTCGACGCCGCCTTTCAAATCAACCCCGGCGAAAAGATTGGTCTGGTGGGCCCAAATGGCGCCGGCAAGACGACGATCTTTCGCCTGATCATCGGTCGCGAGACGCCGGACGAAGGCTCGATCGAGCGCCCACGTCGCCTGAGCATCGGCTACTTCAACCAAGACATCTCGGAGCTGCGTGGCCGCAGCGTGCTGGCCGAGACGGTCGCGGGGGCCGGCGAAGTCGCGACGCTGGGCGAAGAGCTCAAGGCCCTGGAGACCGCCATGGCCGAAGGCAGCGACGATCTCGACGCCACGATTGCCCGCTACGGCGATGTGCAGGCCCGCTTTCAAGAGCTGGGCGGTTACGACATCGAGGCCCGCGCCCAGACCATCCTCGCTGGACTTGGCCTCTCGCCCGAGCAGGTGGCCGGCGATGTCGGACATCTCTCGGGGGGCTGGAAGATGCGCGTCGCTCTGGCTCGCATCCTGCTTTTGCAGCCCGAGGTCTTGCTGCTCGACGAGCCGACCAACTACCTCGATATCGAGTCGATCCTGTGGCTGGAGGGCTTCCTACGCGGCTATCCCGGCACGGTGATCATGACCAGCCACGATCGCGAGGTGATGAACCGCGTGGTCGGTAAGATCATCGAGATCGACGGTGGCCAAGTCCGCACCTACGCCGGCAACTACGACTTCTACGAGGCCGCGCGCAAGCTCGACGCTGCCCGTCGCGAGGCGGAGTATGAGCGGCAGCAGGCGATGCTGGCCAAAGAGATGCGCTTCATCGAACGCTTCCGCGCCCAGGCGGCAAAGGCGGCGCAGGTGCAGAGCCGGGTCAAAAAGCTCGACAAGATCGAGCGCCTGGCCGAGCCGCCGCGCATCATCGAGCGCGACTTCGAGTTTCGTCGTCCACCCCGCTCTGGCGACGATGTAGTGCGGGTGCAGGGGCTGCGCAAAGCCTACGGCGATCGGGTCGTGCACGCTGGTCTTGATCTATTGGTGCGACGTGGCGAGCGCTGGGCGGTGATGGGCGAAAACGGCGCTGGCAAGACGACGCTGCTCAAGATGATCGCGGGCGTGCTCAGTCCCGATCGCGGCGAAGTGACGGTCGGCGCCTCGGTCACCATGGGGTACTTCGCGCAGCATCAGATGGAACAGCTCGACAGCGAAGGCACCGTCTTATCCGAGCTGCAGGCCCATGCCCCCACCGCCGGCATCGGTGTGCTGCGCAACCTGGCGGGCGGCTTTGGCTTTCACGGTGACGACGTCGAAAAGCCAGTGCGCGTGCTGTCGGGTGGCGAGCGTGCTCGCTTGGTGCTGGCCAAGCTGCTCTACGATGCCCCGAACCTGCTGGTGCTCGACGAGCCGACCAACCATCTAGACATCGCGACCAAGCGCGCCCTGGTCCGCGCGCTATCGCCGTACGAGGGCACGCTGATCTTCGTCTCGCACGATCGCGCCTTCCTGCGCGCCATGGCCAGCCGCGTGTTGGAGCTCTCTTCGGCCGGCCCGCGCATCTATCACGGAACCTATGGCGAATACGTCTCTACGACGGGTCGCGAAGCCCCTGGGCTGAGGGCCCTCTAGCCCAATGCGCTCGACGAGAATCCGGCTTCGCCGGGCCCGCACTGTGCTGATGTCGGTGCTGCTGCTGGGCGCGATCGCAGCGCCTGCCCACGCCGCCCCCTGGGGTCCCTGGCAAGGCCGGGCGGCACTCGGTGGCGAGCTATCGACCACCTCTTTCGGCATCTTCGATCTGGGCCTGCGCAAGGGGCCGCTCTCGATCGAGCTCCTGACCGATACGCTGGACATCCACTTTTCGCCGTCGCTGCGCAGCGGCCGTATCTGGATAGGGCTGCGCGTCGAGACCTTTGCTGCGGGCCTCATGATCTCGCCCTGGACCGACGGTGCCCCCGACCCCAGCCGCGCCTGGAACGCGGGTTATGGCGGCATCGATGGCGGTTGGCAGCACTACCTGCCGGCTCATTTCTATGTGGGGCTGCAGGGCAGCGCGCGCGCCTATCTGTTCTGGGCCCGCGAGAGCACCACCGTCACCCCACCGGGCCTGACCCCGGTTTTTTCGGCCGAGGCGGTGATCGGCCACTACACCGAAGAGAGCCACATTCAACTGCGGGCCGGTGGCGATGCCGAGCTAGATCGAATCGCGCCGCACGTCTACGCCGAAGCCAGCCTGCGCCCCAATTGGGCCATCGCGCCACGTATCGAGCTACGGGCCGGCTGGGCGATGAATCAAGACGCCATTCTGCGCACCCGACTGGGTGGCCTAAACCCCTATGTCGTGCCGCTCGCGGGCGCCGCCTGGGCCGAGTTCTGGGTCGAAAACTACGTCGCCCTGCGCGCCGGCCCCAGCCTGCGCACCGCCCTGCCCGGCCGCGGCCCGCACAGCCTGGAGCTTGCGCTGGTCGGCGATGTCGTCGGCTTCGATGGTCGCACCGAGGTGGGCTTCGCAGCGCTTTCGACCTGGAAATATCGCCGCTTGTTCCTCAACACCTCGCTCGGCTGGGCCCCCTGGCTGCCACGCCAAGGCAACGTGCCGGCCATCGCTGGTTTTCTGCTGTTTGGCGCCGACTGGGGCGCGTTCTTTCGTCTATAGACGCAGACCGGGTGCGCAGGTCGCCGACATACCCCCGCAGTCGACCGTAACGTTCCAAACCAAGCCGCAAGGAATGCGGCAGCGCAGCGACGGCCCAGCGTGAGATACTGGCCGCATGTGCGCCGCGCGAAATCTGCGCTGCTGGATCCTTTGCACTGCGCTGGTCGGCCTCTCTTCGCTGACCGGCTGCTTTGCTCCGGTGGCCCAGCGCTGTCCCGACTGCACCGAGCTCACCGTTTCGGCGCTGCGCCACCTCCCTCCGACGGCCAATCGGCTGTTTATTCTGATCCCGGGGCTCTTGGGCTACGGCTGGGAGTGGAATCCGGCGCAGATCGTGCTTGCCCGCCATCCCGAGGTCGCCGTCGTCGTCTACTCGTGGCAGCCATGGCTTAGCGTGGCCCGCTCGGGCGAAGAGCTAGGGCGGGTGCTGCGCCGGGTCGACCGCCTGCTGCCCCTGCACATTCGTGATGTGACGGTGATCGCCCACTCAGCGGCCGGCATGGTCGCGCTGCAAGCGATGGCCCACCTCAGCCCGCCCCACCGCCTGCAGCAGCGACCGCTGCGGCGACCGCTGCGGATCGTCGCGGTCGGAGCCCCGCTCGCCGGCATGGGCTTCTATCCGGATCCGCCCGACCTGCGAAACACACCGCTGCCGATGGTGCTGGGCGGGCGGTTTACGCACTGGCCGACCCCAGCGACAGGCGTCCGCATCGACGTGTTTCCGACCGGCCCGGACGATCCCGTGATGCGTCCCATCGGGGCTCACAACCCGGCCGATCCACGCGTCCTGCCGCCAGGCGCGCACTTCCGTCCGCTGCCCGCGGACCTGGGGCACAACAGCGCGCTCGGCTGGCTGTGTCAGCTCCTCCTCGACGAGGATCCCGGGGGCGAGGTTCCCAGTCCGCCGCTCTCGCTTTCTCTTCCCGGCGCAGCGTCGACAGAGGGCCCCCTTACGCACGGGCCGGATGTCCGACCGCAGCCGTAGCGCACAAGCGTCTCCCCCTCACGACCACACGCCGCTTTTCCGGACCCCAACGCCCCCCGAATTGGCAAAGACACGGGGACACACGCATCGTCAAGCGACAGTTTCGTAACGTCGTTGCCTTCGCGGTTTCCGGCAGGAGTGTCAGCGTGTTACATTCTCTCGGGGACGGTGGCGGGTTGGGCGCAGCCTGCCATCTATGAAGCAGAGCGCGAACGTCGGCGGGGGAATCGATTGCGCAGGCAGGATCTGCGGCAGCGCTGGGGGCGAAGTCAGGCGCGGCACTTCACAGTGCTGATGGCGCTAGCGCTTGCCCTGCCGGTGCCCTCTGGGGCGGCCGAGACAGTCCATCCTACCGTCGCTGAGCTGCCAGAGCTAAGCGCCGATGACGCGGTCCTGCGGGCCCTGCGCGACAATCCTCAGCTTCGCTTGTTCCGGGCTGAGCGCGCCGTGGCTGCCGGCCAGATTGTGTCAGCGACTGCGCTGAGCAACCCCAGCCTGGCGCTCGATGCGCTGCACGTGCAGGCGCCCGACAAGCTCGGCGTCGAGTTTTCGCTGCGCTGGACCCCGCCCCAGCCCGTCGAGTGGCTGGCCCGTCGATCGCAAGCCCAGGCCCGCCAGGCCGAAGTGAATCATCAAGTGGCGGAGCAAGAGTGGGCGGTGGCGACCGAGGTCCGCATCGTCCACGCCACGATCATCGAACTGCGCGAGCAGCGACGGATGATGGACAGCGCGCTGCAGCTAAGACAGCGCTTGCTGGGAGCGGTGCAGAAGCGCGTGACCCGCGGTGCAGCCACGCGCCTGGAGCAGAATCTGGTCGACCTCGCGCTGATGTACGCGCAGCGCGAGGTCGACGAGCTGGACGTGCGTATGCAGCAGGCGCAGAGCGCGCTGTCGGTGCTGCTGGGTGTCGTCTCGCCCAGGCCAATTGTGATCGCCGGCAGCCCACTGCCCGGGCCGGGCTCAAGCCAGCTTGACCCCGAGTCATTGACGCAGAAAGCGCTGACCGCGCGCCCCGTCCTGCAGGCTGCTCACGAGCGCATCAAAGGTCGCCTGGCCGCCGTCCGCGTCGAACAGGCGCGACGCTATCCCTGGCTGGGACTGCGGGCGACGTATCGCGAAAATAACCTCTCGAACTATCCGCACGATCTGCAGCTGGGGCTGGACCTGTTGCTGCCTGTGCTGAACACCAACGCCGGTCCGCTGCAGGTTGCGCAGGCTGAGCTGGCGCGCGAACAGGCGAGCGTGCTGGCCCTAGTGCAAGACATCGCGGTGCGGGTGTATGCCGCCTGCGCCGAGCTGAACCTGCGCCGCAGCATCCTTGTGCGCTTCACCAAAGACGTGCTGCCCGCGCTGCAGGAACATGAGCGACTGCTAGGTGTCGCAGTGCGCGGGGCAGAGATCGATCTGACAGCCCTGCTCAGCGGCGAGGAGGCCGTGCTGCGACGTCGTCGCGATCACAGCGATGCGCGCCTCGCATATCAGCGAGCCCTCTTAACCCTGCAGGCCACCGTCGGCGTTCCGCTATCGGAGGGCCAGCCGTGAAGGACTTCGAGACGTCGTTTGAGCGCTTCGAGTTCAAGTACTGGCTGAGCCGATCCCAGGTGCAGTACCTGCTGCAGCGCGCCGAGCCCTTCCTGCGTCCCGACGAGCGTGCCCCCGACGGGCAACGCAATACCTCGCTGTACCTCGACTCGCCGCAGCTCGACTTCGCGCGCCAGCACATCGAGCGCGCCCCCGACCGCATGAAGCTGCGCATCCGCGTCTACGGCGAACCGGCCCGCGAGCCCGCCTTCGTCGAGATCAAGCGCAAGGCCAAGGCCGTGACGCTCAAGCAGCGCGCGGTGGTGGCGCTTGCCGTGCTACCGCCGCTCCTGCGCGGTGAGGATCTCAGCGACCTTCCGCTAAAGGCCGATCAGCGCGCGACGCTGGTGCAGTTCCAGTACCTGATGCTCTCGCGTCATGCGATGCCGCAGCTCTTGGTCACCGCCCATCGCCGCGCCTATGCCTCGATCCTGACCGACGAGGGGCTGCGGGTGACGCTGGACAGCGACATCTGCTATCAGCCGGCCCGCGGCACCCCGCTGTTTGGCAGCAAGCAGGCGTGGATCAACCTCTGCGGCGTCAGCACCTACAGCGCGCAGGCCGACACGCTGCTGGAGATCAAGTTCCGTGGGCGCGCCCCAGGCTGGCTGCGCGAGCTAACCCGCGAGATGGGCCTGCGCCGCACGCGCTTTTCCAAGTACATCTCTGCCGTGCACAACGAAGCCATGGGCCCCGACGGTGTGGCCCTGCTGCAACGCACGCCGGCGCCGCTGTGGTTTCGCGACAGCGCGGTCAAGAAAGGGGCGATTTAGGTGGATACGCGCCTGGGCTGGGAGCTGACGCTCGCTGCGCTGCTGCTCGCCTTTGCTCTTTCGATGATCGTGTCGTGGGTCTACAGCGCGACTTATCGCGGCCTGTCGTACGTGCGCAGCTTCGCGGTCATGCTGGCGGTGGCTGGCGTCGTCTCGGCCCTGGTGATGCTGGCCATCGGCGACGAGATCGCACGCGGGCTGGGCCTGGTCGGAGCCATCGCGGTGATCCGCTTCCGCACCTCGCTCAAGGACACGCGCGACCTGATGTTTGCCTTTGCCGCCTTGGCCATCGGCATCGCCTGCGGCACGCTGGCCTTCCCGGTGGCCATCCTCGGGACGGCGGTCTTCTGTGTCGCCGTCACCTATCTGTCGCTCTCGGGCTTTGGCTCGCGGCTGCCGTATAACGCCATCCTGCGACTGCAGGTGCCGGGCGATGGCGATAGCAGTCAAGCGCTGCAGGACGTGCTCAAGAAGTACGCTCCGGGCTTTCTGCTGATCAACCTGCGCGATCTCGGTGATCGTGCGCAGGAGCATGCCTATCAGCTGAAACTGGGCAGTCAGCACGAGCGGGAACAGATCCTGGCGGCGCTCTCCAGCATCGCTGGGGTACGTGGCGCGACCCTGCTCATGCAAGACAGCGCGGTGGAGCCTTAGGTGAGCCTGCGTCTCCTCTGGCCCAAGCTCGTCTCGGCGCTGATCATCCTCGGCGCGCTGGCCGGCTTTTGGCTGCTTTCGAACGGCATGAGCTTCGGTCCGGCCGCCATCACCGGCTACGCCGATGAACGAGTGCATCAGATCGGTGCGCTGTCAGCCGGGCGCCTAAAGGCCCTGCGCGTCAGCTTGGGGCAAGCGGTGCGAGCCGGCGATGTCATCGCCGAGTTCGACGCACGCGCGCTGGAGCTAGAGCGAGATCGGCTGAGCGCAGCCCTCAAGCAAGCCGAGGCCGAGCTGTCAGCCCAGCTCGATATCGAGCGTGCCAACCTGCAGCGCGGTCAGCTGCAGGCCGTGCGCATGCATGCCGGCGAAGAGCGCACTCGCGCCGAGCTGCGCGAGCTAGGCAAGCAGGTCAACCGCCTAGAGTCGCTGCGTGCCGAGCAGCTAGTGCGCGCCAGCGATCTTGAAGCCGCGCGGCAGCGCCAGCGGGCTCTCGCGGCCGATCTCGCGACGCGCCCAACTGGCACCACCAAGAGCCTGGCCCTGATGGGTCTGCGGCCCCGGCCCGCGCCCGAGCAAGAGGCTCGCCTGCAAGACCGTCTGGCGCCCTATCGCGCCGCCCTCGCCGTGCAGCAGGCCGCGCTCCGCGTCGTCGAGAACTCGCTGAGTGAGCTGATCTTGCGCGCGCCGGTCGATGGCCACATCAGCGCCATCTTGCAGCAGCCGGGCGATGTGCTCAGCGCCGGCCTGCCCGTCGTCCTGCTGTCGGCCCCGCGCCCCGGCTACGTCGTCGGCTACGTCCCCGAACGCCAGAGCCGCCGCTTGAGCCTGGGACTGCGCGCCCGCTTGCGTCGCATCGGCCTCCTGTCGGGTTCCCTTGGCGGTCAGGTCGTTGAGCTCGCCCCGGCCCTCGAAGCCGCCCCGCCCCGCATCAGCGCCAAGCTGTCCCTGCCGCTGTACGTGCGCCGCATCACCATCCGCCTGGACGAAGCCACGCCCCTGCTACCGGGCGAGACCTTCCAAATTTCCCTGCGCTAGCCCCTAGGTCAGAGGGGAAGGCGAGTGATCTTCATCGCTTGGCCAGCGACGAAAAATGCTCGTTTTCCGTGTCGCGCAGCGTCTCGATCCGCCCCCGCCCGCGTGAGATACTCAAGGCTCTATTCGCAATCGTTATTCGACGAGGCAGCACTATGACTACGAAGGCATTCTCTCGCTTACTTTCGGTCGCTCTATTCTGCGGGGCGCTGGCCCTGCCCCCCGGCTGTGGCGCCGGTGACATCGGCAGTACCGGCGGCACCCAGTCGGTGCGCATTTCCGAGGTCATGTATCACCCCGTCGATGAGAATGCCCCGGTCGAAAATCACGAATACGTCGAGCTCTTCAATCGCGGCAGCGCCGACGCCGATCTCTCCGGCTGGCGACTGAGCGGCGATATCCAGTACACCTTCTCGCCAGGCACCACACTGCCCGCGGGAGGCTATCTGGTCATCGCGAAGAACCGCACCGCGCTTTTGACCATCAGCAACTATCAGGTCAATCCCAGCATCGTGCTCGGCGACTACACCGGCGAGCTAAATAACGGCGGCGGCACCGTCACGCTGCAGAGCGCAAACGGCGTGACCGCCGACTCGCTGACCTACAACGACGGCTTCCCCTGGCCCATCGGCGCGGATGCACTGGGCGCCGATGACGAGTGGCTGGGGCTTCTGCCCACACCAATTACCAAAGCCGCGTATCAGTACCGCGGTCGCTCGCTTGAGCGCGTGTCTTACGACGTTCCCTCGGACGAGATCTCGAACTGGGTGCCCTCGCCGCTCGACGGTCCCAGCCCCGGCCGGGCCAACAGCCTAAGCGGCGCGCCGCCCACCATCGTCAACGGCAAGCTGACCCGCTGGTCGGGCAGCGATACGCTCATCCGCTCGACCGACACCGTCAAGCTCAGCTTCACGTTCTCGACCCTGGGATCGTTTGAAAACCCGCAGCTTGAGTACTTCGTCGATGACATGCAGGTGACCGGCGAACCGACGACGACCGTGCCGCTTACGCTCGTCGCCGGCAGCTATGAAGCCTCCCTGCCCGCGCAGCCCGACAACTCCATCGTGCGCTATCGCGTGCGCGCCGACCTCGGGGCGGGCTCGGCTGTGCTGTCGCCGCGTCCGTCTGATCCGTTCCAGTGGTGGGCCTACTTCGTCACCCCTGCCCTCAACACCACCTCGCCGGTCTATCAGGTCTTCATCAACAAGGCGCAGTGGAACACGATGTGGGACAACATCTCGGCGACCGGCGTAACCAACCCCGGCCCCGACGATCGGCGCGTCTCCCCCGGCGGTAGTGCCGCCAATCGCTGCCTGCTGCGCGACACCTGGGATGCCACGGTTCCCGCGACGTTCGTCTACAACGGCGTCGTCTACGACACCTTTGTTCGCTATCAAGGGAGCCGCTGGAATCGCGTCAACGGCATCGCCCTTACCGCCGGCAAAACCACCATCAGTCCGCTGCCCGACCGCCCCGGCAATCCCACCGTGTTTAGCTGGAAGCTCGACTTTCCCGACTATGGCCTATTCGAAAACAAACGGGCCAAGGTCGTCCTCAACAAGCTGAACCAGGCCTGCCCCGGCCTCGATGACGCCCTCGGCGAGCGCATCTACGGCGACCCCACGATCAACATCCCGGTCCAGCGCCTGCGCTACACCCGCTTCCATGTCAACGGTGGCTACTACCACTACATGATGGACATCGAGCACATCGACAGCGACATGATGAAGCGCTATCTGGCGCCGGGCGAGCTGATGGGGGATCTGTTCAAGTCGGATGGAAATGCCAGCACTGGGACGGTGGAGGGGCCGTACGGCGTGGGCGATGACAAGCCGCTGACCACCAGCACAGCCTGCCCGATGTGGACGCTGGATCAGCGCTACGAGTACACGTATCAGCGCAGCACCAACAAGTGGGAGCGGCCCGACATGCTGCGCAGCTGGATCGAGCAGCTGTGGAGCCTGCGCACGCAGGCGATGCCCTCCGGCGACTACAGCGCGGTGCGGGCCTTCATCCAGACCACCTTCGACTATCAGGAGCTTTTGGACTACATCGCGATCCGCAACTGGTCACAGACCTGGGACGACGTGGTCCACAACCACTTCTTCTATCGCCGCGCCAGCGACGGAAAATGGATCATCATTCCGCAGGATAAAGATCTGGAGTTTGGCGAGTTCTGGAGCTGGTATCCCGGCAAGTCGTTCTTCATCGGCGAAGAGAACAACCTCGACAATCGACTCGGCTGGACTGGGCTCAAGGACGCCTTCATCAAGGCCTTCCGCCCCGAGCTCATCGCGCGTGTGCAGCAGCTCTCGACGAGCGGAGTGCTCGCCCCAGCCTCGTATACCGCCAAGGTGAATGACGCGGCGGCGCAGTTCAGCTTGACCGACTACCAGGCCTCGCCCGCCGCAGGCAACGGCGGATTCTGCGACTTCAACAGCGAGCTCGCCAACCTGCGCAACTTCGGTCCCTGCCGTGACAAAGATCTCACCGATGGGATTGATCCGGCGAGCTGCCCGGCCACAAGCTGCGGCCTCAAGGGCGAGTACTACCAGACCAACACCAGCGACACGACCAGGGCCTTCACCAGCGCGATGCTAAAGACCACGCGCACCGATCCGCGCATCATGTTCGACTTCGGCACGGGCGCACCGGCTGGTGGTGTACCCGCCGACAACTTCCAGATTCGCTGGAGCGGTCGCGTCGTGCCGCGCGCCACCGAAGCGGTAACATTTTACACTCAGACCGACGATGGCGTGCGCCTGTACATCAACGGGGCGCTGGTGATCGATCGCTGGATGATCCAGAACACGACGGAGTACAGCGCCACCGTCAATCTGACTGCGGGCGTCCCGGTCACCATCACCATGGAGTACTTTGATGGGACGGGCGGAGCGACGGCGCGGCTCCTGTGGTCCAGCCCGTCGATGTGCAAGCAGTACATCCCGTATTCACGGCTGCGTCCGATGTAACCGCGGACCGGCCTTCCTGGCTTACCTTCAATCTCGGGGGAACTTTGACGATGTCTGAGCGACTGCGATCTCGATACCCATCCCTCTACCGCGGCCTGCAAGCGGGAATTCTGGCGCTAAGCGTTTCAGCGCTCTCAGCCTGCTCGGGGGGCGGCACCAGCACGCCGGGCACGCCGGACATGAGCCTGCCCTACGAATACAAGCCAGCGACGATCAACCAGATCGATCTGGATCCCGGCAACGGTCCCTACGGCAATGCTCAGCGCGTGGTGCTAGAGCGCGTGGTGGCCGTGACCAAGGTCGACAAGTACGTGAACTCAGCGAACCAGCAGTGTCGCTATCAGATCTGGGTGCAGGACCCGATGTGCACCACGCCCCCCTGCGGCATGGTGGTCAAAGCCATCGGCCCGATGGCCCCAGCCGGCAGCTCCAGCGGCAAAGACTGCCCGTCGGCAGCGACGAGCGGCACGCTGCTCGACACCATCTCTAAAGGCGACAATGTGCGCGTCCGCGGCAAGCTGGTCTTTGAAGTCGACAGCGTGGCGCCGATGACTGTGGTCGAGCATCAGCTGTTCGTAGAGTCGATCGATATCCTCTCTCCTGATGCAACGATCAACCCAATCGTGTTCAGCGATAGCGCGCTCTACAGCCAGTTCGTTACGCACCTTGGGCAGACCTGGAACAAGTACGAGGGCATGTCTGTGACGCTCCAGCCAACGACGGGCACGCTGCAGGTGACGGCGTTCGATAGCAGCGGCTTCAAGACCAACCCGGGCGGCAGCACCTGGGGCGATACCTTTGACGGCGACTACTACCCCTCTGGCGCGACGACCTTCCCGACGATCGGATCGATGTGGAAATCGATCTCTGCCGTCGTCTCCACGCGCCACGGTGGCGAGCTGATGCCAACCCGCAACAAAGACTTCGTGCCCTAACCGCAAAGGTGCCGTCAGGCCATTTGCCATCTCCGGGATCACGCTCACCCCGATGCCGCGACTTGAAAGCGAGACTGTCGAGCCCCTGTTAGCCGGCCTCGCGGCTCTTGGCGAGCCGGGCGCGACCGATCTTGCGAGTGCCGCGCCAGGCTCGCTTGCCGACTGGCTAGCGACGGTTCCGCTAGGCGTGCTGCCGGCGATTGCCGACGTGCTGCGTCGCCGCATTCGCTGGGGCTGGCAGTACGGTGAGCCGACGGCAGCCCGGATGAGCGAGCGCCGACAGCTACAGCGCCAAACCGCGGCCTTGGCAGAACTGCCCGCCAATTCGCTGCTGACTGCGCTCGCCAGCCTGCACGGCAGCGGCTACGTTCGTGAGGCTGCGCTGCGTCGCCTGCTCGACGGATGCGACGGCAGCGAGGTTCCGTTTCTGCTACTGCGCTGCAACGACTGGGTGCCGGCCATCGCGCAGCTTGCGCAGGCTGGCATTCGGGCTCGACTGCGGCCGGAATATGCCCGCCACCTGCTCCATAGCTATCGCCTGATCGAGCTCTTGCAGCATGCTCAGCGCAACGCTCTTTCCGACCTTTTGCGCGAGCTGCGGGGCACGCTGCTGCAGCCCGCCGCGTGGCCGGTGCTGCAGGGGGCCAGAAACCACGCCGACAAGCAGGTTCGGCGCGCTGCATACCTGCTTCACGCTGAAGCCTTGCCGACCGCTGAGGCGGAGAGCCCGGAAGCCGGCCTGCGCGAGCTCTTGCTGTCAGCGCTGCAGAGTCCCGATCTTTGGCTGCGCATCTGGGCGGCCCGCACCGCACGCACGCGGCTTTACGGCCGCGCTCTTGTCGAGGTCTTGTCACCGGCGCAGCGTGATCGCAGTGCGCCGGTGCGTCGCGAGGCCCTGCTGGCTTTCCTCGACGACTTTCCTGAGCTGCGCCGCAGCCTGCTTGACCCCTGTGCCGGCCTGCGGGCCATGGTGCGTTTCTATCTGCGCAAGAAAGCCCACCTCGACTTCGACGCGCTCTATCGGCACGAGCTAGGCACGGCCTGGCAGGCCGATTGTGCGGACTCTTCCCCGGCCACCGTGCGACGGATCTGCATCGCGCTCGACGGGCTGGGCGAGACCGCGGGCAGCGCAGCGCAACCGAAGCCGACCACCGCTCCGCCGGATGCCGCGACACATGCGGACGGCCCATCCCTATCCCCCGAGGTCTTTTTGTACGACGCGCGACCGCGGGTCCGAAAGTCTGCGCTGCGTGCGCTAGTCAGAAGCGATCACCGCGCCGACAAGGCCCCTTCGCTTGCTGCGCTGCAGGCTGCGCTTGCTGACCGCTCCGCCGGGGTGGTGCGCTGCGCGCTTGAGCTCCTGGCGAGTGAAGCCGGCGGCGCAGCCCTGCTGCGCCTTGGGGCCGATACCCTGTGGCAAGCCTTCTGCAGCCGTAGCGAACCCGGGACACGGCGACGAATCCTCAGTGCCCTGGGGCAGTTTGGTCGCTGGACGCGGCTCGGCTACTTGCTGCGGGCCTGCGACGAGCCCGACCCGCAGATCGCGACCATGGCCCGTCGCGCGGTGGCCGTCGCGCTCAGCGGTCAGATCTACACCCGCCCCACCTCCAGCGAACGGGACCGCGTTGAGCAAGCCCTCGCTCAATTGGCGACCTTGGGGGACGATCCCGATTGCCGCGCCCTGGCTCGGAGCGTTCGCTCAGCGCTCGCCGCGATCACTTGACGGTCGGCGGACGCCCCGCGATCAGCTGCGCGACCTGCGCCAAGGCAGCGGCGTGCAGGTGACCGTTCGAAGCCACCAAGCCATCGCGATGAGCTAGCTCGCCGTCGTAGCGCAGCGGCCGGCCATACAGATCCGTCAGCCGCCCACCGGCTTCATGCAGGATGATCTCGGGCGCCGCGGTATCCCACAGCTTGGTCTTGCTGGCCGGGTTCACGTACAGGTCGCGCTCTCCCGCGCCGAGCAGCGCCAGCTTGATGCCGACGCTGCCAATCTGTAGCTCGTCGCGAATGCCAGCCTGCCGTCGCATCTCGGCCACCATCGGCTCGCGTATGCTGGCCGAAGACACCATTCGCGCTTGCCCAAGCTCAGCGATGCTCGACACGTGCATGCGCCCCGCCGGCCCGCCGCCCTGCGACTGATACGCGCCGCGTCCGCGGGCGGCCCACCACAGCAGGTCTTCAATGGGCTGATGCACCGCGCCCAGCGCCGGCACGCCGTCCAGCAACAGCCCAATCATCACCGAATAGCCCGGCCGACCGGCAATGAAGTCCTTGGTGCCGTCGATCGGGTCGATGAGCCAGGTGCGGCGAGCGCCTCGACGCGCACCATCATCGGGAATCTCTTCGCTCAAGATGGCATCGGCGGGGAAGGCCAGCCTTAGCTCGGCGATGCAGAAATCGCTGACGGCGCGGTCGGCCGCGGTCACCGGCTCGTCGGCATCTTTGAAGTCGATCTGCACGGCTTTGCCTCCGCCGTGCCAGGCCACAAAGTAGGCATGCGCTAGCTGGCCGGCTCGCCGCGCTAGGCTGCACACCGTCTGAATCTCCTGCTCAATTTCGTCGACGCTCACGGCGCGCACTGTATATGCAAGGCGACGGGCGACAAAGGTCTTTCGGCGCAATGTGGGCTTTGCCTGCTTGGGGGGATTGATATAGTCGCGGCGATGACTCGCTTTAGAACCCGCACCGACAGCCTCGGAGGCGACCCGTCTTGTTCGGACCACCCGGCCGCTATCACCGGACGGCCACGCCCGCTGTCGGCCCCCGCGGCGCAGCTTGAGATCATGCGCTCGGAGACCTTCCCGTTTGCCGAGCGCTTTGCGCACGACGTCTCGCCGCTGGGCCCGGTGGCCTATTTCACGGCGGGCGAGTCCACCGACCTGCCGGATGTCGTTCTGTTGCACGCGCTGGGCATGAACTACACCGAATGGGAAGCGCTGGCGCCGCTGCTGGCTAAGCACGCCCGCGTCGTCGGTCTGGACATGCTGGGCTGCGGTCACAGTGCACAGCCCAGTCGCCCCTACGGCCTGCACGAGATCACGCAGGCGACCTGGGCCCTCCTGCGCAAGCTCAACCTGCGTCAGCCAGTGCTGCTGGGCCACTCGTACGGCGGGCGCGTTGCGCTTGAGCTAGCGCTGCGCGAGCCGCGTCATTTTTCGGGCCTGATGCTGCTCAACAGTGCGGGCTTCATTCGCTATCCCGCGCTGTACGAAAAGCTCGGGCGGCTGGTGCTGAAACCGCGGCTCGTCGGTACCCTGCTGCTGGGGGCCGGGCCGCTGCTTGCCCGTCGCATCTTTGCCAGCGAGACGCCGAACAGCGAGCGCTTCCTGTCGCAGGTCCTGGGGCGCTGGGAGTCGGCCTACGCCTATCGCTTCGCCCAGCACGCCTGTCCCATGCTGTCCGACCTGGTGTCGGATGTCCTCGATCGGCTGTCGGAGCTGAACCTGCCCATCTCGGTCCTGTGGGGTGACGAGGACGTGCTGCTGCCATATCGCGAGGTCGAACCGGCGCTGCGTCGCCTGCGCGACGTTCAGATCGACGTGCTGCCGCGCTGCGGTCACATGCCCAATCTGGAGCGCCCCGAGGCGGTGTACGAGGCTACTCTGCGCCTGCTGCGACGGGCGGTTGCTGGGCATGCTCCGCGCTAGTTCGCGGGCCGGCTGCGCTCTCATCTGGAGCGCGCTCTTGCTGTTGCCCGCGCTAGCGATGTCCCACCAGCAGTACGCACCATCGCTGGTTAACCGCTACGGCAAGCTCGTGCTGGCGGATCAGCATGGGCTGCGCCTTGTCCACACCCTGATGGTCGGCAGCACCCCCGCGAGTGCCCTGCGGCGCGAGCATGATCGCAGCCGCGACGGTCGGCTGGGCCCCGAGGAGCAGCGAGCGCTCTGCACCACGCTCGGTCAGCGCATGCGCGAAGGCCTGTCGCTATCGCTCGATTCCCAGCCACTGCAGCCGGCATGGGAACCCCCTCAGTGCACCTTCAGCGGCACGGCCGAGCAGCCGCTGGATAGCCTGGGAGAGCTGCCGTTTTCCGTCGAGATCTCGGCTTCGTTGGCCCTGCCACGCGACGCTCGCGAGCACTTGCTGCGCTACGAAGATCGGATCCCAGCCCCGCCGATCGGCGAGGTCGAACTGCGCATCGAAGAAGGACCCGGCGCGACGCTACTGGCCAGCTGGCAGGGCGCCGAGCCCGCTGAGCGAGCCCCCACCACCGCCCCTGTCCAGCACCAGTTTCAGACCCTGGGACCGCCGCGCTCGGCGATGTCGGATCGCTCGATCTCGCTGCGCTTTCAGCTCAAGCCAACGCCGCAGCCCACCGCGGATCGCCCTCGCTACTTGTATGGCCTGGCCGCGCTCGCCCTGGCTGCAGCGCTGGCCGCCCTTGCCCGGCGCATGGTGCGACACGCGGGCTGAACGTCCCCTCGTTCGTCGTGCTAGGAGCGATCGCCTGCTTCCTGCGCCAGCTCGCTGACCGATTCGCCCGGCGTGGTCTCGCCGGCGACGCAGACCAGGTTGCGCCCGGCCCGTTTGGCACGAAACAGCGCCGCATCGGCCGCCGCAATCAGGCCTGAAGCCGTATTGCCATCGGCCGGACAGCTGGCGACGCCCACCGAAATCGTGAGACGCCCGCCGGGAATATCGCCCGTCGCGGGGAACGGTTCACTCTGCACGCGCAGCCGCAGCCGCTCCGCCAAGCGCCGAGCCACGCGGTGGTCCGCGTTGATGAGCAGGAGCGCAAATTCCTCACCGCCGTAGCGCGCCACAACGTCGTTGACCCGCCGGTGCTCGGCAATCAGCCGGGCCACCCGACGCAGGACCTCGTCGCCGGTCTGGTGGCCGAAGCGGTTATTGTACTGGCGGAAGTGATCGACATCGATCATCAGCATGCCCAGCGGGATGCTGGTGCGCAGCGAGCGCTCGACCTCCAGCACCAGGTGGTCCTGCAGGTAGCGATGGTTGTAAAGACCGGTCAGCCCGTCGGTAACCGCCAGCTCGGCAAGGCGGCGGTTGGCGTCTTCCAGGGCCTGCGTGCGATCGCGAATGCGCAGCTCCATCTGCTGCTGCAGCGCCTCCAGATCGCGACGCTTCTTCTGCAGCGAGTCGAGCAGCGACTCGTTCTGCCGGCGGAGCCGCACCGACTGCAGGATCAGATCAACCGTCAGGTGCAGCTGCGCGGCCTGCAGTGGCTTGTGCACGTACAGCACGATGCCGGCCTGCGCCATCTGCGCCTCGCTAGGCGGTACCGAGCCAGGCGCGAGCAGCAGGACCCCCTGCGTCGCTGGCAGCCCGCGCTGCTGCAGCGCCTGTCGCAGCCGCCCCAGGACCTCCAGCCCCGAAAGACCCGCGACCTGTTCCCCCACCAGCACCATCGACAGCCGATCCCCCTCGGCCGACAGCGCTTCGGCCCGGGCAACGGCGGAGTCACCGCTGAGGGCCTGATCAACGATGCAGAAGTCCGCCGCGCGCGAGGCTAGCTGCCAGCGCAAAGACTGCAGCACCGTCTCGTCCTCGTCGATGCACAGGATATGGTCACGCACCGTCCACCCTGACACTTCTGCTACTGAGGCGGGCTTTATAGCACAGGCAAGCGGCAGTCTGGTTCCCCATGTCATGCCTCTCAAGCTAGGCCCCGGCTCTGACATTTCTGCCGGCTGCTGACCCGCAAGATGGGGTGACTGCCAAGCCGGCAAGCGAGTCGGCCGCGCACTGCTCTGGCCCCGCTTTCGGCCTTGACGACGACCGCGATTTTGTAGTTTTCTGCGCGCGTCGTTGGTGGCGAGCTCGGCCTTTCTGGTCGCGCAGTCCGACCACGACGAGTCCCCGAACGCACCGGCCGAAGTCGGCCAAGCTCATGCTGGTACAGCTAGGCAAAAGGACGGGCCCCCTCGGACAGCCCCCGCCGCTGTCTAGCCTGCCATTGCCTGCCGTTTCGGAGGCAACGGAGGATGCGGCAGCGCAGCCCGACGACTTCCTGCCCACCACGCTGGCCGAAGCCCAGGCCCGCGGCTGGAGCGAGCTCGACGTAGTCATCGTCACTGGTGACGCCTACGTCGACCATCCGGCGTTTGGCCCGGTCTTGATTGCTCGCATCCTGGCCAAGCAGGGGTTTCGCGTCGGCATCCTGCCCCAGCCAGACTGGCGCAGCGTCGAGGACTTTCGTCGCCTGGGACGGCCGCGCCTGTTCTTCGGGGTGTCGGCCGGCAACCTGGATTCGATGCTGAATCGGCTGACCGCACAAAAGCGCAGTCGCAGCGGCGACCCCTACACTCCCGGTGGCCGCCTCGGCGCACGGCCCGAGCGCGCCACGATTGTCTACGCCCATCGCTGTCGCGAGGCCTTTCCCGAGGTCCCAATTGTGCTCGGCGGACTCGAAGCCTCGCTGCGTCGGATGGCCCACTACGACTACTGGTCAGACACCGTGCGCCGCCCGATTCTCGTCGACGCCAAGGCCGATCTGCTGGTCTTCGGCATGGGCGAGCGGCCGATCTGCGAGATCGCGCAGCGCCTACACGGCGGCGAGCCGATCGCGCGCATTCGGGACGTCCGCGGCACCGCCTATGTCACCTCGCAGGCCGCTGGCGAGACCGCCTGCGGCAAGTCTTCGCGCCACGTGGGTGATGGCCTGCCTGTCGTCCTGCCAGCCTACGAAGCGGTGGCCGATCGCTCGCCTGAGGCGCTAGCCCGCTACGCGCAGATGGCCCGGCTGGTTCACCGCGAGACGAATCCCAGCAATGGCCGCCCCCTGGTTCAGCCCGTCGGCAACCGCGTCGTCTACTTCAACCCGCCGGCCCTGCCGCTAGCCAGCGCCGAGCTCGATGCCCTCTACGATCTGCCGTTTACCCGTCGGCCGCACCCCCGCTATCGCGAAGCAGTGCCCGCCTACGAGACGGCCAAGCACTCCCTGCTGCTGATGCGGGGCTGTGTCGACGGCTGCACCTGCTGTTGCATCACCGAGCACGCAGGCCGCATCACCCAGAGCCGCAGCGCCGACAGCATCCTTCGCGAGCTACGCAGCCTGCGTCGCCAAGACGATTTTCACGGCGTGGTCAGCGATCTCGGCGGGCCCGCCGCCCACCTGTACATGATGCGCTGCACCGACGCGGATATTGAGTCCAAGTGCCGACGCATGTCCTGCGTCCATCCCGCGATCTGTCCACACCTGCAGACCGACCCGCAGCCGCTCATCGGCCTCATGCGCCAGGTACGCGGTGAGCCCGGCATCCGCAAGGTCAGTGTGGCCAGCAGCGTGCGCAACGACCTCGCCCAGCGCTCGACGGAGCCCCTGCGCGAGCTGGCCGAACCTCCGCTTGGCGGCCCTCTCCCCGCCGCGCCGGATCATGTCAGTGCCGAGATCCTCGGTCTGATCAAGAGTTCCAGCGCGACCAGCCGCGAGTCATCGCTGCTCCCCTCCTACGTCGCGGGCCATCCCGGCAGCCGTCTCGAAGACATCATCGAGCTGGCGCTGCACCTCAAGCGAAACGGCCTACGTCCGCGACAGGTGCAGGACTTCATCCCGACCCCGATGTCCCTGGCCGCGGCCATGTACTACACCGGCCTCAACCCGCTTTCCAAGGATGCTGCCGCGCCGATTTACGTCGCCCGCGGGCTGCGTGAAAAGCGCATGCAGAAGGCGCTGCTCCTTTACTGGGATCCGGCGCAGCACGAGCTAGCCCGCGAGGCCCTGCTGCGAGCCGGTCGCCCCGAGCTCATCGGCTACGCAGAAGACTGCCTGATCCCGCCCGCCAGCGCCCAGTTCCCCTCCCCGCCGCGACCGCGGCCTAGCTCGGTGCCCTCGTCGCTCTCAGGCAGCACCCCCGACTCCTAGTCGCACTTCCGGGCCCTCCCGCCATGCCGAACGGCCAGGTGCCACAGCGCCCCGCCCGCCCCCAATCCCCAACAGCGCGCAAACCCCCGGCGCACCGTCGCTGTTGCAGCTCCCTCAGAGTGGGCCTGGAACGCGCCGCAGCGCCGAGCGAAAGCAGCTTATTTCCGCAGCGAAACTCCGTATACTGGGCACTTCACAATTCCCCCAGGTCTCGCTTGCCACGACGGGAGGTCGAATGGGTGCCATCTCTCTGAAAGTGAACCAAAAGCCGGTGACGGTTGAGGTGAAGCCGCGCACGCTACTAGTCGAGCTCCTGCGCGAGCAGCTGCAGCTAACCGGCACGCACGTGGGCTGTGACACCAGCCAGTGCGGCGCCTGCACGGTGATGGTGGACGGCCGCTCAGTGAAGAGCTGTACCATGCTCGCCGTCGAGGCGGAGGGCGCCGAGATCACGACCATCGAGGGTCTTGCCCAGGGCGGCAAGCTGCACCCGATGCAGGAAGCCTTCCAGAGCTGTCACGGTCTGCAGTGCGGCTTCTGCACCCCCGGCATGATCATGAGCGCCGTCGACTGCCTTCAGAAAAACCCGCAGGCCGACGAGCATCAGGTTCGCGAGTGGCTAGAGGGCAACATCTGCCGCTGCACCGGCTACCACAACATCGTCAAAGCGGTCCTCACCTGCCGCGATCGCATGGCGCAGTCGAAGACGGAGGGTCGCCCATGAGCACCACGACGACAACCGTGCCGGGCGTGATCGGTCAGCCGCTGCAGCGTCGCGAAGATCGCCGCTTCATCACTGGCCAGGGTCGCTACACCGACGACATCAACCTGCCCGGCATGACGCATGCGGCCATCCTGCGCTCGCCGCACGCGCACGCCCGCATCGTATCGATCAATACCGCGCCCGCTGCTTCTGCCCCGGGTGTGTTGGCGGTGTTCACCGGAAAAGACGTCGCCGCCGACAAGGTCGGGGGCCTGCCCTGTGGCTGGCTGGTCAAGAACAAGAACGGCACCCCGATGGTCGAGCCGCCCCATCCCATCCTCGTCGCTGATCGCGTCCGTCATGTCGGTGATCAGGTGGCGATGGTGGTCGCCGAGACGCGCGCGCAAGCCCGCGCCGCGCTGGCCCTGATCGAGGTCGAGTACGAGCCGCTGCCGGCTGTCGCCTCACTTTCCGCAGCGCTTGCGAATGGTGCGCAGCAGGTCTGGGATCAGGCCCCCGGCAACGTCTGCTACGACTGGGAACTGGGCGATCGCGCAGCGACGGAAATTGCCCTCAAGGGCGCCGACAAGATCATCGAGATCGACGTCTATCACAACCGCCTGATCCCCAACGCCATCGAGCCGCGCGCAGCGATTGGGCAGTATGAGTCGGGGATCGATAGCTACACGCTGTACACCTCCAGCCAGAACCCGCACCTGATTCGCCTGCTGCTAGGCGCCTTCGTGCTGGGCCTGCCCGAGCATCGGCTGCGCGTCGTTGCCCCCGACGTCGGTGGCGGCTTCGGCTCGAAGATCTTCCACTACGCCGAAGAGGCGCT
>CALFYE010000564.1 GCA_937952145.1 uncultured Myxococcales bacterium
GCGCACATGGGTAGTTGGGTTCTCGTTCAGTGCGGCGAGCCTATGCGCTGGCTGCAGCCTATCCCCCGCAACTCACGGCAACGGGCTGCCAAGAATCAGCCGCTACACCAATCCACTTCAACTGGAGTGGGCGCTCTCTCGCTATTCTGAATTGGCCGGCAGCAACGCCGCGAACTCGCAGGCGCTTGTCCGTCAGGCCTGTGAGGGCTGGCGACAGATGACTTTTGACCTGGCAAGTGCGCGTCAGTATCCCCTCATGTTCCGAATGAGCGCCGAGGCCTCTGGGCTGCTAGCGGCTATCGACGAGCTGCCTGCGGCGATGGGCCGTCATCCGCTGCCCTCATCGTGCCTGCCGCCCCCGGAGTCGAGCCCGGCGGATGCTCGGACGGCCATGGTGCCCCCGAGCGTCCAAACGCTAGCAGCCCCAACTAGCCTACTGGTCCAGGCAGATGCGCCCAGCGCCACACCCGGCCCAGCCGTGACCGCCGCGGGGGCCGCGTCAGCCATGCCGTCCGCAGACACTGCCCCGGTGTCAGGCCCCGCTGCTCAGAACCCCTGGCCATCACCAGCGCCGATGCTCACACCGCCCGCCGCACCACCGGCCGCTGTCGTGGTTGAACAGACGCTGCCGCGTACGACCGCCCCTGGGCGTAGGCCGAAAGAGAGCGTTCATGAGGCGCAAGATCTTTGGGATCGGCTCATCGCTGCGAGCGGTATGGGGACGACAGCGGCAGAGCTGACCTCCGGGCGCCCCGGAGCTGCGAACCTGCAGGAGCTGTCGGCGCTTGCAGACAGTTCCTTTCCGGCCATCCGCCTACGGGCCCGCTTTCATCTTCTTGGGCAGTGCGCGCGAGCCATCGCGACCACCGAGCGTCTTGGCCAGTCTGAGTCCGCGGCCCCCTACTGCATCGGCCGCAAGGGAAACGAACCTCTCCGGGTCACCCAGTCGCGACTCCTGCACTCCATGCTTAGCGCTTGGCGCGGTCGCGGTCCCGAACCACTCAGCGACTCGATCGTTGCGCTTGCGAGCTTCGCCGCCCGCGACAACCCGGTGCTTGATGGGCCTCGAATCGGCCGTTAGACCTCGGGGATTTTGGCCAGGAACTGGCCGCCCCCGGTTAGGCGTGCTAGCGTCCGTCTTCGTCTAGAAATCTCTCTCTTTCCTGTCTCCATGCCCTTAGGGAATCAAGGAGCCCCGCCCACATGCGCAAGCCTCCGCTCCGCAATGCTCGCCAGACTGCTGGGTACCCAGTGCAACGGCACGGCTACTTCAGCAAGGTGAGCGACGACGGAAGCGCAATCGTAGAAGGTGAGGAGTCGTTTGCCGACCTCTTTGCGGCATCGCTAAGCTCTCCGCGCAAGGCAGTGGCCCGTCGCGACCCCGAGCTTGGAGACTTGGTGCAGGGCGAGATTGTGCAAATCGCTGCGGAATTTGCATTCCTCGACATCGGCGGCAAGTCGGAGGCGATGATCTCCCTCGATGAACTCCGCAATGATGCAGGAGAGCTCACGGCAAAGATCGGCGACAAGCTCGAAGGTCACGTCGTCGCGGTGGGAGGCAAGGAGGGTGGCCTCGTCATCAGCGGTCGAGTGCAGCGAGGCACCGGGCTAAGCGACCAGCTTCGACAGGCCTATCAGCAGGGAGCCCCGGTACAGGGCCTTGTGACGGGTGCCAACAAAGGCGGACTCGACATCGATCTCGGCGGCGTACGAGCTTTTCTCCCCTCGTCGCAGCTCGACCTGCGCTATTGCCAAGATCACACCACCTATATCGGCCGCGCACTGACCTTGCGGGTGATCCGCTTCGATGAGGAGTCGAGGACCGTCATCGTCTCTCGCCGGGCGGTATTGGAAGTCGACCAGCGGGCCCACGCCGAAGAGAACAAGTCGCGCCTTCGCATCGGGGCCGTATTCAGCGGCACGCTCGTCGCTGTCCAAGAACCCAACGCCATCGTTGATCTCGGGGGCATTGATGGATTCGTACCCACCGCCGATATCCTAACCGCCCTCCGAGCTGTGGGCCGCACCGAAGAGACTATCAAGCTAGGACAGCGCGTCGAAGTTGAGGTGCTGAACATCGAGCATCGCACGCGCAACGACCCCTATTTGAGCAGCCTGCAGGGCAGCCTCCGCATCTATCTGCAGCTTCGTTCGCTGCTCGCCGACCCGCTCGACGAAATGTTGGGCAAGCTCTCCGAGGGGCAGCACGTATCTGGCCGAATCGTCCGCCTTGAGCCGTTTGGCGCGTTCGTAGAGCTACAGCCGGCTGTCGAGGGCCTGATTCACGTCTCAGCGATGAGCGAGCGACACATCTCCCATCCGCGCGAGATCTTGGCCTTGGGCCAGGAGCTTACCGCCACCGTGATCAGCGTCGATCGAGACCGCCGTCGTATTGGGCTCTCGCTGATCGAAGAGATCCGGGCTGCCCAAGCGGCTGTCGCAGCCAAACTGGTGCTTGGCACGCGAGCCCGAGTCCGCATCGAGCGCATTGAACCGAACGGTGCCTTGGTGCGGGTCATCGTCGCCGATGTGGAAGAGAGCTCGTATCCGCGCGGGCTCATCCCCAACGGTGAGCTCAACGTCCCGCGAGGCAGCGATATCAAGCGGCTCTTCCCGGTTGCGCGCGAGCACGTGGCAGTAATTCAGAACGTCGACAGCGAAGGTCGGGTGCGGCTGTCGCTGCGAGCCGCTGCTGAGCTCGATCGAACCGAAGCCGCAGCCGCTGCTGAATTGGCACGCCAAGAAGCACTGGCGCAAGCTGCCGCCGCCCAGGCAGCGCGAGCGCTTTCCGCGGCCGAGGAAGCCGAGGCTCTTGCCGCTAAGAAAAAAGCCCCACGCAGCCGTAAGACGCCCGTACCGCAGGCGACAGAATCCATCGCAGCCGCAAGGGTTGATGCAGAAGGGGATGCCGAGCCGAAGAAGAAAGCCCTCGGGCGTCGGAGCAAGGCGGCGGGCACGGACGCCACAGGAGGATCCGCCGAGGGAGCCGGGGCAAGCACTACGCGCCCCGTGAGTCGCACCAAGCGTCCCCGAGCCGCCTCTGACCTTCTGTCCGATTCCCCGGTGACGGAACCGCCTGCGGGCGCTGAGACCGTCATTCTGTCCGCCGCCAAAGCCCGCCCGTCCCGCAAGAAGGCAGAGGTGCAGGCCGCCGAACACCTCGCCGCAACGGCCGCTGATGCCGCATCGCAGGCCACCCAGGCCGCGGACGTTGAGGCCACCAAGTCTGCCAAGAAGCGCGTCCGCAAGACTGCCTGAGCCCATCATCCCCCTGCGATATTTTCATGAGGTATCCCATGTCCACCGTTGTTCTGGACCACGGGGGGGACGCTCCCCAGACTCGCCGCCTGGCGGCCTTGCTCAGTATCTGCACACTCTTCGTCCTCTTAACTGTCAGCGTCGGCTGCAGTCGCTTCCGTTCCGGAACCCTGGGAGCGCGCGATGATCTCGCGCTAGTCCCGCGTGAGACCGCGGGAATTTTTATGCTCAACGTCAAGCAAGCGCGCGGCAGCAAGCTCTGGCAGCGACTGAACGAGCTACGCGAAAAAGACGCCACCGCCAAGAAGGAATATCAGGAGTTCATAGCGAAGTGCGGCATCGATCCGCTGCAGCAGATCGACAGCCTGTTCTTGGCGTTGCCCGAAAACGCGCAAGAGAGCCGCGAGTATGCTCTCATGCTGCGCGGCCGCTACGCACCGGATCAGATCTCTGCCTGCGCCAAGCGCGTAGCACAAGACTCCGGTAAGTCTCTGACCGAGGCAGAGTACGGCGGAATCAAGTACCTGTCCGAAAAAGAGCAGGGCCCCGCGCTGGCCGTGCTGGGTAAGCGGGCGGTCGTTATCGCAGGACCCGGCTGGCTCAAGCGAGTCATTGATTTACACACCGGCAAGATGCCCGTCGACTCGAGCGCGCGCGACAACCCGCAGCTCGCGCCGCTGTTCAGTCGTACTCGCACCGGGGATGCTTTTTTCTGGGCCGGTCGGACCTCTGCTGCGGTGCAGGAACGCCTGCGCGGCTGGGCACCGATCGGTGCGGCGGGTTCCTTGCAAAGCAGCTCTGGCTCCGTCGATATCGCCAAGGGCGTGGCGGTCCATGCCGACCTCGACTTCGCGAATGAGCAGGACGCTGCCAGCATCAGCGCAGCCGCGAACCAGCAGCTTGCATCGCTGAAACAGGACGCCCGCGTTCAGCTCTTCGGACTGAGCAGCTACCTCGACACCATTCGCTTCACAACGGCCAAGAACACCGTGGCTTTTGACCTGCACATGACCGACCAGCAACTTGATGATCTCATCACCCGCTTGTCTGGCATCCTCAAGAGCGTAGGACTGAGCCCAGGCGGAAACTAAGCCCCTATCATGATGACCACCGTGCCGGGCTAGCGCCCCAAGCCGGCTTGACGTCGCCGATTGACCAGCACTGAGCGCGATCCCCACAGGGGCCGAGACAACTCTCCAGCTTGGCCAAGGCATCTCATCCATTTCGACGACAGAAGGAGCCCTCCCATGGCTTTGTCCCCTGATACACGTGCGCAGATTGAGCAGACCCTGTCCCAGCACAAGATTGTGCTGTTCATGAAGGGCAACAGGCACATGCCACGCTGTGGCTTCTCGGCCCAGGTGGTCTCGATCCTCGATGGCTACGCTGTCGAGTATCACAGCGTCGATGTTCTGGCAGACGCCGCCCTTCGCGAAGGCATCAAAGAGTTCGGTAGCTGGCCCACCATTCCTCAGCTCTACTTTCAGGGCTCGCTGGTCGGCGGTAGCGACATCGTCAAACAGCTCGACGAGAGCGGGGAATTGCTACCTACGCTGGGCATGAAGGCGGTCGAGATCAAAGCACCGCAGATCAGCCTCACGGCGGGCGCAATCACGGCGATTCGCGAAGCCAGCAAGGAAGCCGAGCCGGGTCAGCACCTCCGCATGGAGCTGAAGCAGGGCGGACGCAATATCGATATGTACTTCGATAATCCTCAGCCCAGCGACCTGCGCGTTGAGCAGGGCGGTCTCACCGTGCTGTTCGATCGTGCCTCTGCGCGTTTGGCCAACGGCCTAGCGATTGACTTCGTGGATGGGCCACAGGGGGGCTTCAAGATCGACAACCCCAACCTGCCGGCTCGCGTGCGTCAGCTCAGTGCCCCCGAGCTAAAGGCCAAGCTGGACCAGAAAATGCCGCTTCGGCTGTACGACGTACGCGGCGCGCAGGAACGAGCCATCGCGCAGATCGCAGGCTCAGTGCCCTTCGATGCCCAAGCTGCGGCCGAACTGGAAGGCTTGCCGAAAGACACCACGCTGGTCTTCGTATGCCACCACGGCATGCGCAGCCAAGCGGCCGCAGAGCAGATCATCTCGCGCGGGTTCCGCAACGTGTACAACCTGCGCGGTGGCATCGACGCGTGGTCCTCCGAAGTCGATCCCCGCATCCCGCGCTACTAGCGTCCCCCTCTCCGCCCGCGCCATTCCCCTGCTGGCGTCATCCAGCCCCCCGTTCTCTCGAAAGCCAGCGTTTCTCAGTAAGTCCGCGCGAACGCGCTGACTTGGGTTGCGTTCCTCTAGCCGCGCTTGCGCAGCAGCATGAGGTCGCAGGGGCTCGACCCGCCGTAGTTGAACTGGTCGACCAGATCCCAGCCCTCGCGGCGCAGCGCCTGGATCAGCAGCGTCGGATCGTAGCGGCGCCCGTAGTACACCGAAAACTCTCGCTCGCCAGCAGCGGAGCGCACCACCGCTCGCAGATCGACGCCGTAGCTGCCGGGGATCGCGCAGCTCATGTCGAGCGTCGGCACAATGTCGACCTCGCACTTTTCTGATCCGTAGCGGCGGAAGGGCCCAGCCAAGAACTCATCCCAGCGATTCACCAAGTCGGATGAGCGGCGCCCGGACAGCGTCGGATCTTTGGCCATGATCTCGTCGGGGCGGTCGGCCGGAGCGTAGCCCATACGGCAGTCAATGAGCAGCAGGTCGCCGGCGGCAAAGCCGACCAAGCTGTTGCGCATGAAGCGCAGCTCGTTCTCAAGGTTGCTGAACGTGTGGCCCAGCATCGTGATCAGGCGACGACGGTGCGCCCGACGCGGCGAGTACAGCAGCTGACCATAGCGCGGAAGGTGGTGGAAGTTGCCCTGGATGGCGAAGACCGCTCCGCCGTAGTCCGCCAGCACCTCGGCTGCGTGACGATACGCGACGCTCAGCAGCGGCTGACTGATGTCGAGCAGGTACAGCCGCAGGTCCGCGTGGCCCGCCTGAACAAGAAGCTGCTTAACCAGCCAGACCTCGTTCCGCGCGCTCCCCGGCCCGAGGGCAATCATGTCGATGCCGGTGTTCCCGACGTAGCGCAAAATTCGCGCTGCACAGCGGTCGAGCGGCATGCTCGACTGCATCGCGTCGTAGTCCTTCTGCTCGGCGATAGCGCACCAGTGAGCCGCGCTCATATGGTCCATGTACAGATAGCTCTGCTCGATGTGACCGCCGTTGCCATTTACCTGCATCGAGAGCTCTTTGACCATCTTGACCGGGTCAAACCCCGGCGCGAGCCAGCAGTTGAGCGCCAGGTTGGGATCGATCGTGCTCGTTTCCCACGGCAGATCCGAGGTCTCTAGCTTGAGCTGAGGCACCGACAGGAGATGCAGGAGCGCCATCTGACTCGGCGCGTAGGTGCCTTCTTCCAAGCGCTGCAGCGCCGCTTCCGGGACCCCCGATAGCTCGGACAGCAGCTTGCGCGACAGGCCCGAGGCTTCCCGTCGGGTACGCAGGATGGCGCCCCAGTGCTGGAAGCGCGAGAGCTCGTTCGGAGGGATTTCGTCCAGAAACGGCTCTGGGCTTGATCCCCGCTCATCTTCGTTGGAGCGCGACGCGGCCAGAAAGCCGCGCAGCGTCATCAAAGCCATCTGCAGCGGCTGTTGCTGCTCGGCGGGCTTCTCCTGCATGGCTTCCTGAACGGTCGCGATCACCAGGTTGAGGGCCTGCTGCTCCCAGGGGATCTCGTCCTTGTCCAGACTCGGTGTCATGCGCGCCTCTTGCAATTGGATTGAGTTCACTGCATTCCCTGGCCATGGGTAGGCGCAAGTAGACAGCGGGCGCACTATAACGTGGACCTCCAAATTTTTTGCGCTGAAACACCCCGTTCTCCGACGGCGAACTCATCAATTATCCGTTGGATATAAGTCATTTTAGTGACCGCGGATTGGGCAACATTTGGGCATAGATACGGAGGGCAAGGAGCAGGCCAACCGGCCGAATTGGGAATCCGATCGCCTAATATCTCGGCGTGCTTCCCCTGCCTGAAAATCGCCCCCCCGAGCGCCCCTCGGCGCTGGACCAAGCCGTGGGCCGCTACGTCGCGCTGTCCAGCCGTCGCGCCGGTACCCTCCTGGCTCTCTTCGCGACGCTGGCCATGCTGTCGCTGTGGCCGACGATCCAGCTGCTTGGCAACCTGCATACCGATCTCGTCGACCTGCTGCCGCTGGGCCACCCCGCGGTCGAGGCACTGCGCCAGGTCGGACCGCGTCAGATCAGCTCAACGAACCTCGTGGTGATTCTGGAGAGCCCCGATCCGCAGGCCAATCGCCGCCTAGCCGAGGCACTGCGCCCCCCGCTCAGCGCTCTGCGCGGTTCGCTGTTCACCGACATCCAGTGGCAGCCCGACAATGAGGTCGGCGAGTTTCTGTACCGCAACCGATTCCTCTACGCCGAGCGGGACGATCTTGAGGCCGCCGATGTGCTGTTGGAGCGCATCCTGGCCCGCCGAACCTCGCCCTTGCTCGTCGATCTGGAGGGAGATGCTGAAGCCGAGCTCGCCAAGCTGCGCCAACGCCTGCGTCCGCGCGAGCTTCCCGCCGTCGCCACGGTAACGGGCCCGACACAGGCCGCGCCGAGCTACTTCGAACACCATCTGGCGAACCGCCCCGCGCACTACCTTGGCATCATGCTGTGGCGCCGCAGCGATGGCCTGGCGACGCTTGGCGATCAGGCCACCCTCGACGCGGTGCGCGGGCTAGTGGCCCAGGCCCAGCCAAGCCGCTTTCACCCGCAGATGAAGGTCGAGTACAGCGGCGCCATCGCCATGGCCCTGGCCGAGCAGCGCGCCGTACGCGACGACCTATCGCTGGCCAGCAGCCTGTGTGCCGCGCTCGTGCTGCTGTCGATTTTCTGCTTCTTCCGCCGCTTCACGGTGCTGCTTGCGGTTGGTGCCCCGGCCGTCCTTGGGCTGCTGCTCACGCTGGCCATCGCCTACCTCACGCTGGGCTCGCTGAACGCGAACTCGGCCTTCTTGATCTCGATCATCCTGGGCAACGGCATCAACTCACCGATTGTGCTTTTGGCTCGCTACGGCGAAGAGCGTCGGGCCGGCCAGCCGTTTTCGACAGCGATGCGCACCGCTATCGGGGCAACCCGGCGCGGAACGCTCACTGCGATGGCTGCCGCCAGCTTGGCCTACGGCAGCCTGATGCTGACCAGCCTCCGCGGCCTCAGTCAGTTTGGCTTCATCGGTGGGATTGGCATGCTGCTGGTGTGGCTGGGGACCTTTGCCCTGCTGCCGCCGCTGGTTGCCTGGGCTGAGCGCTGGTCACCGCTCAGCATGACGGCGGCCCACCCACCGCTGCGCACGCTGTTCGCGCTGCTGGGACGCCTGATCGCCTTGCGGCCGATGGCCGTTGCACTGCTGCTGTGCCTGAGCATCGCCATCCTTGCCCGCCCGGCCTGGCGCTTCTTGGCATCGCCGCTCGATTACAGCCCCAGCGCCTTGCGCACCGATACCCCAGAAGTCAGCCGGCTGTGGGGCATCATGTACGACTTGGGCATGGGCAACCTCGGAGCCGGCCACATCGCCCGCGACGGCGTGATTCTGGTCGATACACCCGATCAAGCCGATGCCGTTGCCGAGGCTCTGCGGGCCCAGGATCGAGCGCTCGGCGAGCGTCGCGTGCTGGACGAGGTGCGCACTCTGCACAGCATCCTGCCCAGTGAACAGGAAGCCAAGCTGGCCATCCTCGATCGCCTGCGGGCGACGCTCGATCGCTACCGCAAGTACATGGAGGCCGACGAGTGGCGTGACCTACAGGATTTCCGTCCGCCCGACGGTCTGCGAAAGTTGGGCATCGCCGATCTGCCGCATCGACTACGCGAAAACTTCACCGAGGTCGATGGCACTCTCGGTCGGTTCATCGGCATTGATGCCGATCCTCATCGCTTCAACGAAGACGATGGCCGCGATCTCATCCGGCTCGATCGCTCACTGCGCGTCCACCTGTTCGGCAAGACCTGGATCGCCGCAGCGACGTCAACGCTGTTTGCCAGCATGCTGGAACTGATTATCGCCGACGCCCCACGCATGATCCTCTGCGCCCTGCTCGGAGTCTGCGTGCTCATCGGGCTCCTGTTCGGAATTCGCCGCGGCGTGTTGGTGCTGGTGCCGCTTGCGGTCGGCTTGTTCTGGCTGGTTGCGGCCTTGGGACTACTGGGCTGGCGACTGAACTTTCTCAACTTCGCGGCGCTGCCGATCAGCATCGGGGTCGGGGCGGACTACGCAGCCAACCTCTGGGCCCGCCTGCGCCATGAGCTTGCAAGCACGCTTCCTGCCATGCGCGATCCGCTGCCCACGCTGCTGTCGCGCGTCATTGCCGATACCGGGACTGCCGTTTCGCTGTGCTCACTCACGACGATCATTGGCTACAGCTCGCTTTTGCTCTCGAAGAGTCGAGCCTTGCAGTCGTTCGGCCGGCTCGCCAACCTCGGTGAAGTCACCTGCCTCCTCGCGGCCCTCGTCGTCCTGCCATGCCTTGCGGCCTTCTGGCTCCGCCCGCGCACTCACTAACTGCCGCCGTTTTTGAAGTCGTCCCGGCTTCAGTGATAAAGTGAAGTTATGGGTACAAATTCTAGGAATGATGGCGACTCCTCATCCTCAGGATCGGGGTCGTCTGGGGGACGCCGCCGCGCGGCCCGTGGGCTGCCGCTTCTGCCGTTGCGCGACATCATCGTGTTCCCCTACATGGTGGTGCCCCTGTTCGTCGGACGCGAGAAGTCGATCCACGCTCTCGACTACGCCATGGCGCACAACCGCGAGATCGTGCTGTGCGCCCAAAAGAAAGCACGCACCAACGATCCATCGCAGGAAGATATCTTCACCACCGGCACCTTGGCCGAAGTGCTGCAGCTTCTGCGCCTTCCCGACGGCACCGTCAAGGTCCTGGTCGAAGGCAAGCGCCGCACCCGCATCCGCCGCTTCCTCAGCCACGACGAGCACCTGCAGGTCGAGATCGAAGAGTTTCCCGAACCGAGCGAAGATCCGACCGAGCTGCAGGCCCTGCTGCGTCAGGTGCGCAGCGTCTTTGAGAACTACGTCAAGCTCAACCGCCGCATCCCGCCGGAACTGGTCAGCACGACCGCGACCATCGACGATCCGGCGCGGCTGGCTGACACCATCTCGGCCTCGCTGACCGCGCTCAAGCTGGCCGATAAGCAGGCGCTGCTTGAGACCGAGTCTCCGTCTGGTCGGCTGGAGCGTCTGCTGCAGCTCATGCAGGGCGAGATCGAGATCCTGCAGGTCGAAAAGAAGATCCGCTCGCGCGTCAAGAAGCAGATGAATCGCTCGCAGAAGGACTTCTATCTGAACGAGCAGATGCAGGCGATTCAGAAAGAGCTTGGCGAGCGCGACGAGTTCAAAAACGAGCTGCAGGAGATCGAGGACAAGATCCGCCAGAAGCGGATGTCGCGCGAGGCGCAGGCCAAGCTGCGCAAGGAGCTCAAGAAGCTCAAGCTGATGTCGCCGATGTCTGCCGAGGCGACCGTGGTGCGCAACTACATCGACTGGGTGCTGTCGCTGCCCTGGGACGATCGAACCCAGGACAAGCTCAACATCAAGGAAGCCGAGGCGATCCTTGACGAGGATCACTACGGTCTGCAGAAGGTCAAAGAGCGCATCATCGAGTACCTGGCGGTGCAGGCACTGGTGAAGAAGCTCAAGGGCCCCATCCTGTGTCTGGTGGGACCGCCGGGCGTCGGCAAGACCAGCTTGGCCAAGTCGATTGCCCGCGGCACGGGACGGCGCTTCGTCCGACTGTCGCTGGGTGGCGTGCGCGACGAAGCGGAAATCCGCGGCCATCGCCGCACGTACATCGGCGCGATGCCCGGCAAGATCATCCAGAGCCTCAAGAAAGCGGGCAGCAACAACCCCGTCATGCTGCTCGATGAGGTCGACAAGATGTCGACTGACTTCCGTGGCGATCCGTCGGCGGCCCTCTTGGAAGTGCTCGACCCCGAGCAGAATCACTCGTTTGTCGATCACTATCTCGATCTCGACTACGACCTCAGCGATGTCATGTTCATCGCGACGGCGAACAGCCTGCACAGCATTCCGCTGCCGCTGCAGGACCGCATGGAAATCATCCACCTGCCGGGCTACACCGAGTGGGAAAAGCTGGCGATCGCGCAGCAGTATCTGATTCCCAAAGAGCGCGAGCAAAACGGCATCACGCACATCCCCCTCGACATCAGCGGCGAGACCATTCGCTCGGTCATTCACCACTACACCAAGGAAGCCGGCGTTCGCAGCCTAGAGCGCGAGATCTCGACCATCTGCCGCAAGGTCGCGCGCGAGGTGGTCAGCCGGTCGCACGCGAACGTCGCAGCGACGATAGATCCTGGACCCGAGGCGCTGCCGGTCAGTGAAGAGAAAGCTCCAACCAAGGTACGCGGCAAGGACAAGGCTCCCGACAAGTCGGCCGATAAGTCGCCCGACAAGGCACCGGAGAAAGCCAAGCCAGCTGAGCCGCGCGAGAAGATCACGCGCTTCCGGATTACCAGCTCGAACCTGGCCAAATACCTCGGCCAGCCGAAGTACCGCAGCAACAAGGTCGAAGAGCGCGACGAGGTCGGCCTGACCAATGGCCTCGCCGTTACGATGCATGGTGGCGAGCTCTTGGTGACCGAGGTCTCGGTCGTCCCCGGCAAGGGCAAGCTGGTCCTGACCGGCAAGCTGGGCGAGGTGATGCAAGAGTCCGCGCAGGCCGCGATGAGCTACGTTCGTTCGCGCGTCGATGCCCTAGGACTCGAACGCGACTTCTATCAGAAGGTCGACCTGCACGTGCACTTCCCCGAGGGTGCAGTGCCCAAGGATGGCCCGTCAGCCGGCATCACCATGGTGACCAGCTTGGTGTCGGCGCTGCTGCGCATTCCGGTGCGGCACGACGTGGCGATGACGGGCGAGGTCACGCTGCGCGGTCGCGTGCTGCCGATTGGCGGGCTGAAGGACAAGATCTTGGCCGCTCACCGGGCAGGCATCTTTACCTGCGTAATCCCGGCGGAAAATCAGAAGGACATGAAAGACATCCCGCCGAAGGTGGTGCGCGACATGAAGGTCATCCCCGTCGAGCACATGGACGAAGTGCTGCGCGCTGCGCTGCGCCTGAAGGAACCGGACAAGTTCCTCTCGGCGCCCAGCCAGCCGGTTGACTGGCGGACCGCTGCAGCGACAGTTCCCAGCGCGATCATCGAGCACGGCGCCTAAGCAATCCCCCCCCACTCGCAGCTGCCTCGGCTGCACCACGCTTCCATCCTCCCTCAATCCTTTTTCGCGACCCTACTGCCACCATCCTTGCGACGTCCTGGATTTCAAGGACGCATCGTCGTAGCTAGAGCGGATACTGGCCGTCCATGCAGCCCATGCAGAAGGAACCACCGAGGGTGGCGCGGCGCAGACCCTCCTGGCTGAGATAGCGAAGGTGGTCAGCGCCCACGAAGCGACGAACCCAGTCGATGGCATCCGGGCTGATGTCCAGCGGACCCGCTTCGCGCGCCACAGAAACCGGCTGCTGAGCGAGTGCGCGACTGATCAAAAGCTCGTCCCGAGTCGGGGTATCGATGCCCAAAAAGCACGGCATAGCGATCGGTGGTGAGGCCAAGCGCAGCCAGATCTCGGCCGCCCCGGCCTCGCGCACCATGGCGACAATGGTCTGGGCAGTGTTGCCGCGAACCAGCGAATCATCGACCAAGAGCACGCGCTTGCCAGCCACCGCCGACGCCACCACCGACAGCTTCAGCCGGATGGAGTGAGTGCGCGCATCTTGGCTGGGCAGGATGAAGGTGCGCCCGACGTAGCGACTGCGCAGGATGGCCATCTCGAAGGGCACGCCGCTGCGTCGCGCATAGCCCACGGCGGCGGGGACGCCCGAGTCCGGAACCGGCACGACGATATCCGGCAGGGGCAGATCGCGATCCTGCTCGGCAAGCTCGCTGCCCATGCGCACCCGCGCGGCCTGCGGGCTCTGACCGAACACTTCCGAATCGGGGCGCGCGAAGTAGACCAGCTCAAACACGCAGGGGGTCGGCCGCGGGCTTGATGACAGTAGCTGCGTGCTGCGCCAACCGGTGGCATCGATCTCGATCAGCTCACCGGGAGCCACCTCGCGAAGGGGCTGAGCCCCGACCGCCCGTAGGGCACAGCTCTCGGATGCGACGACCCAGCCGGGATCGCTGTCGGGTAGGCGGCCGATGACCAGCGGGCGAATGCCATGCGCATCGCGCAGCGCCAGCAGACGATTGCCCACGATCAAGGTCAGCGAAAACGCACCAACTACCGACTCAGCCGCCGCACGCAGGGCGGCGTACAGATCGCTCTTCTGCGACCGCGTCAACAAATGAACAAACAGCTCGGTGTCCATCGTTGTCGATAGCAGCGCTCCTTCTCGACAGAGCTCTGCGGCAAGCTCCGGGGCGTTCTTGAAGTTGCCGTTGTGCGCAATGGCCAAGCGACCGAAGGGCGTCGCCGCGATGAACGGCTGAATGTTCTCGGCATGATCGACGGGCACGGTGGAGTAGCGCACGTGACCTATCGCCAGAAGACCCGGTAGCTCCGCAACGCGGGTGAGGGGCAGCGCGCTTGCCACCAGTCCACGACGACGCAGGCTGTGCAGCACACCGTGGTCATCAACGGAAGCCAGGCCGGCCGCCTCTTGTCCACGATGCTGCAGCGCCAGCAGGCCGCTGTGGGCCAGCCGGGCCGCACTGCCTGCGGCGCGATAGATGGCCAGCACCCCGCACTCTTCGTGCAGCTTGTCGGCAGCGAGCCCGCGATCCGATAGGCGGTCGATGTGGTCGGACTCAGGGAACATCGGCCCTCGCATCGCCTACGCCTTGCGTCGGCACAGAACCACCTCGCCAGGCAGTCGCCCCCGCAAGTTCAAACCAGCGAATCCCTTCATCGCGCGTCATGTCGTGTCACGTGCAACCGAATCAAGTCGCAGAATCGCCGACATCGCAAGTCCCCGCGGCAGTCGAGCCGCCATCCGCAGCGGCCCGACCCGAGCATCGCCGCCCCAGCGCGTCCACCTGAAGTTACTATGGTCCAGTCATGAGCGACGCGAACCAGCCCTCGACCACACCCCTGCCCCGCCGCCTGTGCATCATTCCGCGCTGGGGCGGCGGTCCCGATCGGGACTTCTATCCCTGGCTGCGAGCGCAGTTGCAGAGTGAGTCTCCGACACGCTTCGACGAGATCCTCTCGCCGACGATGCCAGATCCGAGTACGCCGACCATCGCCGCCTGGGTGGGACGCATTGCCGAGGTTCTGGGTCCGCTTGATGCCCGCGGTCGGGCTCAGCTAGCGCGCACCGTTCTCCTTGGGCACAGCGTCGGCTGCCAGGCGCTGCTGCGCTACCTCGCCGCGCTGCCGGACGATGCACACGTCGCTGGCCTGCTATGCGTCGCTGGCTGGTTCTCAGTGGATCGCCCCTGGCCGAGCATCCTGCCCTGGCAAGAAACGCCGCTCGCAAGCGAGCGCGTTGTTCAGCGCGTGCCGTCGCGGGTCATTCTGCTCTCGGACAACGATCCATTTACCGCCGACCACGCAGCGACGGCTGCGACCTTCCGACAGCGGCTTGGTGCCCGCGTGGTCTATGCCCCTGGCCGACAGCACTTCAATGCCAGCGAGGAGCCGGCCGTGCTGCAGGCCTTGCGCGACCACTTCCCCCTGCCCGCCTCCGCCGACTAGCACAACGGGGGGGCACGACGCCTAGTCTCGACGGGCGCAGCCGGTGATGCCGCCGCGACGCTCGGCTTCGTCGAGGTCGGGGCCAGGCTGCCAGGTCCACGGCAGCGCAGCGACCTTGGGCAGATAGCGCTTCACGATGCGCGCGGTAAAGCCCGCGAGATAGCGCGTGCCGAAGCCAAACACCGCGCCGAACCAGCCGTCCATGCGATCGTGGCGGGCACAGAATCGCTCGACGACAAAACCTGCCGCCTGCAGCTTGTCGCGTAGCTCGGCGGCGCGATAGCGACGGACATGGCCCACGACTTTGTCGTAGTAGGTCCAGTAGTCCGGGTTCATCGGGCAAGAAAAGAACAGCCGCCCGCCAGGAGCCAAGACGCGATGCACCTCGGCCAAGAGGGCAGCGTCTTCCTCGACGTGCTCCAGCACCTCAAAGAGACACACCAGATCGAAGCTGCCGTTGGGATAAGGCAGCGGCGTCGTCGCTCGCACGCAGAACCCGCCGCGTTCGCGCAGCTCGGACAGCGCGGCGCGCGAAAGATCAGTGAAGTGAGTGCTCGCGATCGGCACGTGTGGGAACTTCCCCGGCCCAATCTCCAGCGTCCGCCCCGGGCGGTAGTGCGGAGCGATCTCGGTCCACGTCGACCAACCGTCGTGGGGAAACAGGTCGTAGTGCTGCCAGAGATCGTCGTAGATGGCCTGGTTGTTGGCCCCAGCGCTGTCCATGGTGCGCACCATACGGCAAAGCTTGGCCCCGCAGCAATCCCGGCTAAGGCAGATTGCAATGCTGTCCCAGCGACGCGCTGGTGCGACCCACGGACTCATCTCCGTGGCATCACCGCGGAGCGAATCAAGAACCAAGGGGGGAGGGAAAGAATGGCGAAGGCGGGAGGAACGGGCAGGACGCGCGACGAGGCGCGGGGATCACTACGGGCTGCCGGTGTCGTAGGCCTGGTACTTCTGACGCTCGATGCGACGGCCGGTCAGCTTGTGCTCCAGGCTGCAGTTCGGCTGCACGTCCATGCACTCACCCGAACAGGTGTGAGTCTCGCGAACTTCCCACTTGCCGTCGAGCGTCTCGCCGTCGGCGCGGAACGAGACCACGTTGGTGTAGGTGTCCGTCGTCGAGCGCTTGACCGGGAAGGTCTCCTTCGCCGTCGACTGGACCGTCCACTCAAAGCGATAGCCGTCGGTCTTGGTTCCTTCGTAGACCGTCTTGCCGTCGCCCATGAGCAGGTAGAACTTGTTGTTCGAGCCGGCCCAGACTTCCCAGGGGCCGACGTTGCTCTGCACGCCCGTCACCGTCGTCATGCGGTCGGGGTTAGGCAGCATGCCGCCAGCGTAGCAGCTAGCCGGACGGGCCGAGTCCAGACGCGACACAGACCACAGAGTGTCGGGCTCTAGGCCGCCGCAGCCAGCGGCCGAGAGGGCCATTGCGGACATTGCAAGCAGGGAGTTCATGAGGAATTTGGTGTGGATGTTTGCTTTGCTGATTGCCATTTTCGTGTCTCCAGTGGTGCGACTCGGTAAGAGTAAGCCCGACACTCCTACGCAACCTGCCTCGGAATGTCAACAAAACTTCTCAGCGCGGTGCATCCCCACTCCAGGGGACCTCGTCGCAGCGGCCGAAGCTCCACAGGCTTTCCGGCGCTGCGTTGCGACACCCGCGAGAGTTCACGCCAGCCGCCGAGACCTCGTATGCTGATGGAATGCTGCCGACCGATGTCGCTCTCCTTGGCGATGCCAGCGAAGCCGAGCACCAGCTCCTTGGCGACCTAGAGCGCGAGGCCATGCGCAGCGAGCAGCTCCGCGCCCTGATTCTTACCGCTGCTGCCGGGCTCGCGGCGCTGTCGTTCGCCCTGATGCATTGGCTGTTCGCGACACAGCTGACCTTGCTGAAGCTGCATCCCGAATTCGGCCTGCGCGTCGTGTACACGATGCTGCCGTTGGGAATTTATGAAGTGCTGATCTACGCGATGTTGTCGCGGCTGCTCGCGACCGGACGCCCGGTACGCTGGCTCCTACACGGACGCTACGTGAGTGCAGTGCTCGAGCTCCTCGTACCGAGCGCCCTGCTCTACGGCTTCATCGTGTCGATGAACTCAGTGAACGCTCTGCTCATGCCGCCAGCGTCGCTGTACTTCATCTTCATCATGCTCAGCGCGCTGCGCTTTGAGCCCTGGTTATCGCTAGTAACTGGACTGTCCGCGGCGGCGCAGTACCTGGCGCTTTACGCCTACGCCTATCGCGCGCTGCCGATCGATCCGGCAGCGGATCCGCTGTTGCGCACGCCCTTCCATCACGGCATCCGCGCCCTCGGCTTCGTGCTGTGCGGCGTGCTGGCGGGCATCTTGACCGGGGTCCTGCGACGCCGGGTTATCCGCTCGCTGCGTCTGGTGGCCGAGCGCAATCGCGTGACCTCGATGTTTGGCCTGTACGTCACGCCGTCGGTCGTCGATCGCCTGATGACCCAAAGCACCGACGTCGATGGAGAGATGCGGCAGGTCTGCGTGCTGTTCCTCGACATTCGCAACTTCACGCAGTTCGCTGAGAAGCGCTCGCCGCAGCAGGTCGTGCAGTTTCTCAACTCGCTGTTCGCGCCAATGATCGAGACGGTGAGTCAGCACGGCGGCATCATCAACAAGTTCCTGGGCGATGGCTTCATGGCAATGTTCGGCGCCCCCCTGCCCGACGAGCGCGCCTGCCAAAACGCCATCGCGGCAAGCCGCGAGATCCTGCGTCAGCTCGCGGAACGTGTCGCTGACGGTCAACTACCTGCGACTCGCATTGGCATCGGCATCCACTACGGTCCGGTGCTCACCGGCAGCATCGGCTCCGAGCGTCGCAAGGAGTACACCATCATTGGCGATACCGTGAACCTAGCCGCCCGCATCGAGCAGCTAACCAAGCAATACGACGCGCAGATCTTGGTCTCGCACAGCGTCATCGCCGAGCTTCCCAGCGCCGAAAAAACCGGCGAGCGCATCGGCGAAGTCGCGGTCCGGGGTCGGCAGGCCGGCCTAGATCTTTACAAGCTGCATTAAGCCGGCGGGCCCGCGGTCAGACGACTACGCCGCCTGAGATGCCGCGGCCTCCCCCGCCCCGGGATTTAGGAAGAGCGGGTCGTTTTCGCCGCTCCCCCGTCGCGGTCGCCCCCGGCGGGGAGCATCGGAGCGAGGCGGACTTCCCGCTGGCAGAGCGGCCACGCTACGCGGGCCACGTGGACGCTGCAGCTCAACCGTCTCTAGCTTGCTGAGCAGATCGGGGCTGTCTTCGGCGTAGACCCGCGCGTAGGCCAGGGCCCGCTGGCACTTGTGCTGCAGCGTCTCCAGGCTGTCCTGCAGCGCCTCGCGCATCGCGAGCAGAGTCGCCTCGGCCTGCCGCACCATCGCCGCCTGCTCTTCGACGCGCTCAGCGGCGGCCTGCAGGACTGCGTGATCGAGATCGGGAAATTTCAGGTGCGACAGTTCGCCATCAAACAGCTCCAGAACGGCTTGCAGCGACGAGGGGACAGCAGGAAAGAGCGACGAGTGAAGGTTCGACATGATGAACTCCTGTTCAGTATTCGCGCACCTGAACATAAATTCAGTTTGGCTGTCAATTCTTCCCGCTTTCCGCGCCCTTATCCGCCGCGGGGTGGCAGCCGACCAGCGAGTGCGCGATACTGCCGCCGACCCATCTATCCATCGACCCTGAGGTTCCTATGGCCCAACGTCCCCTGCTCAATGAAGACAAGCTGTCCCCAAAGGTTCACGAGCGCATCGCCGCTTTTCACTCCGGCACGGTGTCTGAGGTTGCCGCTGCCGTCGCGCGGGACCCCGTGGTGGTGGTCGGCATGGCGCAAAATCCCTTCGTGAAGCGTGCCCGCAAGGCGCTCACCGACGCGGGAATCGCCTTCACTTATCTGGAATATGGCAGCTACTTCAGCCAGTGGAAGCCCCGCTTGGCCATCAAGATGTGGAGCGGCTGGCCAACCTTCCCGCAGGTCTTTGTGCGCGGCGTGCTGGTCGGCGGCTTTGATGATGTCGTGGCTGGTATCGCCGACGGCAGTCTGAAGCAGCGCCTCGGCTAATTTCCCCGGCGAGTGGGCTTGCTGCGGCGATGGCGATGGCGCGATAGTGCCGGGCATGCGCGTCGCCTTGGTGTACGCCCCGCTCCTGCCCGGCCATGTGCCGAGCTATGGTCTTCAGCCCCTCGGCATTCTGAACATTGCGGCGGTGCTGAATCGGGCGGGCATCACCACCTCGGTCCTCGATGCAGACATCCTCGGCCTGAGCATTGCCGAGACCGCCGATCGGCTGCTCGCCTCGGCCCCTGACCTAGTTGGCATCAGCCTGATGACGCCGCAGCTTTTGTCGGCGCTGGCCCTGTGCGCCGCCCTGAAACACCGCCAGCCACAGCTGCCCATCGTGCTTGGCGGGGCGCACATCGATGCCACGCACGGCGACGTTTTTTCGATGACGACGATGGCCGACTTCGCGATCCATGGCGAGGGCGAGCTGGCCTTGCTGGAGTGCTGCCAACGGCTTGAAAAAGACGGGGCCCGGCCCGCCGGCAGCATTGGCTACAGCAACCTGCGCTCGCTGCTGGCCGACGTGCCCAACGTCATCCTCCCCGACCGTCAAGCGGCAGACGGTGTCGCGCGCGTCAACCCAGCGCGCCCATACATCGCCAACCTCGATGACCTGCCGCCGGTCGACTACGGCCTGCTCGGCGACCATCCGTATCAGCTGCCGATGCTGCCCGGCCCACGCGTGCTTTCGATGATGCTGTCGCGCGGCTGTCCGTTTTCCTGCACGTTTTGCGATGCACCGCAGGTCATGGGCAAGAAGCTCCGCCGTTATTCCATTGCCCGAATCGTCGAGGAGATTCGGCAGAATCGCGATCGCTTCGGCACCCGCAGCTTTGTCTTTAAAGACAGCACGTTCTCGGCCAGCATCCGCTGGGCGACGGAGCTCTGCCAAGCGATGCTCGATGCGCGGCTGGGCATCCGCTTCCGCTGCAACACCCGCGCCGACCTGCTACCGCCCCCACTGCTCTCGCTCATGCGACGCGCAGGCTGCGAGGCGATCAACATCGGCGTCGAGTCCGGCGATCCCGAAATCCTGCGGCGCATCCGCAAAGAAGTCGATCTGGCCAGCGTCGTCGATGCCTTCGAGCGCTGTCGCCGTGAGGGCGTTCGCACCTACGCCACGCTGCTGGTTGGCGCACCCGGCGAAACCGACGCCTCGATCGCGCGCACCCTGGACTTTGCGCTGCGCCTTCGCCCGAGCTTGGTGAACTTCCACATCGCTATCGCCTACCCCGGAACGCCGCTCTATGACGAAGCGGTGGCCCTAGGTCAGGTCGAGCCGCGCTGGTGGGCCCGGCAGGTGCGGCAGGGCTTTGATCCCCGTCGGGCCACGCCGTTTGAGGCCCGCTGGGGCTGGGTCGCCGATGGCGCGCTGCGGCTGCCCAGCTTCGCCGCAGAGTCCTGGCAGCGCCGTCTGACGCGCAGCTGGTATCTGCGCCCCGCATTTGTCTGGGACAGCGCCGTATTCTCGCTGCGCCAGCCGTACTTTCTGCGTCACCTATTCTCCCTCGGCCGCGAGCTCTTGCCGATCGCCAAGCTGCGCACCCTCCTGCCGGGGTACACCGCCCCTCCCGACGAGCGGCTGCAGATTCTGGAGCGCTGTCCGTCTGCGCCGACCGTCGTATACGCCCCGCGCTCCGTCGCACAGAGGCGCAGCCTGCGCGTGGTGCGGGTCCCAGAGGTCACGCGGTGAGCGGCTCACAGCAGGTCCCCTCCCCTGCCGCACGCGATCTGCGCTGGCCGATCGCGCTGGCGCTAATCGTCGTGTGCATCGCGGTGTTTGCCAACGCCGCCCACCGTGGCCTGACTTACGACGACAAATACTTCGCGCCCCACGAGGTGCAGTGGAGCCTGCGCGGCGTGATGCAGCTCTTTTTCGAGGATGCCTGGGCCGCCTCGGGAGCAGCCAGCCGCCTGTATCGCCCGCTCATGTGGCTCCTGCTGTGGATAGAAGGCTCGCTGCATGGGCCGCAGCCGCTGTGGTTCCACATCACGTGCATCGCACTGCACGCTGCGGCGACGCTGCTCTTGTTCTTCGTACTCATCGATCTGCTTGCTTTGGCTGCCGCTGCTCCGCCCGCCGAGTCCGCCCTTGCAGAGCACCAAGACCCGCAGCCGCATACTAGCGAGCCGGTCTGGGCCGCGGCCTGCGGTGCCCTGCTCTTCGCCGTGCATCCCATTCACACCGAAGCCGTAAACTCCATCTTCAATCGCTCGGAGATCTTGGCGACCCTGGGCGTGTTGGCCTCGCTGTGGTTGCTGCTCAGACGACTGCGAGCAGTCGGCTATCGCATCGCGTCTGTGTCCCCCAGCACATGGCTCGCGCTCAGCGCTCTGTATCTCGCGTCCCTGCTCTGCCGTGAGAGTGCGCTGTCGCTGCCTGCGCTGCTGGCTGTCGTGCTCATCGGGCTCCGTCCCGAGCTCCTCGCCGATTCGACGCAGCGACGACGGTTGGGGCTGGCCGCGCTCTGGTTTTTGTCCGCGCTGGCGATCTATCTGACGCTGCGTGGACACGCCTTGGCACAGCGCGGTGGGCTCTTGGCCACCCGCGCAAGCGTACTCACCCAGCCGGCGACGGATTCCTCGGCGACAGGCTGGCTGCTGCCGCAGCGACTAGGACCGGCGCTGTGCATGCTGCGCGAGGGTCTCCGCCTGCTTATCTACCCCCAGCCGCTGCGTGCTAGCTACGACAGCATGCCCGGCGGAAGCGCGACGGCCGCCGTGATCTTTCATCTCCTCGTGCTGGGCTCGGTGTTGGTCTCCGGCCGCAGTGCGCGCCTGCTGGTGGTTGCCGTGCTGTTTTTCTATGTGGCCCTCTTGCCCTCGACGCGGCCCTTTTCTGGCGATCCGATCCAGTCGCAGATGGCCGAGCGATTCCTGTATCTGCCGTCGGTAAGTGTGGCGATAGCGGTGGCGTATCTGACCGCTGAGGCCAGGCGGCGGCTGCGCACTTATCAGGCGAGCTTAGGGCTGGCGGCGCTGGTGGCGCTGGTGGCCGTGTTCGCGACGTGGACGGTGCGTCGCAACGCGGACTGGGCGAGCTCGCTGACGCTGTGGCAGGTCGAGCTGCGCACGACGCCAAACAGCGTGACCGCCAACCGTCTGGTCACGGCTGCGCTGATCGAGTCAGGGCAGGCCCGCGCCGCGGCTGAGCTCTGCGATACGCGGGTGCCCACGCTGCCAGACGACGCACGACTGCAAAACCACTGCGCCATTGCCTATGACGACGTCGGGCGCCCCGACGCGGCCGAAGCCGCTTATCGCCGAGCCATCGGCCTGGGGCTGGGGGCGGTGGCGCACGCCAACCTGGCTCGCTCACTGGATCGACAGGGCCGCAGCGCCGAGGCCCGTGCCCAAGCCGAGCTCGCCATCGAATCGGAAGAGGATCCAGCCCGCCGGCACTACCGCCGCGGGCAGTTTCTTTTGCGATACCATCGAGAGCGCCGCGACGAAGCCGCGCAGGAATTCCGACACGCCCTGGACTTGCAGCCGCGTTTTCGCGCCGCCCAGAACGCGCTCGCTGACCTACACTCATCCGCCACCCCGTAGACGACACACCCCGCAGACGACACGGACAGGAGAACGAACGCCCATGAGTTTCTTTGCCCATCGCAAAGTGGTGATCACCGGAGCCTCAAGCGGCATCGGCCTCGCGCTGGCCAAGCAGGTAGCCCGCGAGGGCGCCAACGTCGTGATGATCGCTCGTCGATCCGGCCCGCTCGACGAAGCCAAGGCGAAGGTTGTGGCCCAGGGGGGCAAGGGGGCGGTCGAAGCGATCGCGCTGGATATCAGCCGCGAAGACGCCGTCAATGAAGCGATGGCGCGCGTGCAGGCCGGAGGCCCAGTTGATGTCCTCGTCAACAACGCGGGCGTCGTCATGCCGGGCCGCTTCGTCGAGCTGCCGATGAGCGAGTTTCGCTCGATGATGGACATCAACTACTTCGGCACCGTGCACATGTGCAAAGCGCTGGTGCCCGGCATGATCACCCGCAAGAGTGGTCGCATCTGCAACGTGTCGTCGCTGGCCGGGGTGATTGGCATCTACGGCTACACGCCCTACGCGGCCAGCAAGTTCGCGCTGTGCGGCTTTTCGCAGGCGCTGCGAGCCGAGCTTTGGCCGCACGGAATCGCGGTCAGCGTCTGCATGCCGCCCGACACCGACACGCCGCAGCTAGCCTTCGAGAACCAGTACAAGCCCAAGGAGACCAAGGCGATCGCCGGGACGGTGAAGGCTCTGCCGGCCGATCAAGTAGCCGGCGCCATCAAGAGCGGCATCGAAAAAGGCAGCTTCGAGATCTTCGCCGACTTCGGCTCGTGCGCCGCCGCGCGTGCACACGGCATCGTCCCCGGCGTCGTCCGCTGGTTCTGCGACAGCGCGCAGCGCAAAGCCTAGCGCCCCCCACCCGGCTGGCTTGCTATGCTCAGGGGAGTCCAGCTTGAAAAGGGGGCTCGCCATGGCAGCGCCGCTTCTTGCCCGCACAGCTACGCGACGAACGCAGGGGCTGATCAACGTGATCTTCGGTCTTGGGATTCTTCCGCTTGCGGCCTGCGCGACGCCGACCTCGACCGCGTCGCCATCCGGCTTTCGGAAAGAAAAACTGACCACCGGAGACGACCCTCACCTGCCCGAGAGCATCGGCAGCTCGCGGTGTGACTCGACGTTGGTCGGGACCTATCGGCTGTGCCTAGCTCGCGATGGGCGGGTGCAGTCGGTCGATGTGCTGGCGGGCATTCCCGATGCCGATGACAGCATCGTGGCGACGCTGCGCGGCTGGCGCTATCGGCCGCTGCCGCTGCCGCTATGTTTTGAGCAGAACCTGGCCTTTCGCGTCGAGTGCCGTGGCCTGGGCCGCCCGGCCGTCGAATCTGACGCCGCTACCGCGGTGGTTGATGTGCAAGAGTCCTGGTTTGTCGCGCAGAAGCTAAGCCAGGACGACGAGCCGAGTCCGCCCGCCGAGCTCAAGGGACGAGCCTGCGGCGAGCGCGTGCACGGTCGCTATCGGCTGTGTATCGGCGGATCGGGCCTGGTGCGCTCGGTGACAGCGCTGGATCCGTCGTTCGATGCCAGCGGCCAGATCGCGGCGACGCTCAAGAGCTGGCGCTTCCGCCCCCAGCCGACAGCGCTGTGCGTCGAAAAAACCATCGAGTTCGTCGCGCCCTGCGTCTCAGCGAGCGACGCCCGAGGCAGCTGATCCCAGGTCCCCCACCGCATCCAGCGGCAGGGTCAGAACGAACGCCTCACGACCGCGGCTTGGCGGCGGCGGCAGGCTGAGGCTGTAGGCCGACTCACGGATGCACTCCCACAGATCGGCATCGACGATCTCGTTGTTCGGCGCGGCCTGGGCGATATCGACAACGGCACCGTGTTCTTCGTCGGCGAGGGTCTCTAGCGCGAGCGCCAGCATCCCCTGCAGCGACGGCCGCTGCGCCTGCGCCCGCGCAATGCAGTCTTGCGCCAGAGGCATGAACTGGTGATTCAGAGCCTTGACCAAGGCATCGCGCCCGCCGACCCGATCGCGCAGCCTCCCTGCTGCCGCCTGGGGTCCCTCGGCGACCGCCGCGCCGGTCGAGGACGGCGTCACATCCAGCCCCCGGCCAGCACCGCGCGCCAGTCCCTGCTCGATCGCCGCTCGCAGTGCATCCCGCTGGACTCGCGCCGCCGACAAGTTAGGCGGGCGCTGCGGATGCTGGGGCGCCTCTTTTCCCGTTGGTGGCCTACGCAAGTCCTGAGTCTCGCGTGCAGCGTCACCGGCATGCAGTGAAGGGGATCCAGCGCGTAGCCAAAGCCACAGCGAAAATGCCAGAACGAGAAGCGCGAGGCTAAGGCTGAGAGCCCGACGAGATGTCATGCGGCCAGGCTCGCTAGCAGAAGGACAGCACGAGGACGCTAGCCACGCAGACGCTTGGCTGCAGTGACGACGTCATCGACGGTGAAGCCGAAGCGCTTCTGCAGCTCTTTGAGCGGAGCCGAGGCGCCGAAGGTCTTCATGTTAATGCTGACTCCATCGCTGCCGATGTAGCGCGCCCAGCCAAAGGCCGAGGCCTGCTCGATGGCGATGCGGGCAGTCACGGTGGCGGGCAGGACGCTGTCCTTGTACTCGGCGCTCTGGTGTTCGAAGAGCTCCCAGCACGGCAGGCTGACCACGCGCGCGGCGATGCCTTCACTGAGCAGCCGCTCGTAGGCTTCGACGGCCAGCGCGACCTCGCTGCCGCTGGCGATGAGGATCACCTGCAGGGCGCGATCTTTGAAGCGCTGGGGATCGTGCTGCTGCGCATCGGCCAGGACATACCCGCCGCGCAACAGGCCCGCCGCCGGTGCATAGCGACTGCGGTCGAGCGTCGGCAGCGCCTGGCGACTGAGGATCAGGGCCACCGGCTCGTGCCGCAGACGCATGATCAGACGCCACGCCTCGGCCACTTCATTGGCATCAGCGGGCCGGATGGTGAACAGGTGCGGGATGGCGCGCAGCGACGCGAGGTGCTCAATCGGCTGATGCGTTGGGCCGTCTTCACCCACGCCGATCGAGTCATGGGTGAAGATGTGGATCGTCGGGATCTCCATGATCGCCGACAACCGAATCGCCGGCCGCGCGTAGTCGGAAAAGATCAAGAAGCCCGATCCATAGGGCCGCAGCTTGGACAGCGACAGGCCGTTGAGCACCGCGCCCATGGCGTGCTCGCGCACCCCGAAGTGCAGGTTGCGGCCCGCGCGATTGTCCGCCTGAAAGTCCCCCGCGCCTTCAAAGGTCAGCGTCGTCTTGGTCGAGCGAGCCAGGTCGGCCGCGCCGCCGAGCAGCCACGGCACGCGCTTGCCCAGGGCATTTAGCACCTTGCCGCTGGCGTCGCGTCCCGCCATGCCTTTTTTATCAGCGGGAAACACCGGGATGTCGTGATCCCAGCCCTCGGGAAGCTGCCGGTGCTGCATGCGATAAACCTGGTCGGCCAGCTCAGGATGCTGCGCTCGATACTGCTCGAACAGGGCCATCCAGCCCTGACGCAGACCGTGGCCTCGTGCGCCCAGACCAGCCGCCATGTGCTCGCGCACCCCGTCGGGGACCAGGAACTTGGCATCCTCAGGCCAGCCATAGACGCGCTTGGTCAGGCGAATCTCTTCGTCGCCTAGCGGCTCGCCGTGGGCGTGCGGGGTGTCTTGCTTGTTGGGGGCGCCCCAGGCGATGTGCGAATCGACGATGATCAGCGTCGGCCGATCCGCGCTCTTGCCCGCCGTCTGCAGGAAGGTGGTGAGCGCGTGATCCAGCTGCCCCAGATCATTGGCATCGGCGACGTGCAACACCTGCCAGCCATAACCGCGGAAGCGCGCCCCGACGTCTTCCGAAAAAGCCAGGTCGGTGGTGCCGTCGATAGTGATCTTGTTGTTGTCGTAGATCCAGCACAGGTTCGACAGCTTGAGATGGCCGGCCAGCGACGCAGCCTCGCCGCTGATGCCCTCCATCATGCAGCCGTCGCCAGCCAGGGCGAAGACGTTGTAGTTGAACAGCTCAAAGCCGGGACGGTTGTAGCGTGCCGCCAGCCAGCGACTGGCGATGGCCATACCGACCGAGGTCGCGACGCCCTGTCCGAGCGGCCCGGTAGTGCACTCGACCCCCGACGTCCAGCGGTACTCGGGATGCCCCGGACAGCGACTATCGATCTGGCGGAAGCGCTTGATCTCGTCGAGAGACACGCTCGGTTCGCCGAGCTGTTCGTACTGCCCGTTTACCGCCTTCACCCCGTAGAGGTGCAGGATCGAATAGAGCAGCATCGAGGCATGACCCGCCGAGAGCACGAAGCGGTCACGGTTGGGCCAGATGGGATCGCTGGGGTCAAAGCGCAGGTGCCGCTGCCACAGTGCATACGCCACCGGAGCCAGGGCCATCGGCGTCCCAGGATGACCAGAGTTCGCCGCCTGCACGGCGTCCATAGACAGCGTGCGGATGGTGTTGATGCACAGCGTATCGAGATCCTGCGACGGGGAGGCGGCCATCAATTTCTCCTTGGTGGGCGAGCGACAGCGAAGTAGGGGGATATGATAACCTGCCAGTCATGCTCCTTCGGAAAGAGATTCGGCCGAGGACATATGGAGCCAGCGAGTGGCTGGTATGCGCCCGCGGAGGGAAGCAATGAGCGGCGCCGCCGGCTGCCCGGAGTGCGGGGCAGAGGTCAAGTTCACCAAGCCCGGTGCCGTCCTCAGCATCTGCGCCCACTGCAGCAGCGTCGTTGCCAAGCGCGGTCTGGACTACGCCAAGCTCGGCAAGGTCGCACAGCTTGCCGAGACCTCGTCGGCTCTGGCGGTTGGTCTGCGCGGCGCGGCACACGGCGGCTTCGAGATCGTTGGCCGCCTGCAGTACGACCACGGGGCGGGGACCTGGAACGAGTGGTATCTGGCCACCGACGCCGGCCGCTTTCTTTGGCTGGCCGAGGCGCAGGGGCGCTTCTTCCTACAGGCCCCCGTCGGTCCAGTGCCACAGGCGCCGGCCTTCGACAAGATCCACCCCGGCCACAGCATCCACCTGCCGCTGCCCGATGCCTCGGGCGACACGACGCTGCGTGCCACTGAAGTCCATAGCGCCAAGCTGGTCTCGGCCGAAGGACAGATTCCCTTCGAGTTTCAGCTTGGTCAGCCGATGCGCTATGTCGATCTCTCGGGCGCAAAAGGCAGCGTCGGCACGCTGGACTATGGCGCCGCCGGTGAGAGCGAGATCCTGGGCTACTACGGGCGCCAGGTTCGCCTGGATGAGCTGAAGCTCGATCGCGCCTCGTTTACGCCGACGCCGAAAGCCGCGAAGGCCGGCAAGCGAATGTCGTGCCCGCAGTGCGACGGCGCGCTGGAGCTAAAGGCCCCCGACCTTAGCGAGCGTGTCACCTGTCCGTACTGCCGCGCCCTGGTCGACTGCACGCGCGAGCCGCTTTTGGCGCTGCAGACGCTCAAGAAGCTGTCGGACGACATGCAGCCGCGCTTCGCGCTGGGCAGTCAGGCGACGCTGCGCGGCCATCACTTCACCGTCCTTGGCCACATCCAGCGCCAGATCACGACCGGCGATGGCGGCCACTGGGACGAGTACCTGCTGTGGACTGGCGATGCCGATGTCGACAGCGCGTTCTACTACCTCGTCGATTCCGGCGGCCACTTCACCCTCGTCGAGCCGATTCCGTACGGCGAAATTGGCGGAGGCGAGCGCCATCGCTACGTCCGCGGCTACTTCTGCAGCCTGGCCGAGCAGTGCACGACCCGCGTCGTCCACATCAACGGCGAATTCAGCTGGGCCGTCGCGCTCGGCGAGACCGTTGAGGTCAAAGACTTTGCCAGCGATGGCGTGCTGATCTCGCTGGAGACCACGCCCGGCGATTCGAAAAAGGGCGAGCGCAAAGAGATCAACGCCTCGCTCGGCTTCTATCTCGACAGCGACGAGGTCTGGGCCGCCTTCAAGCTGGAAGGCAAGCCGCCCGAAAAGACCTGGGTGGCGCCGCACCAGCCCAATCCCTACAAGGCGAAGTGGGAACGTCAGAAGTGGCAGCTTAGCTACGCGACGATGGCGATGATGGGAATCCTGGCGTTCTCCTGCGCGCGCTCGGGCCACTACGCCCGCGACTGGGAGGTCACCACCGTCGCCGGTGTCGAGCCGGGAGCAGAGCATATCTTGATCAGCGATCCCTTCGAGCTCGCCAAGTCCGGCTCGCAGGTCGCGGTCGAGGTGAGCCTCAAGACCGCCGTCGACAACTCGTGGCTGGCCACCGACGTCTCGCTAATCAACGAAGACAGCGGCGAGGCCCATACCGTCGGCTTGGAAGCCGCTTATTACTCTGGCTATTCCGATGGCGAGAGCTGGAGCGAGGGCAGCCGCACGGCGAGCGCTGTTATCCCCGAGGTACCCGGCGGCAAGTACGTCATCCGCATCGAGCCCTCCTGGCCCGTACAGCAGAGCTGCACCATCGCCAGCGACTGTGGATCGTTCATCGATTGGAGCTGCGTATCCGGCAAGTGCGTGCGGAGCTGCGGCTTGCCCCCGACGCGCACCGTGCGCGTGACCACCAAGGGCGACAGCGACCCGCTGCCGCAGACCCGAATCGAGACGCTGACGCGCGAGCTGAACAGCCTGAGCAACTTGGCGGGCGCTCGCAACTACGGCCCCTGCCCCACCGGCAAGCAGTGCATCAACAACCAGTGCGTGCTGCCGCCGGCGATCATGAAGCTGCGCATCTCGCATCCGACGACGCGCTTCGGGTATGCCTTCTGGCTGTGGCTGTTTATGGCGATGGTGCCGGTGTGGAACTGGCTGGCCAAGAATCGCTTCGAGCAGCGCCGCACCGAGGACAATAGCTAGGAGTCGCCATGGCTTTAGAACCACAAATTCCTAGCCAAGTTCCCGCTGCTCCTGAGGCTCCCGCTGATCCTGGGGCGGAAAGCCCGCCGTCGCTGTCGGCCCGTCTGCAGCGGGCCCGTTCCTCGCTGGGCTTCTACGGCCTGTTCTGCGTGGCCGTTCTCTTTCTTCAGCTCTTGATCGAGTTGCGCGGCTGGGGCTTCTCCCCCGGCGAACGCGTGCATGTGCCGCCAAGCGTGCGGCAGTCACCGGGCGGATATCGCTCCTATCACTTCTGGCACCGCGGAGTTCACGGAGGCAAATGATGCTGCACTTCTGGGAGACGCACTGGGGGCAGTTGATGTCCGCCCTTCTCTACTCACTCATCGGCATCGGCATGTTCGCGCTGGCCTTTACCGTCTTGCGCAAGATGATGCCGTTTAACGTCTACAAAGAGCTGGAAGAGGACCAGAACATCGCCCTCGGCATCCTCATGGCCTCGGTGATGATCGGCATCGCCATCATCATCTCTTCCGCCATTCGCTGATTCTTCCCCGCCTCCCCCTCCAATCTCGGCTCTCCTCCGGCTGGACCAGACAGCGCTCCGCTCGCGTTGAGCTCAGCGACGAAGGCTCTGCTTGACCTGGGCTCGCAGCCACATGTGCGACGGACTTTCGTCGGTTCGCTGATGCCATAGCTGCGACACCGTAAACCCCGACAGCGCGACCGGTGGCGGCAGCAGCCGCAGGCCATGTTGGACGGCCAGGAGCTTGGCGGCGCGGGCCGGCAGCGTCGCCACCAGATCACTCTGAGCGACGACGAGCGGCGCCACCAGGAAGTGCGACACATAAAGCGCGATGTGTCGCGACAGCCCCAGCCGCTGCAGGGCAACGTCGACTGCGCCAGGGCCGCTGCGATGCTGCGAGACCAAGAGATGCGGCTGTTCCACGTAGCGCTTCAAGGTCAGACGTCCGCGGCCGAGCAGCGGGTGGCCGCTGCGCACGACGCAGAGAAAGTTCTCGCGAAACAGAGCATCGGCTCGACAGCCCGGTGGAGGCTCGCCGAACACCCCGAGCACCAGATCTATGGCGCCGCTGCCTATGCCCTCAGCAACGTCCGTCTCGGCGAACAGTCGCACATCCAGCGTCACGCGCGGGGCGGCGGTCAGGACCCGCCCGACGAGCTTGGGCAGCACCACCATCTCGATGAAGTCGGTGGCCAGCAGTCGAAAGCTCTGCTCGGCCGTCGCGGGCTCGAAGGGGCGCGCCTTGGCCAGCACGCGACGAAGCTCCCCCAAGAGCTCCGTCAGCTGCGGCCGTAGCACCACAGCATGCGGAGTCAGCGCCATCGCCCCGCCGCTGCGCACCAGCAGGGGATCGTGCAGGTGTTCCCGCAGGCGGGCGAGCGCGTTGCTCATCGCTGGCTGGCTCAGGCCAATCCGTCGCCCGGCCCGGGTCACGCTGCGCTCCTCCAGCAGGGCTTCGAGTGCAGTCAGCAGGTTCAGGTCAAACTGGCTAAGATTCATGGAATGAATGAAGTCTATCTGATCTATCCATTTGCCCAATGTTGCGAACACCCCTAGCGTGATGGGGACAATCGGCAGAGGGGAGACGAATGTCGACATGCCGCGCGGTCATGCTGAAGGGTAAAGGGGGGCTGGATCAGCTGCAGGAGACCGTCCTGCCGCTGAGCGAACCGGGGGCTGGCGAGCTGCGCATCAAGGTGCGGGCAAGCGGGGCGGGCTCCACGGACATCACGATGCGTACGGGCTACTATCCCTACGCGCCCAAGTTTCCGTTCGCTAGCCAGCACCAAAAGCGCTAGAGGCTGCCGAGCCGCGCGCCCGGCAGGCCATAAACGGCGAAGGCCAGCCAGGCGGGATCGCCGTCGGTACGAATCGCCTCACGCGCTTCGGCGGCGGCTATCGATAGCGGACGGTTGCTGCTCCAGGCGCGATAGAAGGTCTCGGCAAACTGCGCGCACTTGGCAGAGGAGACCGGGAAGGTCGTGGCGACGACGGCACCGGCGCCCGCGCCCAGGAAGCGCTCAACCCACTGTGAGGTTCCAGCGGGGGCCAGCGGGGCCTGCGGCGTCGCCGGCTCGCTCACCGCGAGGAAGACAAACGCGCCCAGAAACGGCGGCGTCTGGCCAGACTTGCGGAATCGCGCGGCGGGCATCACCTGCACTGGTGATAGCACCCCTTCTTCCAGGCGAAGGCTGGCGCCCGAGCGATCAGCGCGGTCAAACCCACCGTGCCCCGTGATGTGCCAAGCGGCCATGCCCGGCTGTGATAGAAGCGGCAGCGCATCCATCAGCCGATTGACCTGCCGCAGGCGCACATCCAGCGAGGCCAGAGCCTGCTGTTCCCGACGGACCAGGGCCTCGCCACCAGGCGGCGTCACCAGCACGCAGGGCATGGTGGCAAAGCGCGCCACGTGGCTCCCAATGCCGCTACGCGTCACGGCGAAGCGCTCGCCCAGGTAGTGACTGGTCAGGCCGCGGCTAACGCGCAGAAGCTCCCATGGAACCCAAGTCTCGGCGCTGTCAATGCTCAGCCAGGCGCCAGGTGCCAGGCCGCCCAGCGCCTCGCGCACCGACGGCGGCAGCAGCATCGCGGCCAGCGACTCGCCAACGGCTTGCAGCGCCGGCTCGCGCGCACTGTCGGCGACCAGCCCAACGCGCTCGACTTCCTGGCTGGCCATAAAGGTGCGCAGCCGATCGGCCAGCGGAACTTCCAGCGGGACCTCGCCGCTGGCGACGATCTCGGCGGTCTCTTCGTGCATCAGCGCCAGATCAACCTTGAGCCGGCGACGCCGTGCGTTTTCAGCCGTGTGCGAGCTGGTCAGCGAAGGATGGGTCTCGTTCAGTAATGCGACCGCGGGAGCGCCCACCTCGCCGCTTGCTAGAGGCCCAAACTCGCGCAGGCGCAGAATGACCTGCGGCCCACCGGCGGGCAGCACCGACTCCAGCGGCGTCGACACCTGGATCTCGCTGTGCGGCGATAGCTCACCCAGCTCGGCGAGGGTCATGGCGCGTATCTCGGGACGTAGGGTCAGCGTGGCGATACGTGCCCCGCGATGGCAGACAGCAAGCTCGATGCGTGCCGGCCCCACATCGCGACCACGAAGCGAGATGACCATCTCGGCCGACTGCCCGCCGTTGACCACCTGCAGCATGCCGTGATCACAGCTCGGCGCTTCGATCTTTCCGTCGGGCAGGCTAAGGCTAACTTCCAGTGCAGCCGACAGGCGCTGCTTTCCGCTCTGCGCCTCGCGCGCGTTCATACGAGCGTCGGCCCAGACGCGCAGCGACACGTGCTGCCCGACCGAAATCAGGCCAGGCATGCTGGCCTGCAGATTGAACGTCATGCTGCTCTCGCGGCGATGGCCTTCAAGCAGGCTGACGCTGCGATTGCTGCGACGGCTGGGCGGGTTGGAACTGGTGCTCTGTGCGCTGCGCTGGCTGCTGGGCGTTGCCCAGTCATCGAGCCAGCTCATGCGATAGGCAGCGCCACGACGTGTGGAGGTCTCTTCAGAGCTGGTCTGGTTCTGCTCGTTCGGCTCGGTATCAGCGCTGGCCTGAGCCAGAGGCGTAAAGCCCCCCTGCGCCGACTTGGCCCCGGCCTTGGGCAGGCCGGTTGCCGACTTGACCTCGATCGAAAACTCGCCGACGTGGACGTGATCGCCCTCACCGACCAGCACAGCGGCCATGACCTTGCGGCCGTTCAGATAAGTGCCGTTGGTGCTCTTGTGATCGGTCAGCACCAGGCCATGCGGACTCACCTCCAGCCGAGCATGGCGCTTGGACACCTTGGGCGTCGGCAGGACGATGTCGTTCACCTCGGCGCGACCGATGGTGATGACCGGCTGGTCAAACTCAAAGGTGCGCGTTTCCTGAGCCGACGCGCTCCCCGCGGTGCCGGTCGAACGCACCACAACTACCAGCATGTCAGCCCCGTCGTTGGGTCGGGGCCGAAGATGTCGGCCACAGGAACCATGTAGAACGATGAAGTCTTTCGCAGCTTCACGGACGGCTCGCTCCCTAAAGAGGCGCGCAGCCGTGTGGCAAGCCCCAGGGGAATTTTATTTTCGCACAGTTCGCTGCCGGGCCGCAGCCGTTCTGCCCAGGAATCACCGAAGTTCGCAAAAGCTGCGGAGGCTACATCGCCCCCAGTGCGCCTTCCGCTGTCTACGGTCACGGGCCACCGGGCACCGTCTACCTGCCGGCAAAACGCGATATGATGGGCAGCGATCAACTGTCTTTTGGCCGATGACTGCCCCCTTGCGCTAGGCCGGATCAGGAATCGATGTAGGTCGCCGGGGGGGACCGGTCATGGTTCACACGTGGGGGAGGAATCGATCCATGAGCCGTAGCTTGCACTTATTTTCGGGCCTGCTGCTGTCTACTATTCTTGCAGCTTCCGTCGGTACGCTGACCTACTGCGGTGGCAAGACCACGTCGAATGCCGACGGCGGCAGCGACATGGGAAACGAAGTCGAAGTGAACCTATGCAATGGCACCGGCTGCATCGGCGCCCCCTGTACCAAGGACACGGAGTGCACCGAAGGAACGGGCAGCGCTCCCACCTGCTGGACGACCACCCTGCTCAACAACCCCAAGCTGGTGTCGACCCCCGCCGGCTACTGCACGCGTGAGTGTCTGTCAGACAGCGACTGCGGCACGGCCAAGTGCGTCACCCTGCCGAGCAGCAGCAAGAAGTACTGCATGGCGCGCTGCGCCAGCGCGACCCGCTGCCGCAAGCCGGGCTATTCCTGCGCCTTCGACGGAGACAATGGCGGCATCTGCTTCCCCAGCGCCAACTTTGACTGCAACCCGACGGCCAGCGACGGCATCTGTGAGTACGGTGCCGACAAGTATCTGGGCGGCTGCGTCCGCGTCGCCTACGAGAGCGATCATGGCGGCGTCTGCCACTCGCAGTGTCTGGTCGGCAAGTCCACCTGCCCCAATGACGATCGGGCGGGCAACCCGCCGCCCCCGCAGCAGTGCATCTACCTCGACACCTCGCTCGACTCGGGAGGCAACCCGTCGCCGGCCGGCGACAAATTCAAGGGGAACGTCTGCTTCCAGCAGAGCATCTCTCCGATTGCCGACGGTATGCCCTGCAAGTACTGGACGGACTGCGTCGATGGCTACCAGTGCGACCGCTACAACCTGATGGACAGCGGCAAGGTCTGCCGTCAGCTCTGTGTCCAGGGCACGATGGGCGCCCCGACGGCCCCTCCTGGCATCCTGATGCCGCCGGGCGGAATCCCGGCTGGGAACACGTGCGACAACGCCGCGCAGGGCTGCGCGAACTCGCTGCGGGCGGGCGCGGCTGAAGGCAGCACCGGTCTGTGTCAGAGCAAGTAGCTCATCACGCTTGGCGGGGAGCAAACCCGGGGGGATGGTCATGCTGATGCATCGCATGTGGCGCCAGATGGGCGCGTGTCTTTGTGCTCTGACCGTGGCCTGCACGGTCCCAGAATCGCAACTCAACCTGCGCAGCGAGGCAGGTGACGACGTAGTCGATCTCTACGGTGCCGATCTAGCCGTGGGGGCGGGACAGATCGGCGCCCCTTGCAAGGCCGATGCGCAGTGCACGCTTGGCAAGGCGCCTAAGTGCTGGACAACGAACATCCTCGGTGATCCAGGTAACCTGCCAACGACCGGCGGCTACTGCACCTCGACCTGCAGCACCGATGACGACTGCGGCGGCTACGGCCACTGCTTGAGCGTGCTGGCCGGGGCGCCCAAGTACTGCCTGCGCACCTGCTACGTCGCCAACACTTGCCGTCCGAACGAGGGCTACGCCTGCTTCCCCTACGACAAGTACAGCGGCTACTGCTACCCCGCGACGCGCCTGTCGTGTAACCCCACGGCGATCGACACGGCGACACAGAACGGCACCTGCCCCGGGGCCAGTCCGGCCAGTGCTTGCGTCCGCCGCACCTATGAGGACCTGGGGGAGTGCCGGCCGCTGTGCAACATCGGTGTGGCCACCTGCGCCGCTGCCGATGGTCGAAGGCAGCACTGCGTGTATCTCGACACCACCGTCGATAGCAAGGGTGCGCCGACCCGCGACGCGTTCCGCGGCCTGGCTTGCTTCCCGCTTTATGGCGACGCCAAAAACGAGGGCCAGGACTGCAACTACTTTGACGAGTGTGTCGATGGCTTCCAGTGCAACGTGGTGCTCGCCGGCGATCACAAGTGCCGCGCGCTCTGCATTGTCGGCACCACCGACACCTGCCCAAGTGGTCGCACCTGCCGCGACGTCTTCAAGTCGGGCACCGGAAACCCTGGCCTGTGCTTGCCACTGTGATGCGCGAACGATCGAGCACTCGTGTCGTGTGGATGGCTCTCGTGCTGGGTGGGCTAGGCTTTGCGGCGCTGCCGGCCGCGGCCAAGAAGCCGGCCAAGCCCATCGTGGCAGACCAGGCGATGGAGCGCCTGTTCGACGGCGCGCAGCCTGCAATCCGCGAGTGTGCGCTCAGTCACGCCATCTACAAGGGCGCAACTGCGGTCGAGCTGCAGGCCATGATGATGATCTCGCGCGACGGCAGCGTCTTTAGCGCGTTGGTCACGGCCAAGCTCAGCCCCAGCGAGCGCGCACCCAGTCCCACCCCGCTGCAAGAGTGCGTCAGCGTGGCGCTGCGCAAGATGAAGTTCCCGGCCAGCAACGACACATTCCGCAAGCTCCTGCGCAACTGGAAGTTCGCAACCGGCTAGGTTCGCGTCCCCAATCAGTCTCGTGCCCCCCACGGGCTGTCGCAGCACAGCGAGGGCCAAGCCTCGCTCGCGCGCTAACGCCCGCGAAACTGCGGCGGACGCTTGTCCAGATAAGCGCGCAGCCCCTCGCGCGCATCTTCCGACACAAAGAGCTGCTGCTGTAGCTCGCGTTCGAGCGCGAGACCCGCTTCCAGGCTCTGCTCCACGCCGGCCTGCACCGCGCGCTTGATGCGCCCCACCGCCATCGACGCCCGGCCCGGCGGACAGAAGCTCTGCGCGTAGCGGAGCGCCGCTGCCAGGAAGGTCTCGCCTTCCGCAGCGGGTAAGAGCTCGTTGATCAGGCCCAGCCGCTGCGCCTCAGCCACGTCGAGGTTCTGTCCTTTGGCCATGAGCTCAATGGCGCGGCTCTTGCCCAAAAGGCGCGCCAAGCGCTGCGTGCCTCCCGTGCCGGGCAGAACTCCCAGCGCCACTTCCGGCAGACCGACCTTGAAGCGGGCCCCCTGCGGTGCGATGCGCAGATCCGCGGCCAGCGCGACTTCCAGACCCCCACCGACGGTGTGGCCGTTTAGCGCGGCGATCACCAGCTTCGCCGTATTTTCGATGCGCAGCAGCGTCTCGTTGGCGTGCAGGCAGAAGTTGTATTTGAAGCTGGGGGCCACACGGTCGAGCATCGCGATGTCGGCGCCGGCGCAGAAGAAGCGATCGCCGGCTCCGCTGATCACGATGACGTGCACCTCATCATCCATGCGAGCCCGCAGGATGGCGGCATCCAGCGCCTGCATCAGCTCGTACGAATAGGTGTTGGCGGGCGGATTGCACAGCGAGAGCAGCGCCACCCCAGAAGCCACCTGCACCTGGACCAGCGAGCCGCCGGTCGGGACGGAATTTGTCGTCTGCATGGCGGCGAAATCTACCATGCCGCAGCGGCAGTCATTACAGTTCTGGAATGCAAACTGGACAGCATCCAGGACTCCCTCAAGACGTCTACTCTCGCCTGCTCTCCATCGTCGGTCAGACCGGCCTGGTCACTGAGGCTGACGAGCTTGTTCCCTACCTGCGCGAGCAGCGGGGCAACTACCAAGGACACAGCCGGCTGTGCATCTTGCCGAGCACGACGCAGCAGGTGGCGGAGGTCGTGCGGACGCTCTACGAAGCGGCCATCCCAATGGTGCCGCAGGGAGGCAATACCGGCCTGTGCGGGGGGGCCGTGGCCGCCGAGTCGGGCGAGCAGGTGATCATTAACCTCAAGCGGATGAATCGCATCCGCGCGGTCGATGCCGACAACTTCACGCTGACCGTGGAAGCCGGCTGCATCCTCGCCGATGTCCAGGCCGCCGCCGTCGTTGCCGAGCGCCTGTTCCCGCTGAGCCTGGCCGCCGAGGGCAGCTGTCAGATCGGCGGCAACCTAGCCACCAACGCCGGCGGCACGCAGGTCCTGCGTTACGGCAATGCGCGCGAGCTTGTCCTGGGCCTAGAGGTCGTCCTGCCCGACGGTCGCATCCTGGACATGCTGCGTAGCCTGCGCAAAGACAACACCGGCTACGATCTGCGCCACCTGTTCTGCGGCGCGGAAGGCACGCTGGGCATCATCACCGCCGCGGTGCTGAAGCTGTTCCCGCGCCCGCGCGAGCAGGTGACTTCGATCCTCGCCCTGCCCAACTTGCACGCTGCGATCTCGGTGCTGTCCCGCGCGCGCACCGAGACCGGCGATGCCATCACCGGCTGCGAGTTCATCTCGCGCACCGCGCTGGACATGGTGCTGCGTCACATCCCCGGCACGCGCGATCCCTTGCCGGGCAAGCACGACCTGTATCTGTTGCTCGAAGCCACGTCGACTGCGAGCGACTCAGCACCGGATGGCGAAGCCGCGCAGGGCAGCGAAGCAGGACGGGCTCTGCTGCGCAGCTGCGAGCGCCTATTCGAGCAGTGCAGCGATGCCGGCTTGATCGACGATGCCGCGATTGCCCAGAACGCGGGCCAGCGCGCCGAATTCTGGCGCCTGCGCGAGAGCATCCCCGAAGCCCAGAAGCCCGAGGGCGCGAGCCTCAAGCACGATGTCTCGGTGCCGGTCAGCCTGGTTGCTGATTTCGTCGTCGAGGCGAGCGCCCGCGTCACCGCCGCCCTGCCCGGCCTGCGCGTCTGCGCCTTCGGTCACATCGGCGATGGCAACATCCACTTCAACCTCAGCCAGCCGATCGGCAGCCCGGCCAGCGCGTTTGTCGCCGAGCGTGATCGCATCAGCACCATCGTCCACGATCTTGCTGTGGCCATGGGCGGCAGCTTTAGCGCCGAGCACGGCATCGGCCGCCTCAAGCGCGATGAGCTTCGTCGCTACCGCAGCCCAGTCGAGGTCGCGGTCATGCAGTCCATCAAGACCGCCCTCGACCCCCGCGGCCTGATGAACCCGGGCAAGGTCCTATAAGCGCGCGCCCCCCCGCGCGCATCCGAAGCGACCGCCGATCTAGCCGTTCAGGCCGATGGTCTTGCTCAAGAACGAAAGGACGTCGGCCGCTTCAGCGATGCGCTTGCTGGTCGGCTTGCCGGCCCCGTGCCCGGCGCGTACTTCGATGCGGATCAGCACCGGTGCGCCGCCACTCTGCGCCGCCTGCAGCGCGGCCGCGAACTTGAAGCTGTGACCCGGGACCACGCGGTCGTCGTGATCGGCCGTCGTCACCAGCGTCGCGGGATACGTCGTGCCGGCCTTGATGTTGTGATACGGCGAGTAACGGTGCAGCGCCTTGAACTCTTCCGCATTGTCCGAGCTGCCGTAGTCGTCGATCCACTCCCAGCCGATGGTGAACTTGTGGAAGCGCAGCATATCCATCACGCCCACTGCCGGCAGCGCCGCACCGAAGAGCTCGGGCCGCTGCGTCATCGTCGCGCCGACCAGCAGGCCACCGTTCGATCCGCCGGCAATCGCCAAGCGCTTGGGCTGCGTCCACTTGCTCTTGATCAGCCACTCGGCCGCGGCGATGAAGTCGTCGAACACGTTCTGCTTGCGCAGCTTGGTGCCGGCCTTGTGCCAGTCTTCACCGTACTCGCCACCGCCGCGCAGGTTGGGCTTAGCGATGATCGCGCCGCGCTCCATCATCACCAGCTCGAACACCGAAAAGCCCGGCGTGATGGGGATGTTGAAGCCACCGTAGCCGTACAGGTACGTCGGGTTGTTGCCATCGGCCTTCACACCCTTTTTGCTGCTGACAAACATCGGCACGCGGGTGCCGTCTTTGCTGGTGTAGAAGATCTGCTTGGTCTCGAAATCAGCCGGGTTGAACTTCAGCTGCGGCTGCTTGAACACCGTGCTGGCGAAGTTCGTCAGGTCCAAGCGATAGATCGTCGCTGGCGTGTTGAAGCTGGTGTAGGCGTAGAAGGTCTCTTTATCGCTCCGCTTGCCGCCGAAGCCACCGACCGAGCCAATGCCGGGCAGCGGCAGGTCGCGCACGAACTTGCCCGATAGGTCAAAGACCTTGACCTGTGCGTAGGCGTCCTTGAGGTAGCGCGCAACGAAGAGGTTATTCAGCACCGACACGCCAGCCAGGTTGTCGGCGCTCTGCGGAATCAGCTCTTTCCAGTCTTTCTGCGTCGGCTTGCGCAGATCGATGGCGATGATCTTGCCGCGCGGCGCGTTGAGATCGGTCTTGAACCACAGCACCGGACCATCGTTGTCGATGAAGGTGTACTCGGCATCAAAGTTGTTGATCAGCTCGACGAGCTTGCTCCCCGGCTGGCTCAGGTCCTGGACCAGGATGCGGTACTTGTCATCGGTGCCCTTGGCGACGGTGATGATCAGGTACTTGCCGTCATCGGTGACCGTTGGCGAGAACTGCCAGTCCTTGTGCTCTTTGCTCTCGTAGACCAGCGTGTCCTTGTCCTGCGTCGTGCCCAGGCGGTGGTAGTAGAGCTTCTGGAAGTAGTTGACCGACTCGAACTCTTTGCCCTTCGGCTCGTCGAAGCGGCCGTAGTAGAAGCCTTTGTTGTCCTTGGTCCAGGCCGCGCCGCTGAACTTGATCCACTTGAGGACATCGGGCAGGTCCTGACCGGTTGCGACATCGCGCACGCGCCACTCTTGCCAGTCGGATCCGGCCGCGGCGATGCCATAGGCCATCAGCTTGCCGTCGTGGCTGATCGACATGCCGCCGAGCGCCACCGTGCCGTCTTTGGACAGCGAGTTAGGATCCAGCAGCACCGTCGGCTGACCGGCCAGGCTGGTCGTCGTGTAGACCACGCTCTGATTCTGCAGGCCGTCGTTCTTCGAATAGAAGTAGCGGCCTCCCTCCTGATACGGCGGGCTGTATTTTTCGAAGTTCCACAGCTCGGTCAGGCGGGTCCGCATCGCTTCGCGGATCTCGATCTTGTCGAGCCAGCCAAAGGTCAGCTTGTTCTGCGCCTCGACCCACTCGCGCGTCTCGGGCGTGTCCAGCGACTCCAGCCAGCGATAGGGATCTTTGACCTTGGTGCCGTGGTAGTCGTCGGTCTGCTCGACCGTCTTCGACTGCGGATAGCTGAGCGCTGCGGCTAAAGCCGCCTGGCCTGCGGCGGACCCGCCGGCTCCTCTTCCTTTCGCCACAGTGCCTCCCTTTTTTGCGGCGGCGGCCGCCTGGGCAGCTGGCAAAAGCCCTGCCGATCCCAGCAGGAACGACGTCGTAAGCACGAACGACGCCGAGCGAGCCACAAGCCCAGTCCACGTCAGCGATGAGAGATGTTTCGGTCGGTGTGGGGTGTTCTTCAGCATCAGCATGGCGGCACTATATGAACTCTCCGGTTGCAAGTCATGATGAACCCAGGCAAAACCGCTGCCCCTTGCGCTCCATTCCCACCTCGGCGCGCATCCCCTGTGCTGCATGCTGCACCTCATCGTTGGTCATCGTGGCGTTGGTAAGACGGCGTTCCTTTCGCGCGTGGCGGCCGCCTATGACACGGCTCAGCGCGTGGTCACGCTGCGCGATCTTGATGCGGAGATCGCGCGCACAAGCGGTGTCGCGGTCAGCACGCTGTTCGTCCAGCACGGTGAGGCCGCCTTCCGCGATCGCGAGCGCAGGACGCTAAGCGCTCTCCTGCAGTCGCTGCGCCCGCTGGCCGATCAGCAAGACGTCTATGTTGCGCTGGGTGCGGGCTACGAAGACGACCCGCGCCAGATCGTACCGCATGACTGGCTGCCGCAGACCCGCGTCTTGTGGCTGCGTCGCCTGACCGATGCGCAGGGCCGCATCTTTCCCCGCCAGGCGGGCACGCCGAGCCGACCGCGGCTGTCGCCGGCACTCTCCCCCCTTTCCGAGTACGCGGTGCGCTTTGCCGCGCGTCAGCTGCGCTACGCCGCCTGGCACGATGACGTCTGGCTGATGCCCGAGGGCATCGAGGATCATCCCTGGCCCATCGAGTCGGCCTTCATCCTATCGGCCCTGGCGGGCCAGCCGCTTCCGCCCGACCTGTCGCCGCGCGGCTGCCTGACCTTGCTGCCGCAGCAACTGGCCAGACCGGCTGGCTTTGCCGACTGGCTGCAGCGACGCTTAGGCTGGCTGGGGGTGCGCTTCGAGCTACGCGATGATCTGCTGGGCGCTAATCAGCTGGCCCGCCTCCTGCAGCAGCTACCGGCCGAGCGCATCGTGCGCAGCTTTCGCCAGCGCCTGCCGCACCTCGACGAGGTCGCTGCGCTCTGCCAAAAGAATATCCTCTGCGATATTCCTTTAGAGTTGCAGCCGGGGGTGCTGCCACGGCTGGATGCATCGGCGGCGGCCGACCGCTCGCTCGTGCTTTCGCTGCACGAGCGCGCCGTGGGTGAGTCCCTGGCGGCCGCGATCGCTCGCCTGCAGGACGGTGCCCAGCGCCTGGGGGCGGGGCGGCTCAAGCTCGCCGTCGAGATCGCCGATCTGCGCGAGCTCAGCGAGGGGGCTGCCTGGGCCGCGACCGACCCGCAGCGTCATGTCTTCTTGCCGCGCACGCCCACCGCTCGCCTGCGCCAGGGTCCCGAGCGCTACCGCTGGTTCCGCGCCCTGCAGGCCGCCCGCAGCGACTGCCCGCTCGCCTTCTTCCGCGAAGGGGATGGCTCCAGCCTCGATCAGCCGACGCTGTGCGAGCACTGGCAGAGCAAGCGGCTCGCCGCGACGGGGACCCGCCGCGAGTTTGCCGCCGTGCTGGGCGATCCAGTCCAGCACAGCCGCACCCCCAGCCAGCATCGCGCGCTGTTTGCCGCGGCCGGTATGCCGGTGCTGGCGGTGCCCTGCAGCGACGAGGAATGGGCCAATCAAGCCCCTACCCTGCTTGTCGCGCTGGGCCTGCGCTACGCCGCAGTGACCGCACCGCTCAAGCGCCAGGCCGGCCAGCTTGTCGGCCTCCCTGCCTGCAACAGCCTGATCTTTCGCGAAGGAATCGGCTGGCACGGCAAAAACACCGACCCGGCCGGACTGCAGGCCCTGCTGGCCCCTCTCTCCGACGAGGCAGAGGTCGCGATCTGGGGCGGTGGCGGGACCCTGCCCAGCCTGCAGCGCGTCGTACCGCAGGCCCGCGCCTTCGCGCTGCGCACCGGTCAAGAGCGCCCTCTTGCCGACGACCGAACGGAAGAAACCCACCGACTGCTTCCCGCCTCCACTCAGCGGCCGGCGTTTTCTCCGACGGTGCTGATCTGGGCGGCCGGTCCGCTGCCGGAAGGCACGCAGGCCCTGCCTCCCGCATCGTGGCGCCCCCGGCAGGTCTTCGATCTCGACTATCGCGAGTGCTCAGGCGGTCGCGCTTACGCGCTGCAGATCGATGCAGAGTACGTCTCGGGCCTGGCGATGTTTCAGGTCCAGGCCGCGGCTCAGGCTCGCTTTTTTCAAGGCTCGCTACCCGCCCCGAGCCACCAAGAAACGATTCCCGCTGAGGCTCCGGACAGCGGCAATTTATGCTTTTAGGTTCTTGCGGAAAAAGTCCATTGTCCGCCCCCAGGCCAGCGTCGCAGCGGTTTTGTTGTAGCGCGGAGTTGTGTTGTTATTAAAGCCGTGCTGTGTCCCGGGATATTGATATATCTGATAGGGAATCCCATTGGCCTTTAGCGCAGCCTCATACGCCGGAATCCCGGCGTTGATCCGGTCGTCCATCTCGGCGTAGTGCAGAAGCAGCGGCGACTTGATCTTCGCGACGTCCTCGGCCTTGGGCTGGCTGCCATAAAACGGCACAGCCGCCGCAAGCTCGGGAACCCGCGTCGCGAGCAGGTTGGCGATGCCGCCGCCGTAGCAGAAACCGACCACGCCGATCGAACCGCTGCACTGCGGATGGTGCCGCAGGAAGTCGGCCGCCGCGACGAAGTCCTCGTTGCTCTTGGCCGGGTCGAGCTTGGCGAAGAGCTCGCGCGCCTTGTCTTCATCGCCGGGATAACCGCCCAGCGGCGTCAGCGCATCGGGAGCAAAGGCGACGTAACCAGAGAGCGCGACCCGCAGCGCGATGTCTTCGATGTGCGGGTTCAGGCCGCGGTTTTCGTGCACCACCAGCACGCCCGGCCAGGGGCCAGCTCCGACGGAAGGTCGAGCACACAGACCGCGGATGCGCCCGTAGCCGCCCGGCGAAGAATAGTCGAGCTGACTTATGTGCAGCCGCGCATCGCTTTTCTGCACCAGCTGCGCCTCGGCAAAGCGCGGATTCAGGGCATCCAGGATGGTTGCCGCTGTCCAGCCTCCGACGGCAAAGCGGGCGACGCGATCTAAGAAAGCGCGTCGGTCGATGGCGCCGTGCACGTACTCGTCAAACAGACTCCATACCTCGCGGGGGAAGTCGCGCTGCGGATCTCGGCTCATGGCTCACCTCGTGCGGCGCAGCATATCCGTACCCCAGCCCGCAAAGCGAACCCCCTTCGCTATCGCGGCTCTGCCTTATTCATCGATGGGCAAGGTCGCGACGAAGCGGGCCCCGCCGCTTTGACCTGGCTCGTAGCGCAGGCTGCCGCCGTGGGCACGGGCGATCTCCCGCGCGATCGAGAGCCCCAGGCCGGCGCCCGAGTATTCGCGCTCGCTCTCGCCTCGGAAGAACGGCTCGAAGATCTTATCGGCGAGCTCAGGCGGAACCCCCGGGCCCTGGTCCTCGACCGCCAGCAGGATCTCGCGACGGCCAGGGGCAATCCCTGCAGCCGCGACGGGGCACGTCGAGATCTTGATCGTGCCTCCTTCGGGGCTGTGGAACACGGCGTTATCGAGCAGGTTGCGCAGCAGGCGCTGGATGTCGGGCCCGCGGCCGCGCAGCGTTACTGGATCGCCCTCGACGACGATCTTCACGCCGCGCGAAGATCGAGCTGCCGAGTCGCGGATCGCCGACTGGATCACGGCGGACAAGGGAAAGCGGCCCGACGCCGTCGCCCGGCCGGCCGACTCTAGCCGAGCCAGGGTCAGCAGGTCTTCGGCCAGCGCGATCAGTCGCTCGACATCATCGAGCGCTGTGCGGATGGCCTCCTGATATTCCTCCAGCGTACGGGGGCGGTGCAGGGCCAGCTCTAGCTCACCGCGCAGAGCGGCGAGCGGCGAGCGCAGCTCGTGCGCTGCGTGCGAGACAAAGCGGCGGCTCAGGTCCAAAAGGCGCGCCAGCTGATCGATCATCGCGTTGAGATCTTCGGCCAGCGAGCGGATCTCGGGCTCGCGCAGCACGGTGGTCGTCGGCACACGGGCCAGAAGCTCGCCCCGACCTACGCGCCGCGCCGTGGCCGAGATGGCTTCGATGCTGCCCGACAGATAGCGGCCGAGCAGCCAGCCGACGATAAGTGTCACCAGGGCGGCGCCGACGAAGACGATGGCCATCAGGCGGACCAGATGCCAGGTGTCGGTGTCGAGATCGCCACGCGAGGCGGCTAGCAAAAGCAGGCGGCGGCCTGGCCCGGGTGCGACGTCCACGTGCACCAAGACGCCGCGCAGGATGACGCCACGCACCGCAAACTGCAGCCCGACTCGTTCGCGCGGCAGGCTGTGCGTGGAGATCAAAGCCTCTGGGACCCCCAGGTCACGCAGCGACGGCGCAGGCGTTCCCAGGTTTTCTGTGGCAGCCACCAGACTGCCGTCCATGCGATAGATCGCAGAGTACTGCACCAGCTCATCGAGGTCGGTGGCCGGGGCTTCGGGGAGCGTCTCTTGCGCCAGCGCCTGCTCGCCATCGCGGGCCACCAGCTGTGCGCGGTGATGGGCACGCGCCAGCAGGGCATGATCCAGCTGACGCTCCTGCGCGTGCTGGAACGAGCTCAGCGTGACCGCGAACGCGACGGCGATCATCACGCTTGGCGTGATCACAAAGATCAGCGCCAAGCGGCGACGAAGTCTCACGGACTGGCCTCGCTGATGGCCAAGCGATAGCCCTGACCCCGCACCGTCTCTAGCGCGGCAGCCGCATCGCCCAGCTTTTCGCGCAGACGGCGCATATGCACTTCGATGACGTTGCTCTCGGGATCAAAGTGCATGCCCCAGACCTGCTCCAGGATCTCGGTGCGGGTGACGACGCGCCCGTTGTGGCGCATAAGGAGCTCCAGCAGGCCAAGCTCGCGCCCGGTGAGCTCGATGCGTCGCCCCGGCAGAGACAGGCTGCGGTGGCGCAAATCGAGGCTGAGCTTGCCCACCCGCAGCACGCCGATCTGCGAGTCGCCCGCCCGCCGCAGGAGCGATCGCACTCGCGCCAAAAGCTCCGCCAGGTGGAACGGCTTGGTCACGTAGTCATCGGCCCCTGCGTCAAGGGCCAGGACCTTCTCGCCGACCTCGTCGCGCGCCGTCAGCATCAGCACCGGCACCCGACTGCCTGCCGTACGCAGCGACCGACACACCGACAGCCCATCGCCCTCGGGCAGCATCCAGTCGAGCACGATGAGGTCGTAGCTGATCTTCGCGGTCTGTTCGAGCGCCTCGCGCCCGCTGCGACAGACATCGACCACGTAGCCTTCTTCGGTCAGCGCGCGCGCGACAAAGCTCTGTAACTTACGGTCATCTTCGACGATCAGAAGCTTCACCGCGCATATGTATCACGACGAGCCGGGGGCAGGCTGCAGCGCACAAGATGAAGAGATGTTCACGAACAGCTCGCGCAGCGCTGGCACGGGATCCCCACACCTCGCTACAGTGTCCATGCAGAAACAGGGCTTCCAAGTCTGCTCTGGCCCCGCGAGAATTTGGGGACACGCGCCCTCCCGAACATGGCACACGATTCAACCCCTCCGCCTCAAGAGGCGGCCACTCCGCACGCTAGGCGCCGTCACGCGCTCGCTTCGGCCATCGCCCATGCGGCGCACTACCTGCCGGCCCAGGGACCGCTTGAGGTCTTCGTCCACCACAACACCCTGCACGCCTTTTCGCAGCTGCCGTTTCATCAGGCACTAAACGACGCACAGCGACGGCTGGGTGTCCGCTGCTACCTCAAAGAAGAGGACTATCGAGCGGCGCTGCGGGACGGACGCATCCGCGACACGGACCTGCGGGCCAGCCTAGCCGAAGTGCTGAGCGAACGCGGGTCGCAACCCAGCGATCAGCTCTGGCCGAGTGACTGGTTGCCACTCGACGACCTGCGTCTGCGCCTGCAGCTGTATGGGCTGCGCGAAGCCAGCCCCGCCTCGCTGCAGTGGCTACTCGACGAGACCGATGCCCTGCGTCAGCTGCGCAGCGACTTGCCGCCCGCGCTGCGGCAGACCCTGCTTCCAGCCCTGGGTGCGACGGAGCGCAAGACGGCCGAAGCCACGATCATCGCCGACCTGTTCCAAGCCTGCCGCGCGCGAGCCGCCGATATCGCGGACGCCGTAGCGCCGCAGCCGAGCGCGGCGCCGATCTTCCCTCGCGATCTGCTGATTGCGGCCTACGACGAAGATCCGAACGATCTGGTCCATCCGGTGCTGATTCCGCTGTGCGCGGCCTTTCTCGATCGCGGGCAGGCGCAGCTCAACATGCCGCTGCGGGCTCAGGGCTTCTACACCGCGTGGTCGCATATCGAGACCGCAGGCTACGTCCTGCGCCCCGCCTGGGAGCGGCAGCTGGGCAAGCGCATCCGCCGCACCGGCGGCCTCGATGCCGAGTCGGTACTGCTCGCGCTGCTGGCCGAGCTCGGCGTCGCTGAGGCCGATGTGCCGGGGTTTATCGAGCACCTGCTGCTGCAGCTTCCCGGCTGGGCCGGCATGTTCGCTCGACTAGAGGGCACGACACAGGTCATCGGGCTTTCTTCCGAGTCGCCGCAGGTCCGGCTGATTGATTTCTTGGCGGTGCGACTCTCGCTCGACGTGCTGGCCTATCTGGATATCGCGGCGCATCACGGCTTTGCCGGCGAGCTGCCCGAGCTGATGCCGTTTCTGCGTCGCCAGCCCCAGCTTCGCCTGCAGGTCAGCCAAGAAGTCGATGGCCTGGCCTGGTCACTCTTCAATGTCGCGCAGCTCTGCGGTCTGTCGGCCGATCGGCTGCGCGCCGCCAGCCGGCAGGACGTGCTGGCGCTGCTGCAGGTCACCAGCGAGCACGATCCGCGGACCCGGCTGCGCGTCTTTCACGAGGCCTACGAGCGCAGCTATCGCGAGCCGGTGCTGACCGCCCTGGCCGCCCGGCGTCAGGCGCTGTGGCCGCCGCGTCAAAGCCGGATGCAGGTGGTGTGCTGCATCGACGATCGCATGGAGTCCTTCCGTCGCCATCTGGAGGAAGGCTTTCCCGATATCGAGACCTTCGGCGCCGCCGGCTTCTTCAACCTGGCGATCGCCTTTCAGGGACTGGACGATCCGGCGACCTTCCCCCTGTGCCCGGTGGTGGTGCAGCCGCAGCACCGCATCGTCGAGCAACCCGCCGAAGCAGACGCTAAACGCTTCGCACAGCGGCTGCGGCGCCGTCAGCGCTGGCAACAGGCCAGCTCGCTGTTTACCCGCGCTTCGCGCACGCTGATTCTCGGCTCGATCATCACCGCCTTTGTAGGCTGGCTGGCGACGCTGCCGCTGCTGCTCAACGTCTTTTTGCCCAAGTCGGCGGCGCGGCTGCGCAAGCGGGTCACGCGCAACCTGCTGCCCGAAGTTCGCACCCAGCTCTCGCACATGCGCACGGCCGACGCCCGCGCTGCCGCCACGGCCGGACTTTATGAAGGCTTTTCGATCGAAGAGAAAGCGGCGCGCGTGGCCGGGCTGCTGGAAAACATGGGCCTGACGCGTGGCTTTGCGCCCCTGGTGGTCATCCTGGGTCATGACTCTTCGTCGGTGAATAACCCCCACTTCGCCGCCTATTCCTGCGGCGCCTGTGGCGGGCGTTCGGGCGGCCCCAACGCGCGACTGTTTGCCCGCATGGCCAACCGAGCCGAGGTCCGCACCCTGCTGCGCGAGCGCGGCATCGACATCCCCGACAGCACGCTCTTTGTGGGTGGCGTGCACGACACCTGCACCGACTCGATCCGCGTGTTCGACGAGAGCGTCCCCGACGAAAAGCTGCCGCTCTTGGCCGAGATCGATCGGGTCTTTAAGGGCACGCTGGCCCGCAATGCCCACGAGCGCTGCCGCCGCTTCGCCTCGGCTTCGCCGAAAGCGGACGCCGATGACTCGTTGGCGCATGTCGAAGAGCGCGCCGCCGATCTCAGCCAGGCACGACCCGAGCTCGGACACGCCACCAATGCCGCTTGCATCGTCGGCCGCCGCCGCATCTCGCAGGGCGTGTTCCTCGATCGCCGCGCCTTCTTGGTCTCGTACGATCCGACGATCGATCCCAGCGGCAGCATCCTCGAACGCATCCTTTTGGCGGTCGGTCCCGTCTGCGCTGGCATCAACCTGGAGTACTTTTTCTCGACGGTGGACAACGAACGACTAGGAGCCGGCACCAAGCTGCCGCACAACGTGACCGGCCTTATCGCCGTGATGAACGGCGCGGCCAGCGATCTGCGCACTGGCCTGCCCAAGCAGATGATCGAAATCCACGAGCCGATCCGCTTGCAGCTCATCCTCGACGCCAAGCCCGACACCGTGACCGCCATCCTGGCCCGGCAGCCCCCGCTGGCTGAGCTCTGCAACAACGCCTGGGTGCAGCTTATTGCCGTCGATCCCGAAAGCGGCGCAACGTGGGTGTACCGCCAGGGTTCGCACTTTGTCGCCTGGCAGCCCGAGGGCGTCGGCACAGCACAAGGGCCGAGCAGCGTGCCGCAGGTCGCATCCTCGCGCGAGGGCTACTACGGCCAGCGCCATCACCTCCCCCCGGTGCTGATCCAGGCCCCCGATGTCGGGGTGGCAGCGACGAACGAAGGGCTGCGGCCATGATCTCGGTGAGCGAGATATTCTTTTCCGCCGCCGCCACCGCTCCCGCCTGGCCGGCCCTGGCCTGTCTGGTCATTGGCATCCTGGCGCAGCGACGGACCAGCCCACCCGAAAGCACGGTTGTGGCCATCAGCCAGCTTGCGCTGTGGATCTCCTTTCTGTGCCAGATCGCGGCGACCGGAGCCTATTTCGTACAGCACGCCCAGCCGGTCGACCTGCAGCTTGGCTACTTCTACCGCGCTGGCGACTACGGCTTTCAGCTGCGCTTTCTGCTTGATGACACATCGCTGCCCATCAGCCTGGTCGCGTCGCTGCTGCTGCTGGCAACCAGCCGCTTCTCGGCCCACTACCTGCATCGCGAGCGCGGCTTCAATCGCTTCTTCGCACTGATGCTGGTGTTTTCGTGCGGGATCCAGCTGACCGTGCTCGCTGGCAGCTACGACCTGCTGTTCGCCGGCTGGGAGCTCGTCGGCCTGACCTCGGTGCTCTTGGTTGGCTTTTTCCAAAAACGCGCCGGTCCGGTGCGGGCAGCAATGCGCGTGCTGGTCACGTATCGCCTCTGCGATGTCGGCCTGCTGATCGCGCCGATCCTCCTGCACCTTTCGATTCACTCGGCGGCCTTCGTCGATATCCAGGGCGCGATGACCGTGCCCAGCGATCAGCACGCCGTGCCGGCCACTGCCGCGGCGCTGTTTCTGCTCATCGCGGCGATGGGCAAATCAGCGCAGTTTCCCGTCGGCGGCTGGCTGCCACGAGCCATGGAAGGCCCCACCGCATCAAGCGCCGTGTTCTATGGCGGCCTTTCGGTGCACGCCGGCGTCTACTTGCTAATTCGCTCGGCCCCACTTTTCGATCAGGCGCCGCTCGCCAAGCTGCTGCTGATTGTCATCGGTGGCGTGACGGCGGTGATGGCGGTGCTATCGGGTCAGGTCAGCGGCGATGCCAAGTCAGGTCTGGCCTACGCCACGATCAGCCAAGTGGGGCTGATGTTCGTCGAGTGCGGCTTCGGGCTGTACCGTCTGGCGACTGTGCACCTCATCGCCCACGCGGTACTGCGCTACTACCAGTTCCTGCGCATTCCCTCCGTGCTGCAGGACGCGCTGGAGCAGCGAGCGGCCCTTGGCACACAGCCCGCGCCGGCGCCGAAGAGCCGCACGGATCAGCTGACGCTGCCTATTCGCATCGTGCTCTATCGTCTGGCCATCGAGCGCTTCGAAGTCGAGGCCGCTCTCGATCGCTTCATCGCCCGCCCGGTCTACTTCGCCGCGCACTGGCTGGGCGAGCTTGAGGCGCGCATCGCCGCCCGCTTGGCCGGCAGCCCCAGCAACGGTCTTCCCAGCGATGGCAGCGATGACAAGGACCGCGAGGGAGGGCCGCGATGAAGGAGCTCAACGCGATCTTCCTCACCCTGGTCTGGCTGCTGCCGCTGCTGGGCGGGCTGATCTTGCGGCTGCAGCCAGCGCTGCCCAGTCACCGCGTCCGTCGTCGCAGTCTGGTCGTCGCGCTGCTGACACTGGCCGTGGCGCTGTGCGTCTTCCTCTTTTTCTCGGACAGCTCATCGGCGTTTCAAGCCGGGCATGGGGCGATCGGCTGGCGCCGCCTGGCGCGCTACTACCACGTCGGGGCCGATGGCCTGTCGGGTCTGCTCGTGCCACTCACCGCGACGCTGGGGGTGTGCATCACGCTGGCCAGCCCCAGCGGCCCGCTGACCCCGCGCTTGGCCAGCCGCATGCTGTTGTCGCTGGGCGCCGTGCTGGGTGCCCTGGTGGCGCTGGACGCGCTGATCCTGGCGCTGTTCTGGACGCTGTCTCTGCTCCCCCTCGCGCGTGAGCTGACCGCTCGCCAGGGTCGGGAAGAACGAACCGCCGCCGGCATTTTCCGCTTCATGCTGGCCGGCAGCGCCCTCCCCTTCTTCGCCTTTTGCCTGGGGCTGGCTATCCCCGGGGTACTGTCGGCGAGAGCCATCGAGCAGGGGCGCTTCGATCTCGTCGCACTGGCCCAGCCTGGCGCCTTTGCCAGTCCGTCGGCGGCCATGCTGCTCGGCGGCCTGCTGCTAGTCGCCTGCTTGGCGCGCATCGGCTGCTTCCCCTTCCACCTGTGGATCGCGCCGCTCTCCAACCACGGCCCCGGGCCGCTGAGCATGGTGACGTTCTCGACGCCGCTCGGCATCTTTGTCATCGCCCGCCTGCTCTTGCCGATCTTCCCGCAGGTCTGTCACGCGGCGTTCCCCTACTTGCTGCCGCTTTCGGTGCTGTCGGCGCTATACGCCGCCGTAGTCGGGCTAGGTCAGCACGATCTGCGTCGCGCCCTCGGCTACTTCTGGATGAGCCAGCAGGGCTTCCTACTCGCCGGCCTCAGCTCGCTCACCATCGAGGGCATCAGCGGTGCCCTGCTGCATTCGATGGGCACGGTGATCGTGCGCAGCGGCCTGGTGCTGATCGCAGCCGCGGTCGTGGCACGAGCCGGCACCAGCGATGTCCGTTTCCTGGGTGGCTTTGCGGCCCGCGCGCCGCTCATGGCGACGTCGTTCCTGCTGCTCTCGATCGCCGCCATCGGTCTGCCAGGAACCGCCGGCTTCGTCTCAGAAGATCTCATCGTGCAGGGCCTGCTTCGCGAGCACCCCGAAGCGGCGGTGACCCTGCTTATCACCACCGCCCTCAACGGCATCTTGCTGTTTCAGCTCTTTGCGCGCGTCTTTCTCGCCGGCAAGAGCCCGCTGCCTGGCGCGCTCGACAACCACGACTTCCGCGAGTTCCTGCCGCGCGAGCGCTGGGTCTCGCTGGCGCTCTTTGGTCTGCTCTTGCTCGGTGGCTTCGCCTCGGCTCCGCTGCTGTCGGTGCGCAGCGCCGTGGTTCGCGCGCTGCCCAGCATGACCAGCTCCCACTAGGTCAGCGTCCCCAACATCCGTCACGTCAACCGGGTGGCTCGATCGCTGCCGCCGGGCTCAAAGGATCTCCATGTCACCCAAGTCACCGGATGCCCCCTGCCCTGCCTCCGCTGCCCCCATCGAGCTATCGGCCATCGATCCGCAGATTGCCCGCGCCCACACCCTGCCGGCCGCCGCCTACACCGACGGTGACCTGTTCACGCGCGAGCAGAAGCGGATCTTCGCCCGCCACTTTCAGCCGGTGGCCGCGCGCAGTCAGCTTCGCCAGCCCGGGGATCAGCTGGCCTGTCAGGTGGCCGGCTATCCGCTGATTGTCCTTGTCGATCAGCAGGGCGAGCTACGCGCCTATCACGATGTCTGTCGCCACCGAGCCGGCCCGCTGTCCGATGGCAGCGGCGCGGTGTGTCAGCGCAAGACGCTGCAGTGTCGCTATCACGGCTGGACCTACGCGCTCGACGGTCGGCTGCTGCATACGCCCGGCCTGCGCAGCCCCGACGAACCGGCCGGGGCGGACCGTCCCGCTGACGGCTTCCGGCGCGACGATTTTTCGTTGATTCCCGTCGAAGTCGCCACCTTTGGCCCGCTGATCTTCGTCCGCCTCGATCGCCCGCCGGGTGCCGCCCCCACCCTGCTCGATCACCTGGGCGAGCTCCCCTCTGAGATCGCCCACTTCGACACCGCCGCCATGCACCTGCGCGAGCGTCGCGAGTATCGCGTAGCGTGCAATTGGAAAGTGTACATAGATAACTATTTAGAGGGATATCACATTCCCATGGTTCATCCGGCTCTTATGCGCGAACTGGACTACCCCGCATATCGCGTCGAGCCGCGAGGCCAGCACTCACGCCAGCACGCCCCGATCCGCCCACTTTCCGACTCATCGGTCGCTGGCAAGGGGGCACGTGAGCGGGAATATAGCCCCAGCGAAGGCGACGGCGCAGCGGCCTATTACTGGGTTTTCCCCAACCTGATGCTGAATTATTATCCAGACCACTTACAGGTCAATATAGTCCGGCCATTATCTATCAACACAACCGCCGTTTTGTTTGAGTGGTATTTCCCGCCCGCCAGCAGCGAAGCCGACCAGGCCAAGCAGGCCCGCCGCATCGCCTTTGCCGACACCGTGCAAGCCGAAGACGCCGCCATCTGCCAGGCCGTGCAAGAGCGCCTGCAGGCCGGCATCTACGACCGCGGCCGCTTCGTCCCCGGCTTCGAAGACGGCGTCCACCACTTCCAGTCTCTCGTCGAGCGAGCCCTGCGCTGAGGAGAGGATTTCCGCCGAACAGTCTAGGACCTGATAGATCCCCTCATCTGAGCGACGAAAGGCGTGGCTCCGACAATGGCGAAGATCTGCGAGCAGAAGGGCTGAAGGGAAAGGTGGAGGGCGAAG